>CBCTVZ010000060.1:0-13732 GCA_965150505.1 uncultured Robinsoniella sp. | reverse complement strand
CCCAAGACGTACAATAAACACTTGCATATTTTTCACTCTCTTCTTAAGATAGTCTCATCTTAAAGTCTTCGTACTCAAATGTTTTGACTACTGTCTTATTTCCCTCTAAATCCTGCCATACAATCGAAGGAAGTCTCATTCCATTAAACGTATTTGTCTTAACCATTGTATAAAGCGCCATATCTTCAAAAATAACGGTATCCCCAGGATTTAGCTGTGTTTCAAATGAATAATCCCCTATAATATCTCCTGCAAGGCACGTTGGTCCTCCCAGACGATAGGTATATGGTTTTTCCCCTGGTTTGCCACTATTTCTCACTGGAGGACGATATGGCATTTCCAGAACGTCCGGCATATGACATGCGGCAGAGGTATCTAAAATGGCAATGTTGATATGATTCTCCATTGTCTCAAGAACAGTGGATACCAGATCCCCAGCATTTAAAACAACTGCTTCTCCTGGCTCGAGATAGATTTCCAGATCATACGTCTTTTTCAATCTCTGAATCAAATGAATCAATCTGTCTATCTGATATCCTTCTCTTGTGATATGATGACCGCCTCCTAAATTCAGCCATTTCATTCCATATAAATACTGACCAAACTTTTCTTCAAATGCAGCAACGGTTGTCTCCAGATCATCTGCATCCTGTTCGCACAGTGTATGAATATGAAAGCCATCTAACAACGGTAAAATTTCTGGATCAAAATTTGCTTTTGTCGTTCCGAGCCGTGATCCCTTAGCGCATGGATCATAAATTTCATGCCCATCCTGAGTAGAATATTCCGGATTAATACGAAGTCCTATTGACTTTCCAGCTTTCTTTGCTTTCTCTGCAAATTTTTTCACTTGATTTGGTGAGTTAAAGACAATATCATCCGCATAACGAAGAATTTCTTCAAATTCATCTTCTCTATAAGCCGGTGAAAATACATGTGTTTCTCCGCCAAACGTTTCCGCTCCAAGACGCGCTTCATACAGACCGCTTGCCGTTGTTCCGGCAAGAAACTGTCTGATTAAAGGATACACTGAAAACATGGAAAAAGCCTTCTGTGCTAATAAAATTTTACATCCTGCTTTTTCTGAAACTTCTTTTAAAATTTCCAGATTTTGACGAAGTCGTTTTTCATCTACTAAAAAATACGGGGTACGGATTTTTTCTTCTTTCATTACTCCACCATAACCGGGTTACGGTTTTCCTTCCATGGCAAGCCCCAAACATTCAGCGCATCCATAAATGGATCTGGATCAAATTCTTCGATATTATGAACGCCTGGCTTATTCCATGTACCTGTCAGAATCATCATTGCTCCGATCATAGCTGGAACACCTGTTGTATATGCAACAGCCTGAGATCCTACTTCTTTGTAGCATTCTTCATGGTCACAGATATTATAGAGATAATATGTTTTCTCTTCTCCGTTTTTCTTTCCTCTGAAAATACATCCAATATTTGTCTTTCCTTTTGTGCGTGCTCCAAGACTTGCTGGATCTGGCAATACTGCTTTTAAGAACTGCAGCGGAATAATTTCTTTTCCTTCATACATAATCGGTTCAATCGAAGTCATTCCTACATTTTCCAGACATTTTAAATGTGTCAGATAGCTCTGACCAAATGTCATGAAGAAACGAATGCGTTTAATTCCAGGAATATTCAGCGCAAGGCTTTCAATCTCTTCATGGTGGAGCAGATACATATCTTTTTCTCCTACACCTTCAAAATTGTATGTTCTCTTGATCTCCATTGGCTCTGTTTCTACCCAATGTCCATTTTCCCAGTAAGATCCTTTTGCAGAAACTTCACGAATATTAATTTCTGGATTAAAGTTTGTTGCAAATGGATAGCCGTGATCTCCACCGTTGCAGTCCAAAATATCAATTTCAGAAATCTCATCAAATTCATGTTTTAACGCATAAGCGGAAAATACGCTTGTCACTCCTGGGTCAAATCCTGATCCAAGTAATGCTGTAATACCTGCTTTTTCAAAGCGTTCTCTATATGCCCACTGCCAGCTGTACTCAAATTTTGCTGTGTCTTCTGGCTCATAGTTAGCAGTATCCACATAATGTGTCTTTGTTGCCAGACATGCTTCCATAATTGTCAAATCCTGATAAGGAAGCGCCAGATTCAGAACAACGCCTGGTTTTTCTTTTTCAATCAGAGCAATCAGCTCTTCTACATTGTTTGCATCTACCTGTGCTGTTGTAATTTTACTTTTTGTTGTCGGCGCTAATTTTTCTTTTAACGCATCACATTTTGATTTTGTTCTGCTGGCAATACAAATTTCTTCAAATACCTCGCTGTTCTGACAACATTTATGGATTGCTACAGAAGCAACTCCTCCACATCCGATTACTAATACTTTACCCATGATCGTTGTCTCCTTTTTCTAATGTTCTATGTGAACTCCCCATCGCCTAAAGGCAGTGGGTTTTCTGGCTATGATTTTATAGAATTTTATTATTTTCTTAAAGCAAGAAGCATCTCCCGCACAATTTTGCAAGCCGCTGCTGTTGATATTCCACTTTCATCATAATGTGGACTTAATTCATTGACATCACATCCAACAATTTCCGCTTCCTTGCAAACCATTGTGACTGCCTCTCTCAATTCATCAAAACGCACTCCGCCTGGCTCCGGTGTCCCTGTTCCTGGAAATACAGAAGGGTCCATCACATCAAGATCTACTGTAAAATAAACAGGTTTTCCCTTTATCTGCTGCAAAGTCTCTTTAAGACCCGCAAAATTAAATTTATTCATCTGTACATGGTCTTTTGCCCAGCGAAATTCTTCTCTGTCTCCAGAACGAATTCCAAACTGAAAAATTTTTCCATCTCCTACTAAATCATGACATCGTCTTATCACACAGGCGTGAGAAAGCTCTGTTCCGAGATATTCTTCTCTTAAATCTGCATGTGCGTCAAAATGAACAATCACAACTTCTGGATACTTTTTAAATACAGCCCGAAATGCCCCAAGTGTGACAAGATGTTCCCCACCGATTAAGAAAGGACGCTTTCCTGCCTCTAAAATTTTGTCAGCACATTCTTCAATCGCATCCAAAGCTTTTTTCGTATCTCCAAAACAAAGTTCCAGATCTCCAAGATCCATTACATTCGTCTCTTCCAAATCTGCATCCTGATATGGACTGTATGTCTCAATCCCATACGATTCTCTTCGGATTGTACTGCTTCCAAATCTCGTTCCTGGACGATAAGATGTTGTTGAATCAAACGGCGCTCCAAATAAAACGGTATCTGCTTCGTCAAATTCTTTTTCACATCCCATAAATACTTCAATATTCTTGTTCCACATCTTTTAACAATTCCTCCACATATGCTGGCAGATAAAATGCTCCCTTGTGCAATGTTGTTGTATAATAATTGCAATGCAGCCCTCTGACATTCCATCTCGTCTCTTTTAAGTCTTTCAGCGGATGATATTTTTTTGAGGCGAAACCAAACAGCCAATGTCCTGACGGATAAGTCGGGATGTGTGCCTGATACACACGGCTGATTGGAAAGGACTCTACAATCCGCTTATGTGCTCTTTGACAAGCAATGGCATCTTCACTATAAAATGGACTTTCATGCTGATTCACCATAATTCCATCCTCATGAAGCGCCTTATAACAGTTGCCATAAAATTCTCTTGTAAACAGTCCTTCTCCTGGTCCGAACGGATCTGTAGAATCTACAATAATCAAATCATACTGATCCTCGCAAGAACGGATAAATTTTAATCCATCTTCATAATAAATATTTAATCTAGGATCATTGAGACAACATGCTGTCTTTGGCAAATATTTTTTGCACACCTCAACAACAAGAGGATCAATCTCTACCATATCAATCCGATCAATTTCCGGATATCTTGTCAATTCTCTGATAACTCCTCCATCACCAGCTCCAATAACCAGTACACTTTTTACATTTGGATGAACAGCCATTGGGACGTGCGTAATCATCTCATGATAGATGAACTCATCTTTTTCTGTCAGCATCATATAGCCATCCAATGTCAGAAAGCGTCCAAACTCTGGTGACTCAAAGACATCAATTCTCTGAAATTCGCTTTTTCCGCTGTAAAGCTGGCGATCTACGCGAATCGAAAGCTTCACGTTCGGAGTCTGAGCTTCTGAAAACCAAAAATTCATATATACCTCCAATGCCGTTTTGCGGCTTAATCTTAATTCTTTTGTCCAACAGAAATGCTATTTCAGCACATTTAAGTGTTCAATCATCGGATCTTCCGGTCCTGTCATAGAACATCCTTTTTCTTTCGCATAGATAATATAGTCTAAAATCTGATCTGTAATCTTTTCTCCCGGAGCTAAAATTGGTATTCCAGGCGGATAGCACATCACAAACTCGCTGCATATTCTGCCGCTACTTTCTCTAAGAGGAAGCGATTCTTTTTCTGCATAGAAAGCATCTTGCGGAGATACAGCTACAACCGGATCGATATATTCCTGTTCCATCAATCCTGTTTTTTCTCCTCCAAATCTTCTCTTTACTTCAGAAAGCGCGCTCACAAGACGTTCCAGATCACGCTGTCTATCACCGATTGAAAGATATGCCAGTACATTTCCAAGATCTCCAAATTCAATCTGAATATCATACTCGTCACGCAGAAGATCATAGACTTCAATTCCAGCAAGACCTACATCTAATGTATGGATAGAAAGTTTTGTACAGTCAAAATCATAAATACTGTCGCCATTGCAAAGTTCCTTGGCATACGCATAATAACCGCCTATCGCATTAATTTCTTTTCTGGCATATTCTGCCATCTCCATCACATGACCAAACGCTTCTTTTCCTCTTAGGGCAAGATTTCGTCTTGAAATATCCAGACTCGATAGCAAAAGATAGGAAGCGCTTGTTGTCTGCGTCAGATTGATAATCTGACGAACATATCCCTCTGCCATGTCCGGTCCTAACAGTAAAAAAGAACTTTGTGTCAGACTTCCTCCTGATTTGTGCATAGATACTGCCGCCATATCAGCTCCTGCTGCCATTGCTGAAATTGGCAGATTATCGCCAAAATAAAAATGTGTTCCGTGCGCCTCATCTACAAGACATTTCATGCCATGCTGATGAGCTAACTCTACGATAGATTTTAAATCCGAACAGATTCCATAGTATGTTGGATTGTTCACAAACACTGCCTTTGCGTCAGGATTTTCCAATATTGCTTTTTTTACTTGTTGAACGCTCATTCCCAATGGGATTCCAAGTCTTTTGTCGCATTCCGGATTTACATAAACAGGTACAGCGCCACACAATACCATCGCGCCCATTACGCTGCGATGAACATTTCTAGGAAGAATAATCTTATCTCCCCTCTTTGCCACGGATAAAACCATGCTCTGTACCGCCGATGTTGTTCCTCCTACCATCAAAAAGGCATGAGCTGCTCCAAAAGCGCGCGCTGCCAATTCTTCAGCATCTCGAATGACCGAGATCGGATGGCAAAGATTGTCTAATGGCTTCATAGAATTGACATCCAATCCTACACATTTTTCTCCTAATAGCTCTGTCAGCTCTGGGTTTCCTCTTCCTCTTTTGTGTCCTGGTACATCAAAAGGGACGACTCTCATTTTTCTAAAGTTTTCTAATGCCTCATAAATCGGGGCTCTTCTTTGATCTTCCATATTTTCCTCCCGATTTTATTTTCCGTAAACATTGCGTCCGCTGAAAATTTCGATCATTTCCCGACGCAGATTATTCATAATTTCCAGCCTTACTCTTGGCGGAAGTTCATAAATATCTGTCTTAAACAGATAATTTTGCAGATTAATTTCTTTGAGCATCATCTTTGTGTGAAATAAATTTGCATCATACACATTGATATCTACTGCATCATATTTTCTCAATGTCTCTGGATCAATAAAGTCCTGAATGGAACGAATCTCGCGATCCAAAAACAATTTTTCTCCATTTACATCCCTTGTAAATCCTCTTACTCGATAATCCATTGTAATAATGTCAGAATCAAAAGATCCAATCAGATAATCTAAAGTAGACAATGGGGTAATCTCTCCACACGTTGCAACATCAATATCTACACGAAATGTCGCAAGACTCGTCTCCGGATGATATTCCGGATATGTGTGAACCGTGACATGGCTCTTGTCTAAATGAGCAAGCTGTGTTTCTCCTCTTGGATGCATTGAACCTTCTGCCACTAAGATTGTCACAGAAGCGCCTTGCGGCTCATAGTCCTGACATGCAATATTTAATATTTTTGCCCCAATCATATTTGTCAGATCTGTTAAAATTCTTGTCAGACGCTCTGAATTATACTGCTCATCAATATATGCGATATAATCTTTCTGTTCGCGCGCTGTTTTGGCATAACAGACATCGTAAATATTAAAACTGAGTGCTTTTGTCAGATTATTAAATCCATAAAGCTTTAATTTTTCTCCCATAGCTTTATTCCTTTCCTATGGTTCTTAAAATTTTTATTAAAAGTAAATTAAAAAACACAAGAATTATGCTGTGCATAACACTTGTGTTATCATTCATGTTCTCTATTCTGCTTCTTTCCTTTGTCATTCAGACAGCAAAAAAACCATGAGATGAATCTGGAACTTAGAGTTTATCTAGCAAATATCTTACCTTCCACTCTTATTGATCGTTTCACAAGTTGATGCTGTGCTTTTACACTGGTTATAAAGTAACCAACTCATAAAATTTGAGCTTCTAACTCAATCAATAAGGCAACATCTGTCGCCAATCGGCATTTGACCCGGCTGTCCGTATGGCCTTAACCTTATTCAGGTGGTCAAAAAATATTTGCATGGATACTCCGTACTCTTCATATCACATGACAAAAATATTATATAATAGCAACAAACACTTGTCAATCAAATTTTATTATTATACTACGGTCATTTAAAAAAAGGATGTAAAACAGAATAGACCATCGTTTCATCCGACTCCTTTCCTATCTCACATCCTTTTTCTCTTTTCACTTTTCAGTTACAACTATTTGATCTACTGACGAAGTTCAATTCCCATAGACTGCAATCCGTTCAGAATCTTTTTCATCGCTGCTGTAATATCGCTTTCTTCCAATGTTCTGTCTTTTGCACGGAATACGATGGAGTAAGCCATAGATTTATATCCTTCTTTAATCTGTGCTCCCTCATAGATATCAAACAGTTCATATCCTTCCAGAATTTTTCCGCCTCTTTGTTCAATTACCGTTTCAATCTGTCCTGCCAAGATTTCTTTTGGTACTACCATACTCAAATCTCTTGTCACGGCTGGGAATTTTACAATTCCTTCGTATTTTCTGTCAAACGTTGCTACCTCTACGATCTTTGGCATATCCAGAACAGCTATGTATGCTATTTCTCCAATTCCATATGTCTAAGCAACAGTAGGATGAACTACTCCTAAATATCCAACAAACTCTACTTAATATACTACATTTGCCTGACGACCTGGATTAATTAATGATTTTCCTGCATTTGTATCATATGTTGTTTTCTTTCTCATGCCAACTTTGTCAAAGAATTCTTCCAGTACACCTTTCATTGTAAAGAAATCTCCATCTCCATACATACCAAGTGTAAACTGCATTCTCTCATCTGGAAGGTCTGTCAGAGGAAGTGATTTTGGCAGATATACATTTCCTAATTCATACAGACGCACATTTTTATTTCTATGATTATAGTTAAATGCAAGTGATGTCAGCATTCCATTTAAAGATACGGTTCTCATAATGCTGAAATCTTCTCCAAGCGGATTTGAAATTTTAATTGCATTGCGATAAACAGAATCCTGTGGCAGCATTAATTTATCAAATACCTTTGGACTTTCAAAAGAATATGTCATACCCTGAGAAAATCCGCAAAATTCTGCAATATCTCTTGCTACAGCTTCAATTCTAAGTTTGAATGGCAACTTTCCTGTTGTAGCTTCTCCCTTTGGAAGTGTTGTAGGAATATTATCATATCCATAGAAACGTGCCACTTCCTCAGCCAGATCAGCCATACGGAATAAGTCATGACGGAATGTAGGTGCAATCACTTCATTTGATTCTTCATCATATTCTAAGTCAACCATTTTAAAGTAATCCAGCATCTCCTGTGCAGAAAGATCCGTTCCCAGAAGTGCATTGATTTTTTCTGGCTCAAAAGGAATGCGTACTGGAACTTTTTTCTTTGTATAGACATCAACCATGCCTCCTACTACTTCTCCAGCTCCTAACTCTTCAATCAACTGACAAGCACGGTCGATTGCAGCCTGTGCATTGTTTGGATCTAAGCCTTTTTCAAATTTTCCTGAAGCATCTGTTCTTAAACCTACTTTTTTGCTGGACAGACGAATATTTGTTCCATCAAAACATGCAGCTTCAAATAACATGGTCTTAGCCTGATCTGTAATCATAGAGTTTTCTCCCCCCATGATACCTGCAATTCCAACTGCTTTCTCGCCATCGCAGATCATCAAGACAGACTCATCCATCGTCCGTTCCTGTCCGTCTAATGTAACAAATTTTTCATCTTTCTGCGCACGTCTTACAATAATCTCATGATTTGCGATGGTATCGTAATCATACGCATGCATTGGCTGACCGTATTCTTCCATCACATAGTTTGTGATATCTACGATATTATTGATCGGACGAATTCCATTTGCTGCCAGTCTTCTCTGCATCCATTTTGGAGACGGAGCAATTTTGATATTTTTTACAACTCTTGCGCAGTAACGAGGACATAAATCGGTATCCTGAACCGTTACTTTAATATAATCTTCTGCATTTTCTGAATTTCCTGTTTTTGGTACAACAGGAGGTTTAAACTCTTTGCGGAACGTTGCTGCTGCTTCTCTTGCAATTCCAATTACGCTGTAGCAATCCACACGGTTTGATGTGATTTCATACTCAAATACAACATCGTCAAGTCCTAATGCTTTGATGGCATTTTCTCCTACAACAGCATCCTGAGGGAAAATATAAATTCCATTGTCTGGCGCTTCTGGATACATCTCTTTTGTAGATCCCAGCTCTTCGATGGAACACATCATACCATAAGATTCCACTCCGCGCAGCTTTCCTTTTTTAATTTTGATGCCGCCCTCTGTTTTCTTTCCATCGTGACCGCCTGCAACGCTTCCTCCGTCTAATACTACAGGAACTTTATCGCCTTCTTTTACATTTGGCGCACCTGTCACGATCTGAATGGTCTCTTCTCCCACGCAAACCTGACATACAATTAATTTATCTGCATCTGGATGAGACTCAATCTTTACGATCTGTCCAATCACAATTTTTTCTAAATCTGCATCCAGTTTTTCAAATCCTTCTACCTTTGTTCCTGATAATGTCATTGCATCGGTATATTCCTGTGCTGTTACATCCAGATCAGGCACATATGCTTTTATCCAAGATAATGAAGTATTCATCCTTAATTCTCCTCCTTAAAACTGTTTTAAGAAACGAATATCGTTTTCATACAGCAATCTCATATCATCAATTTCATATTTCAGCAGAGCAATTCTCTCAAGCCCTACTCCGAATGCAAATCCGCTGTACACATTCGGGTCAATACCGCACATTTCCAGAACATGCGGGTGAACCATACCGCATCCTAAAATTTCAATCCATCCTGATCCTTTACAGAAACGGCATCCTTTTCCGCCACATTTAAAGCAGCTTACGTCCACTTCAGCGCTTGGCTCTGTAAATGGGAAGTGATGCGGGCGGAACTTTGTTTTTGTCTCAGGTCCAAATAATTCTTTTGCGAACTCTTCCAATGTTCCTTTTAAATCTGCAAAGGTAATGTTTTTATCAATTACTAAACCTTCAATCTGATGGAAAGATGGAGAATGCGTTGCATCCACTTCATCTGAACGGAATACTCTTCCTGGAGCAATCATACGAATCGGCAATTTTCCCTGTTCCATCACTCTTGCCTGTACAGGAGAAGTCTGTGTTCTTAAGACAATATCTTTATTAATATAGAATGTATCTTGTTCATCTTTTGCTGGATGGTTTGCCGGAATATTCAATTTTTCAAAGTTGTAAAGATCGTATTCGATCTCAGGTCCTTCTACAACTTCATATCCCATTCCGATAAAGATGCGTTCTACCTCTTCCAATGCAATCGTATTTGGATGACGGTGGCCTACATTATTCTTTTTCGCCGGCAATGTCACATCAATGACTTCTCTTTTTAACTGCTCTTCTCTGACTTTCATCTCCAGCTCTTTTTTTACTTTTTCAAGAACCGTTTCAATCTCTGCTCTTGTCTCATTTACCATCTGTCCCACCATTGGACGTTCCTCCGGTGCAACATTTTTCATGTTTTTTAAAACAGAAGTCAGTTCTCCTTTTTTTCCCAGAAATGCAACACGAACATCATTTAATTTTTCTAATGCTCCAGCTTCCTGAATCTGCTTTAATGCTTCTTCTTTGATTGCCTGCAATTTTTCTTTCATCATGTTCTCCTTTCACTTTCTTCGGTGGAATGGTCAAAAAAAACTCCGTCCCCGCAAAGGGACGAAGCTATAATCCGTGGTACCACCCTAATTTCTGAATTTTTCCAGACACTTATCTTGCTTAACGTGCATCCTCCGTCACTTTCTAATAACTATAAAAATAGCGTTCTAAAGTGCAGCTCCCATGTGAATTTCGTATTCTTATCTGAACTTTTGGAAGCTTCCAGCCGATGACTTCCATTCTCTGTAAGAAGATAAAAATCTACTTGCCATGTTCTAAGCCTTTTCTCATTCATTTCTTTCTTATTCTCTCGTTTTTTCCAATAAACTTATACAGTTAAAACAGAGAATTTATTTTTCTTTTTGTCAGTTAAAATTACTAAACCTTATTTTATCACATTTTAATTATCTGTCAAGTTAAAACTCTTTGGGTCTTCCAGATAACAATTAATCTCTGCTCCCATAAATAAAATCCACATACATAGATATAACCAAAGCATTACTGCAATGATACCGCCCAGGCTTCCATATACTTTGGAAATACGGCTGTAAATATCCATATAAATCGAAAATCCATAAGAACAGACTGCCCATGCCAGAGAAGCAATCACCGCTCCTGGCAGCTGTCTTCTTAATTTCGTCTTTCTGTTTGGCAAAATCACATATAAAGACAAAAATAATACAAACAGTAAAATCAATGCTACACTTGTCTGTGCGCTGATAATATAATTTGATAATCTCTTTATTATTTCGATTCTCTCTTGCAGAAAAATTAAAATTTCATTTCCGAAAATTAAAATACCGACCGTGACAACAAATGCGATCAGCATAAGAATCATATAAAAAGCAGATCGAATTCTTATCATAAAATAATTTCGGGTTTCTTTCACTCTATTGACAGAATTCAATCCATTTGTCAAGCCCATGATTCCTTTTCCTGCTGCCCATACTGCCGCAATAGCACTTCCTGACAGCAAAGCTTTTGACGGCACAAATATTTCATCGATAATAATTTTAATATATTTGCTTACATCTCTCGGAAAAATATCCATTAAAATTTCCGTCACCTGTTCTGCTGTAATCGGAAGATATTGAATCAAAGTCAAAATCAACATAAGTGCAGGCATAACACTGAGAAGAATAAAAAAAGAAGCCTGTGCCGCATATACATCAATTCGATCTTCTTTGCATTTACGGTAAAAACGCCTGACTTTTTTAATTACCTGTCTCATATTCAGCTTCCTTTACCTGCATTTATTTTTTTTATTAATTTTTATCATATCACGTTCTTTTCGGAACTTCAAGAAAACCTTTTTCTCTATCTTGCAATTTCCATATCCCCATAAAAATAAGATAAAATTTCACGATATCCCATATCATTTAATGCCATATGTTTCGCTCCGTTTTGACTCATTCCTATGCCATGTCCATATCCTCCGCCATAAATCGTGTATCCTTTTAATGTATATTCTTCTCTTTTCGGTTCTAGATAGAAAAATCCGCTTGGCAAAAGATTCATTCCGACTGCCCCGCTGTCTTGCTGATTGATCACAGGAAAAAATTTTGGTGACAAAACCTTGCGAATATTATACTCTCCTTCTATGCTCAACTCCTGAAAACTTCCTGAGACAATCAATGTTTTTGCGCATCCATTTTTTTCACGTTCTGTCACATATACGCCACTTATTTCTCCTACGTCTATATTCCATTGCTGCAAAACTGATTCATGAAGCTGTTCTAATGAGACATCTGCTCTCCAGCGATACCACGGTTCTTCACTTTCATACGCTGTATCAGAAGCCTGACTTAAAAACGCTTCAAATGCCGGTTCTTGTGAAAGATCCTGATCGCGTCTCACTCCGCAAGAGGTAGAATAATACTGTGCGTCTAAAATTTCATCTTCCCTTCTCATTACTTCTCCTTTTGTCTCTTCCACCGCCCTTGTCGCATTTTCATTTTCTGGGAAATTATTATAAACCTGATAGGAGGTGCTGTCATCTAAATCATATTCTTCTTGTGAATTTTCTATTATTTTTTTTGCATAACTTCTCGCACAGACTGCCTGAGCCTTTAAGGCTTCTAACGGATAGCTGGCTGGCATTTCACTTGGAACAACGCCATAAAGATATTCTTCCATTTTAATTACGTTGATCACACGGAGTCCTTCTGGATGGCGTGTAATTTCAAAACTACCTCTATACATCGGTCTCTCTTGACTTCTTTCCAAATTTAAAATACAAATTTTTCCATCCTCTTTTGGATAAATCTTAATCTTTCCCGCCGTCTCATACGTCCCTTTTTCAATTTCTAAAATCTCTTCTGCAAGGTATTCCTCTTCTTTTCCATCATAACTTAAAAGAAAACCTTTGTCTGCGCATATGCTTACTTTTTGGTGATACTCTCCAGCATAATTAGCGCTTTTTATTAAAATGCGTACCGTTGGATTTTCTTCTTCTCCTTTGATCAATATAGGTTGTCCTTCTGCTCCTTCTTTCGCACTTTGAATCTTTTTTTCTTGTTGTTTTTTTTGTACCATCTGTTTTTCTTTTTTCTGTCCGCTTGTCTCTCTCACCAAATTTTTTTCAATTTGTTCCGTCTGACAGATCAAAACCGTAAACAAGACAATACTCCCAATTACAATGGTGAAAAGCTTTTTTACCCAATCCTCGTCCATTTTTCCGCTCCTTTTTCATCCTACTAATTACTATATGAAAAAGGTAAAAAAAAAATGCGGAGTAAGTGATTACTCCGCATGAAACGATTCATTTTACAAATGGTGCGTCCTATTAAAGAAATTTATAAATGGTAACAGAATCGTATGGTTCTCCTGCCTTTAAAATTGGAGATGGGAAATTGGTATGGTGGACAGCATCTGGAAAGAACTGTGTTTCCAGACATAAACCGGAACGTTTGTGATAAATTGCTTCTTCTTTTCCTTGAACGCCTTCTGTAATGAAATTTCCTGTATAGAACTGTACTCCAACACATGTTGTAAAGACTTCCATTCTTCGTCCGCTTTCCGGATCAAATACTTCTGCAATCTTTTTCAGTTCATCTTTTTCTTTATTCAAAACAAAGTTATGATCGTATCCACCGGCAAGAATCAGCTGTTTATGGTCTGCTTCAATTTCATCGCCCACACGCTTTTGTTTTCTAAAATCGAACGGCGTTCCCTCTACTGAACAAATTTCTCCTGTTGGAATGGATTCTTCATTGATCGCTGTAAAAGCATCGGCATCAATCCAAACCTCATGATTCAAAATTGTTCCATTT
>CBCTVZ010000059.1:0-13813 GCA_965150505.1 uncultured Robinsoniella sp. | reverse complement strand
GAAGCGTCGTTTTTTTGAAAAATGATTGAGGAATTGCTCCAGATGAGTTGGGATTTGGGGGATATCACAGTCCAGATTCTTTGTTTTTACATAAGGATCAAGAGATTTTATATGCGCTTGCTCAAACAGGAGAGAGAGAAGAAGCCATACAGCTTCTTGCAGAATTTACGATTTATTTTATTGAAAAAGCGCAAAAAGCAGAGCGAGTTCAGATTCTTAGTTTTTTAGGAGACGTAATTCAGCGATTGATGGGTCAGGGAAAAGGGGAATATAGAAATGATATAATAAGAACAAGCGGAGCAGACGCGTTAAGAGATATCCTTATTTATTTCAAAGCTTTCTTGGAAGAAAAGAAAAATCATGATCCAAATGGATATCAAAAAGGAATGAGGTCTTTTTCAGACCTTGTCAATGAATTTTTTGAGATGCCATCTGTGGCGGGACTTGTAATTCCGGTGTTTCTTTCTTATGCTGAAAAATATAAACTTTTTTCCGTGTTGATGAATCAAACGGTCGATATCGAAAAATCAACCGTGATTCGTGACTTTACTCAGGAGACGAAAGAAAGAATAATAGAAGCGGCAGAAGAAAAAGACAGAGAACCATTTTGGAAAATCAGCAGATGGGATTGTTGGTATCGTCTGGAAAAAGAGATGACCGGTTTAAATTTCAGTGCATATGCCAATAACATAGATGAATATTACAGAAAATTGATAGACCTCAATGATGCAGGAGTAAAAGAAATAAACAGAATTTTTGATGAGGTTGCTGAGTTAGATTTATTCTATGCAAAGAAGATTGCAGAAGAAAATATAAGACTTAATAATGAAATACAAAAATTGCAGAAATTCATATAAGAAAAAAATATAATTTTTCGTGCAAAGAAAGGAGGAAGAAATGATCACGATAGGGAGTGTGTTGGATGGGAAATATAAAATTTTAAATCAGATAGGCACTGGGGGAATGAGTAATGTTTATTTGGCGATGAACGAAAAAGTAAATCGTCAGTGGGCAGTCAAAGAGATAAAAAAAGATCGAGCAGATAATTTTATATTGATGAAGCAGGGAATTTTGCGAGAGATGGATCTGCTGCGCACATTGAATCATCCGATGATTCCCAAGATATGTGATGTGATTGAAAAATCAGATGCTATTTTTATTGTGATGGATTATATCGAGGGCAGAACGCTTGGAAAAGTTGTGGAGGAGGAAGGAGCGCAGGAAGAACGATATATTATAGAATGGGCAAAACAACTGTGTCAGGTGCTTGCCTATCTGCACAGTAGAATGCCGCCTATTATTTATCGGGATATGAAACCATCCAATATTATGCTGAAACCAAATGGAGAGCTGATGTTGATTGATTTTGGAATTTCAAGAGAATTTTGTGTAGATCATACAGAAGATACCATCTGTCTTGGAACACAAGGATATGCTGCGCCGGAACAATTTGGAGGAGGTCAAAGCGATGAGAGAACAGATCTTTATGGATTAGGCGCAACGCTTTACCATCTTGCCACTGGAAAAAGTCCAAATAAAAGAATAAACTTTTCTATTTTAGAAGAAGCCAGAAACATAGAAGAAGACAGAAAACAGATAAAAATTTCGGAAGGATTAGAAAAAATTATACAAAAATGTATGGCTAGAAATCCGCAGGAGAGATATCAATCGAGTCGAGAATTGTGGTATGCCTTAGAGCATTATGAGCAATTAGAAGGCAGGACGATGAAACGGCAAAAAAAAAGGCTTATTTTTTGCGGAGGATTGTTTTTGCAAATGATATTTTCCATAGGAATTTTTTTGTATTCAGGACAGAAAATAACAAAATTGAAAAGGGAAAATTATGAATGCTGCATTCAAATGGCATCGAATCAGGAAGGAGAGAAAAAAATTTCGCTTTTGAGAAAAGCAGCGGCGATCCGTCCAGAAAAAGAAGAAACGTATCTGCATCTGATTGAAGAATTTTTAAGAGATGAAAATTTTTCAAAACAAGAAGACGAGATATTTCGAGAACTGTTAAATAAAAAAAACAGTCAAGAAAAGACATATGAAATGATGCTGGCCAAAAATGAAGAGGGCTATGCGAAAATAGCATATGAGATTGGAACAGCTTATTTTTTCTTTTACGAAAAGATTGGGGATAAGGAAAGAAGCATAAAGTGGTTTGAGATTGCCAAGAAAGCAGAAGGATTAGAACAACAAAAAAAAGTAAGGGCTTCTGTCTGTGCGAGAATTGCACGTTATTGGAAAGATATGGGAAGAAGGAAAAAAACAGGTGATTTTGAGATTTCGCATATGGCGTATTTTCAGGATTTAGAAGTATTGTATCAGATGCAAAGAGAAAACAAAGAAAATAGAATGATGAGGCTGAAAGTATGTCAGGAAATACTGATGCAAATTCTTCAATATACAACAGAGCTGGTTAAAGATGGCATAACATTACAAGAAATTACAAAAGTATTAGAAACAGCGAAAAAAGAAATAGAAGAAGCAAAGGAAGAGACAGGATTAGGGGAGCTAGTTAAAATATTGGAGGAAGAGTTAAGGCAGGCAGAGAAAAAAATAAAGATAGAACTGTCATAAAAAAGATTGTGTGAAAAAATAGAATGTTATATGAAAAATGAGATTGAAAATGGGGAGAAAAATATGGGTGAGACAGCAGAAAAAATGATTCAGTTTTATGAAACAGTAAGAATTAGCAGCATAGCTATTTTTATCATAAGCTTTTTAGGAGCTTTTTTTTTAATCGTGAAAGGGAAATTATGGACAACGATAAAAACGTTAAAAAATGAAAAAAAAGTGACAAAGAGACGGCGAATCGAAAAATGGACTTTGTATATCGGTATCTTATTTATGATATGGCAGACAGATGTAAGATGGTTTTATTCAGAAGCAGCAGATAAAAGTGAACAGAAAATGGAAGTGCGTGCAAATGCGGAAGAAGAGGAATGGTTTCACGGGGAAGATTCCTATAAAGTTTGGGTTCGTATAACAGGAGAGAAGCCGGATAAAATTTGTTTTTTATGGAATGAGAATGGAGAAGAAAAAAGACAGGAGCTTTATGAACCAGCCTGTAAAGAAGACGGATATGAATATGAAATAACATTTGAGGAAGAAGAACTCGATACGAATGTAAAGATTGAAGCGGTGACAGAAGGAGAGATTACCTGTACAGGACAATGGGCTGTTAAGATAGATAAAAAACAGCCTGAAAATGATGTGATCGTCTGCTACAGAGGAGGAGATCTTTTTGTTCAGAAAGAACTTTTTGAATCGCATGAAACTTTGTATTTTCAACAAGAAGCAGAAATTCGTTTTTGTGTGAGAGATACAGGATCAGGGATATCAAATCTCTTTTTTGAAATTGGAGGAAAATGTATAAAAGGAGAAAAAACAGAACCGATACAGATCGATGGAAAGATTTATGAGACGTACACGGCATTTTTGCAAGAACCGTTGAAAGGCAATATTTCCCACTTATCTATACAAGATCAGGCAGGAAATGCGATTTTTTTTGAGGATGCAGATCCTACGGAAATCGTTTTAGATGGGGAAGCGCCCATTTGTTTTCCATTTCTTTTTCAAGCATCAGCAGAAAGAGAGGGAATCTATTTTTTCCATGACAGTGCAAAAATACAAATACAGATTTCAGAACAAAATTGGAAAGAAGAAGAGATTCCACTTATCGTAAATGATACAGAATATAAATTGGGACAGGAAACATGGGTCGAGACAGAAGAGGGGATCTATGAAAATACTTTTTTTCTCCAAGAGGAAGGAATCTATTCCATACAGATCGGACCGATTTTTGATAAATCAGGAAATAAGATGGAAAGAACAGAGAAAGAGTTTTTTGTTGTGGACAGAACAGCTCCAAAAACAAAAAAAATACAATTAAAAGTAGATGGGACGTTTCAACAAAATAGATGGTATACAAAGACAGGAAAAATAGAGGGAAGTATTTTAATAGAAGAAGTATGGTTTGAACCTAAAAATATACAGATTTATTTTTTGAATCAGGAGACAGGTGAAAAATGCTTTCCAAAAGTAACTTGGAGCGTTACAGATGAAAGGGCGACAGGAGAATTTTATACCGATCCTATGTTGAGGGAAGGAACGTATCAGCTCATTGTGAAAGGAACAGATCAAGCAGGCAATCAACTGTTTGACGAGATGGCAGAAGAAAATCTAGTAGAAAGTCAGTTGATTACGGTAGATCAGACAGAACCTAAACTCTCTTTTTTTAAAATCGGAGAGAAAAAAGCAGAAAGAAATCATATTTTATATTTTCAGGATGGTATATGGGGAAATTTTTCAATAGAGGAAAAAGAATTTTTAAAGAATTGCCATATATTTCAAAAGAAAGAAGATGGAAATTGGAAAGAAATTGAAATCCAATGGCAAAAAGAAAAAGAATCTGGAACGTTTAAATTAGATCAAAGTGAAGAAAAAACACAAATTTTGATCTCGGCAGAAGATATGGCTGGAAATACATTGACAATGGAAAACACATTGGAAGATATTTATGAGACGGAACAAGGAATCGTGTCGAAAGAGATAATAATGGACTGGACAAGACCAAAGATCCAGATTATGTATGAAACGGGAGAGGGACAGAGAATCAGTCTGGACGAATGGAAAAATGACAAAGAGATCAAAAAAGAAAAAATAAAATTAATTTTTTATGTACAGGAGAAAAACTTTAATCCCGAACAATGGAAAATAGAGATGTCTGCCTGTGACAGTAAAGGAAAAAGACAGGATTCACAGATAGATAGCGTGAGAAGAGCAAATGAAGTGTGCGCGCAATGGATGGAGCAACAGAAAAGAAAGGATGGATGGAAAAAAGAAAACGGGTATGTGACAGAAATTTTGCTGGAAGAAGAGGCAAATTATGATCTTACTATTCAAATGGAAGATTTTTCGGGAAATCCGGCTATCTTTGAAGAAGATGGAGAAAAAAGAGAAGAAACCGTATATCGAACATCCTTTGTTCTTGATTATTCTGCACCTATTTTAGAAAGAGAAAATGATATCTGGCAAAAAGAAGATGGAACGATTTTGAAAAAATACCATTATAAAGATTATTCTTATTTTAGCGATCAGGCAGTGAGAATAAAAATTCCTGTATATGATACAATCAGCGGCGTGGAAACAGTACGATATCATTTTGGAAAAACAGAAAATTGGCTTTGGACAGAAGCAAAATTAGAAAAGAAAACTGAAGATAAGGCAGAGGCTGTCATCGCAATTCCAATAGATTTTAAAAAAGAGATATGGGTTCAGACCGTTGATCAAAATGGGGTGATGAGCAAAGAGGAAAAATTAGATCAAATTTTGATGCAGGATCGAAAAGAAATAGAAAAAGACCGTTTTTTGGCGGTGACGGAGGAAAAGAAAGAAAGCGTAGAAAGAGAAGGAATAAAATATTATAGAGGAGAAATTCCTATCGTTATTCAAGCTCAGGATAAGATCAGCGGAATAAAAAGTATGCGATGTTTTGTAAATGGAGAAGTATGGTTTGAAGAAGAATATTCGCAAAAAAAAGATAGAACATTTTTTAGGGAGAAAAAAATAGCGTTGACGGATTTGCAAACGCAAGAGCTGAATGTAAAGGTAGAGATGGAAACCAATATGGGTTTTTATATGGCAGAGGAAAGAAATTATGTGATAGATAGAGAAAAACCAAAGATCACAGTGACATACGAGAAAAAAGCAGGAGATCAAAAATTTGAGCGTAAGCAAAGAACAGTACATATTACCATTTCGGATTCGTATCTGGATTTTGATTCCCTCCATATTTTTATCGATACGCTCAAAGGACAAGAGACAAAACAAAGTTCGTGGAAAATTTCAGAGAAAGATGGGAAAAAGAGAGGGTCTTGTTCGATTTTATTTGATCTGGAAGACACCTATACGCTTCACATAACAGGGAGCGATTTGTCAGGAAATGTCGAAGAAAAAATAGAAGAGCCATTTATCTTAGATCATACGCCGCCTTTGATTCAAGTAAAAAAAGAATTGCCAGAGGGAGAAAACAAATCTTTTTATCGAGGGGGAGGAAAGATCAAAATTTCTATAAAAGAAGAACACTTTTCGCCGGATCTTTTATTTTTGGAACTTTCTGGGAGCAACAAAGAGGGAGCGATCTGGAAAGAAGAATGGAAAGCATCTTGGAATTATAAGGAAGGGCAATATATCAGTGAACAGGCGATCAAAAAAGAAGGAGATTATGTTTTATATGTCCGATGTGAGGATATGGCAGGCAATAAAAGCAAAGAATATGGTCCAGAATCTTTTACAATAGATAAGACTGTTCCAGAAATTAAAATAAAAAAATTAAAACATCGTTCTGCAAATAATGGAAAAATTGAAGGAGAGATAGAACTTTTAGATCCTTACTTAAACATAGAAAGTTTAAAGATTTCTTGTATCGGAGAAAAAAGAGGAGAAAAAAAGCTAAAATATAATATTTTAGAACAGGAAAAAGGAAGAAAGATTATCATTTCAGATTTTCCATATGAAAAAAAAGAAGATGATTTGTATACGCTTCAGGTTCGAGTCAAAGATTTTGCAGGAAACTTAGCAGGAAAGAAGATAAATTTTTCTGTGAATCGTTTTGGATCGGTCTATACATTGGGAAAAGAGACAAAAGATTTTTTGGAACAATACTATCAAAAAAAAGGAAAACCATTGGAAATTATAGAGACAAATGTAGATTCGCTAAAAGAAACGATTCTTTTTTGTACAAGAGATGGAGAGACGCGACAGATGAAAAAAGGGGAAGATTATGAGGTCACTGTTACAGGGGGAAGACAAGATTGGAAACAGTATTTTTATAAGATTGGAGAACATAATTTTAAAGAAGAAGGGACGTATCAACTGATTCTGATCTCAAAAGATAACGCTGGAAATCATTCAGACAACCAAAAACAAGGAGAAGAGATGGTATTTGTGATTGATGATTCAAAACCAGAAATTATGATTTCGGGACTAGAAGAAAATGGAAAATATAAAGAAGAACAGCACACCGTTCAAATCAAGGCGGAAGATTACATCGGTCTAAAACAAGTGACCGTCTTTTTAAATGACGTACAGTGGAAAACGTGGCAAGGAAGAGAATGGGAAAAACAAGGAGGCGTTTCTCTTCCTATAAAAGAAAAAAATAGAGAGCAAAAGCTGGAAGTATATGCGGAAGATCTTGCAGGAAATCAATCCACTTTTATCATGGATCATTTTTTAATTTCAAATGACTCTTGGATTCAATTATGGCATAGCTATTATGAATGGATTGTAGGAGGGACTTTTGCGCTATGTATAGCAGCAATAGTCTGTTGGAATCTAAAAAGGCATCTTAGACGGGGAGAATGACAGCTTTACACGTTGAGGATGGATGTGCTATGATGGACAAGGTAAACAGAATAAAAAAATAAGATATTCGGTTGCCGTTATGATGTAGTGCTAGAAATAAGAGCGATAGAGCAGGAGAACGCTATGAAAAGAAAAATAAAAATTGGAAGCAGAGAAAGCAAACTGGCAGTCATTCAAAGCGAGATGGTCATGAACGCAATTAAGATGCACCATCCGGAAATGGAGACACAGTTAATCACAATGAAGACAACAGGAGATTTGATTTTAGATCGCACATTAGATAAAATTGGCGGAAAAGGATTATTTGTCAAAGAACTTGATCGTGCTCTTCTCGATCATCGAAGCGATCTTTCCGTACATAGTTTAAAAGATATGCCGATGGAAATACAGCCAGAACTTCCAATTATTGGATTTTCAAAAAGAGAAGATCCTAGAGATGTCCTTGTATTTCGGAAAGGATATCAAGACAGAGAGAAAGACCTTCCGATTGGATGTAGCAGCCAGAGAAGAATTTTACAGTTAAAAGAAATTTTCCCAGATGCAGAATTTAAGCCTGTCAGAGGAAATGTACTGACACGGCTTCAAAAATTAGACAATGGGGAATATGGCGCATTGGTACTTGCGGCGGCCGGATTAAAAAGACTTGGTCTGGAAGAACGTATAAGCAGATACTTTGAACCAGAAGAAATGATACCGGCGGCAGGTCAGGGAATCCTTGCAATGCAGGGAAGAAAAGGTGAAGATTATTCGTATTTGAATGAATTTTGTGATAAAAATGCAGAGTATGCCGCATTGTGTGAGCGCGCTTTTGTGCGGACATTAGATGGAGGATGTTCGTCTCCGATTGCTGCACATGCAAAAGTAGATGGTGAAGAGATCACTTTAATGGGATTGTACTACGAGGAGGCAACAGGAAATTATAGAAAAGGGATACTGACAGGAAAATGCAGCCAAGCAGAAGAAATAGGGTGTACCTTGGCAAAAGAATTGAGAGAAAAATGTAAAAAGGAAGGAAGAAAAGACGTATGACAGGAAAAGTATGGTTAGTAGGGGCAGGTCCTTCCGATCCGGGGCTGTTTACTTTGAAGGGAAAGCAGGTACTGGAGAGTGCGGACGTAGTAGTATATGACAGATTAGCAGGACAAGGCGTTTTAAATATGATTCCGGAGAGAGCAGAACTGATTGATGTTGGAAAAAGAGCAGGGAATCATACAATGCCTCAGGAACAAATCAACAGGGTACTTTTAGAAGAAGCACAAAAAGGAAAGCAGGTGGTTCGGCTAAAAGGTGGAGATCCATTTTTGTTTGGCAGAGGTGGGGAAGAACTGGAGCTGCTGGTTCAACATCATATTCCATATGAAATCGTTCCAGGTGTGACCTCAGCATTATCTGTTCCAGCATACAATGGAATTCCTGTTACGCATCGAGATTTTTGTTCTTCTTTGCATATTATTACGGGACATAAGAGAAAAGGAGAAGAGTACGATATTGATTTTGAAGCCCTTGTGAAAACAAAAGGAACACTCGTATTTTTAATGGGGGTGTCTGCTTTAAGAGAGATCTGTGAGGGGTTACAAAAAGGAGGAATAAATCCTGATATGCCTGCTGCAATTTTACAGCAGGGAACAACGGCAAAGCAAAAAAGAATCGTTGCGACCGTATCTACCTTAGCTGATGAGGTAGAAAAAAAGGGAATAGAGACACCGGCGATTATTGTCGTTGGAAAAGTATGTATGCTGGCACAGGAATTTGAATGGTACGAAAAATTACCTTTGTTTGGCAAAAAGATTGTTGTGACACGTCCAAAAGAATTGATTTCGCGTATGACAAAAGAGTTAAGAAAAAAAGGCGCAGAAGTTTTGGAACTGCCAGCGATACGCACAGAAGCATTTGAGGATCAAAGCAAATTAATTGAAAAAATAAAAGAAATAGAAACGTATCAGTGGATTGTATTTACAAGCCCTACTGGAGTAAACGTATTCTTTGATATATTGCGGAAGGAAAAAATAGATATCCGATGCCTTTATCATTTAAAAATAGCTGTGATAGGCGAAGGAACAAAAAGAGAATTGGAAAAACATGGAATGTATCATGACTTAATGCCAGAGATATACGATGGAAAATCGCTTGGAGAGTCTCTTGCGGCAATGTGTCAGGGAAAAGAGAAAATTTTAATTCCAAGAGCGGCGCTTGGAACGCCAGAACTGATAGAGGCGCTGCATACAAAACCGGAATTGATCATAGACGATATCGCAACATATGATACGTTATATGAACATTCAAACCTAATCAATGAAAAAGAAGAATTTGAGCAGGGAAAAGTAGATTATGCCGTTTTTACAAGCGCTTCAACAGTAAGAGGATTTGCAAAAGCAGTTCAAGGACTTGATTTTTCTATGGTAAAAGCAATCTGTATTGGCAAACAGACAGCGGCAGAAGCTCAGAAACTGGGGATGGAGACGTATGTTTCAGAAAAAGCAACGATAGACAGCGTGATTGCATTGACAGAACAATTATGTCAGTCAAAGGCATGAAGCATAGATAGTAAGACAGATCAGGAAGAAACAGGAGGAAAAAAAGTATGGATATGACAGTCAGACCGAGAAGATTAAGAGGAAGTGAAGTCCTCAGAAAAATGGTGAGAGAGACGAGAATGGATAAGTCCTCTTTAATTTATCCAATGTTTGTTCAGGAAGGATCAAATAAGGAAGAAGAAATTCCATCCATGGAAGGTCAGTATCGCTATAGCGTTGACAGAATGATGTTTGAATTAGAACGCTTAGAAAAAGCAGGAGTTTCTAATATTATGCTGTTTGGAATCCCAGATCATAAAGATGAGATCGGAAGCGGAGCATATGACGAAAATGGAATTGTACAAAAAGCTTTGCGGGAAGCAAAAAAAAGATTTCCAGATTTTTATTATATAACAGATGTCTGTATGTGCGAATATACGTCACATGGTCATTGCGGCGTACTGTGCGGTCATGAAGTGGAAAACGATGAAACGTTAAAATTATTGGCAAAAACAGCGCTTTCTCATGTAGAAGCTGGGGCGGATATGGTAGCGCCTTCCGATATGATGGATGGACGCGTCAGAGCAATCAGAGAATGCCTTGATCTGGCAGGACACAAGGAAACACCAATTATGTCGTATGCTGTGAAATATGCTTCGGCATTTTATGGACCATTTCGTGAGGCAGCAGGATCAGCGCCAGCTTTCGGAGATCGAAAATCTTACCAGATGGATTATCATAATAAACGAGAAGGAATAAAAGAAGCGCTTCTTGATATAGAAGAAGGAGCAGATATTATTATGGTAAAACCAGCCATGTCCTATCTGGATGTTGTAAATGAAGTATCTAAAATCGTTCATGTTCCAGTTGCCTCTTACAGTGTCAGCGGTGAATATGCGATGGTAAAAGCAGCAGCAAAAATGGGATGGATTGATGAAGAAAAGATTATCGGTGAGATGGCAGTGAGCGCATACCGCGCCGGATCTGATATTTATATCACATACTTTGCAAAAGAATTAGCAAGAATGATGGATGAAGGGAGAATTGGATAATGACAAAATCAGAAAAGCTGTTTCAAGAAGCCGTAGAACTTATTCCAGGGGGAGTAAACAGTCCTGTGCGCGCATTTGGATCAATCGGTGGCACACCTCGCTTTATTGACCATGCTGACGGCGCTTACATGACAGATGTAGATGGAATCACCTATCTGGATTTTATTGGATCTTGGGGACCGATGATTTTAGGTCATAATCATCCGCAGATTCGTAAAAGCGTGGAAGAAGCGTGCCAAAAGGGATTGAGCTATGGCGCGGCGACGGAGAAAGAAGTAGAGATGGCACGCCTGATCTGTGATATTGTACCATCCATCGAGATGGTAAGAATGGTCAATTCTGGAACAGAGGCAGTTATGAGTGCGATTCGTGTAGCACGAGGATATACGGGGAGAAATAAGATTGTAAAATTTATGGGATGTTACCATGGTCATTCCGATGCGATGTTAGTAAAAGCAGGATCAGGCGTTATGACAAGCGGTATTCCAGACAGTGCAGGCGTACCTTCAGGATGTACACAGGATACCCTTTCTGCAAATTATAACGATTTAGAAAGTGTAGAATCTTTATTTACACAGTTTGGAGAAGAAATTGCAGCGGTTATTGTAGAACCGGTAGGCGCAAATATGGGAGTCGTTCCGCCGAAGAAAGGCTTTTTGGAAGGATTGCGTGAACTTTGTACAAAGCATGGAGCATTGCTGATTTTTGATGAAGTTATCACAGGATTTCGACTTGGAATTGACGGTGCACAAGGATACTATGGCGTGCAGTCTGATTTGACTACATTCGGAAAAATTATCGGCGCAGGAATGCCGGTGGGCGCTTATGGCGGAAAGAAAGAAATTATGCGCTATGTTTCTCCTGTTGGAAGCGTATATCAAGCAGGTACATTGAGCGGAAATCCAGTTGCGATGGCAGCAGGAATCACTCAACTGACCATTTTGAGGGATCATCCAGAAATTTATAAAGAATTAAATGAAAAGGGAGATTGGTTCTTTCAAGAAATAGAAAAAATAATAAAAGACAGCAAAAAAGAATGGCAAGTCAACCATGTAGGATCACTGGGATGTATTTTCTTTACAAACCAGCCAGTGACAGACTATGCAAGTGCGAAGACTTCTGATACCTCTAAGTTTGCCCAGTATTTCCATTATATGCTGAATCATCAGATTCATCTAGGACCATCTCAATTTGAAGCGATGTTTTTATCAGCAGTCCACACAAAAGAAGAACTTCAAAAAACATTGAATCTCATTAGAGAATATATGGAGACAGAAGAAATATAAGAAGACAGGCTTAGAAAAACAAAAAGTCTGTATGAAAAACAGAAAAAAAGAGAAAGGTAAACAAGAGGAAGAGAAAAGTTGAAGATCGTAGAGACAACAAAGGCAGTTGGACAGGTACTTTGCCACGATTTAACACAAATTATTCGCGGAGAGAAAAAAGGTCCAGCTTTTAGAAAAGGACATATTGTCAGAGAAGAGGATATACCAGTACTTCTGTCTATGGGAAAAGATCATTTATATGTCTGGGAAAATAACGAAAATATGCTTCATGAGAATGAGGCGGCGCAGATTTTATTTGATCTATGTGCAGAAGAAGGAATGGATCGCTCAGAAATCAAAGAAGGCAAGATAGAAATTTTTGCTGATAGAGATGGCTTGCTGAAAATAGATCGAGAAAAATTATATACAATTAATCATATGGGCGATATGATGATTGCTGTCAGACATGGGGATTTACCCGTTAAAAAAAGTGAAAAATTGGCAGGTACGAGAATCATTCCACTTGTGATTGAGAAAGAAAAGATGGAAAAGGCAAAAGAAGCTGTAAATGGAGAAAGCATTTTGAAACTTTTACCTTTTCATCCGAAAAAGACAGCGATTGTCACAACAGGAAACGAAGTATTCTATGGGCGAATCAAAGACACATTTGGGCCTGTTGTGAGAGATAAAGTGGCAGAGTACGATTGTGAAGTGATTGGACAAGTATATTGCGATGATAAAAAAGAACACATCACAAAAGAGATTCAAAAATTTGTGGAAGAAGGAGCAGAATTGATCTTATGTACAGGAGGGATGAGTGTTGACACAGATGACTGTACTCCTGGTGCGATTCGTGATACAGGCGCAAAAATTGTGACGTATGGAGCGCCGGTATTGCCAGGGGCAATGCTTCTGCTTTCATATCTAAAAAATAAAGAAGGCAAAACGGTCACGATTGTGGGATTGCCAGGCTGCGTCATGTATGCTAAGAGAACCATATTTGATCTTGTGCTTCCTCGCATTATTGCAGACGATCCTATCAAAAAAGAAGAATTGGACGCACTTGGAGAAGGTGGACTTTGCCTAAATTGTGATGTATGTAGTTTTCCAAACTGTGGTTTTGGAAAAGGCAGAATGTGAGGGATTTCGTGAAAGCGGCAACATTTTATAAAGAATTATTGGAACGTCAGAAAGAAGGACATGAAATCTTTGCAGCAACTGTGACAGTGGGAGACAATGCAGGGGAAAAAATGTTTTTATCTGACGATACGCAGGCAGAAGAGAACGATCTTTTTGTTGAGACATTTTGTCCTTCCATACAAATTGTAATCTGCGGTGGCGGTCATATCTCACTTGCCTTAGAAAAAATTTTAAAATTTTTGGGCTATAAAATCATTATCTGTGATGATAGAAAAGAATTTGCAGACAAAAAAAGATTTCCACTGGCGGATGAAGTATATCATATTGATTTTGAGACACAATTTTCTACAAAAATTTTTGGAGCTGCTGCATCGTATATTATCGTTACAAGAGGGCATCACAATGATTTGACGTGCCTGAGAAAAATTTTAGATGAGCAGAACACATTATCCGAGACAAAACAACTAGGCTC
>CBCTVZ010000058.1:0-13918 GCA_965150505.1 uncultured Robinsoniella sp. | reverse complement strand
ATCGTTGCCACGAGAAGCTGCCATGGCGTTTCATAATTCAAATAGCACTTATATTCCCGTGTATATTGCTGGTCTAACAGCTCTAAAATCTCTTTTGTTCTTTTTGTTGCCATGTTTCCTCCTTTTTATTTTTTTACGACATATCCTATTTTTTTATCCGAGTGAAAAAACATTCATCCCACATATAAACCTGTGCGTTTTATGTCATTCATCCTTATAATTTTATAACAGAAGCATCATTTGTCAGAGGGTTTCGTTTCTTATAATCAAACAGTACCGCCGTCTCCTTTTTCATTCCGTCGCCTAACACATCAAATGAAAATACTTCCAGATGCGTCATCTTTGCCATCTGGCGATGCGTATATCCCTCATATCCTTTCAGCTTATGCGGATTCTCCTCTTCTTTCTTGTAAAACTGCGTCGCAAACTCTTTCCACTGCCCCAGATCTTTCGCCCACGCTGGACGACTTTTACTATTCTCTCTCAAATACAGATCATAAATCATCCATTCGTCATACCATTGTTCTTTTCCAGTTCCAAGCTGCGCAATAAACTGTCTCAAAATTTCAAATCTTGCCATGCGAGAATGATTCTGGTGATGGAATCCCTCTCTCTCATAATACTGCGCCAATTCAAAAAACAGATCAAACGGTTGATGAAACTCTTGTTCCAAAGCGCGTATCGTGTGCGTGAACTGACAACTATTATAGTATACCTCCACCATTTCCTCCACACCTTTTAAACAAAGCAGTTCATCGTGCGTAAGCCATTTTGTAAAAAGGACTTCATATTGCGGATCATTTCGATAGACGATTCCATATTGCTCTGCGTTGCGATACATTTTTGATCCTTTCAGCACTTTTAAAAATCCAAGCTGAAGTTGATTTGGATACATCGCATACACCTCATTGAAAGAACGGATAAAACTTTCGTATCCCTCATATGGAAGTCCGGCTATCAAATCCAGATGCTGATGAATATTTTGGAAACTGTGAATCTGATCTACAATCTGTTTTAATTTTTCCAGATTTGTCACACGATCAATTTCCTTTATCGTATCCTTGTTTGTTGTCTGAACGCCTATTTCCAACTGCACCAGCCCTGGTCTCATACCGCTTAAAATCTCCAGCTCTTCCTCATTAATCAAATCCGCTGCGATCTCAAAATGAAAATTTGTAATGCCATTATCATGTTCTTTTATATACTTCCAGATACCGACTGCGTGGCGATGATTGCAGTTAAACGTACGATCTACAAATTTTACCTGAGGAACTTTTTTGTCCAGAAAAAACTGCAGTTCTTTCTCCACAAGCTCCAGACTTCTGAGGCGTACTCTCTTATCAATAGAAGAAAGACAGTAACTACATGAAAAAGGACATCCTCTGCTGCTCTCGTAATAGATGATTTTATTTTCAAACTGTTCCATATCACGATACATAAATGGAATTTCATCCATAGGCAAAAAATCACCGCATGGATTTACCGCAATGCCTCCGTCTTCTTTTCGGTAAGTGATCCCTGCAATCTCTTCTTTTTTTCCTTTGCCATCCACATAATACTCAAGCAGAGATAAAAAACTGCGTTCCCCTTCTCCTGTCATCACACCGTCTGTCTGTGGCATCTCCTCTAAAAAAGATACCGCGTCATATGACACCTCTGGGCCTCCCGCCCAGATCACCGTATCGGGAAGTAATTTATGAATCTCCCGTATCAGCTTCTTTACAAACTCTAAGTTCCAGATATAACAGGAAAATGCCAGAAGATCTGGCTTTTTCTTATAAAGCTCTTCCATAATATCTTCCACATAATGATTGATCGTAAATTCTGCGATCTCTATTTGATCTTGATACTTCTGCGCATAAGCTTTCAAACTATACACAGCCAAATTAGAATGAATATATTTTGCATTGATCGCGCACAATAAAATCTTCATTTCTTTTCTCCTCTTTCTGTTTTTTATTTTATTTCTGCAAAATTTTTCTGATACGGAAGAAACGCTTTCTCCCCTCTCGGAGAAAAAGCGTCTCTTTTACTATCAGGCATTCACTTTTGCCTTTTTCTTTATTTTAGCTCTTCCTTTATCAAATGCTCCCTGACACTTATCAAACTTCTTCTCAACCATACGATACAATGTATTCATGCCATCGAGCAGCATTGGAGAGAAGTTTAAAATTGCAAGCAAGATGATGACGGAATTGAAATTCAAGCTTTCCAGTTCCAGTAAATCCTGTCCCACAATCATACAAATCAGATAGATCGTCTGCATTGCATAAATGACAACTTTGCGATATGGAGACATTGGAGAATATACCTTCTGAAGAGCCATCATGTAAGTCCATCCCGTTGTCAATACGACAACCGTTGTCAGCATATCTCTCGGACACTTCAGCCATTCTCCTATGTACATCGCTCCCATAACCGTCAGCGTTATCGTCAATGCAGGCGGCGCTGCATTTCTTAGTACCCTTCGGAAGAAATGATGATCTACCTGTTGAAAACTTGGCTCAATCGTCATTAAAAATGTCGGGATTGCCACAGCGCATCCATTGATGATAGAAAGCTGAATTGGCTCAAATGGATAAGCGCGGCCAACAAAAATCGTCTCTAATGCAAGCAGCACAGAGAAGATGGTCTTGATCAAAAACATGGATGCAGAAAGCCCTATGTTATTGATTACACGCCTTCCCTCATTTACGATATCAGGCATCACACTGAAATCGGAATCCAACAATACTACGTTTGCACAGTTTTTCGCCGCATCGCTTCCTGAAGCCATCGCAATACTGCAGTCTGCCTCTTTTAAAGCCAATACATCGTTCACACCGTCTCCTGTCATGGCAACGGTATGACCTTGCTGTTTCAAAGCAACGACCATCTGTTTTTTCTGTTTCGGTGTCACGCGTCCGAACACGCTGTACTGCTGTACGGCATCTGCAATCTGTTTTTCTGTCTTGAGCAGCGTCGCGTCAATATACGCATCTGCATTTTCCAGACCTACTTTTTTCGCAATCGCAGCAACCGTTGCCGGATCGTCTCCGGAAATTACCTTTACATCCACTCCCTGTTCACGGAAGTATTGCAGTGTCGCGCTTGCCTCTGGGCGGATGATATCGCTCATTAAAATAATTGCCAGCGGTTCTATATTTTCTGGCAGTTCTGCTTCATGGCAAACTTTCTCACTGTGAGCCAAAACTAAGATGCGATATCCTTCTCTCGCATAAGCCTGACATTTCATCTTTAAAGCATCCTGTCCTTTTGGGAACAAGAACTGAACAGCGCCGATATAAAAACTGCCTCTCTCTTTAAAGGATACTCCACTATATTTTCGATCTGATGAAAATGGAATCGTATGGACTGTCTGATATGTGCTAATCGGTGTAAATCGTTCTTTCAATGCCAGAAATGTTGCATTGTCATCATTCAATGCTCCCATAATATTTCCCATGATCTGTTCCATATCATGCTGTGTAATCTTCGGCGATCCCTCCATCGTCTCTTCCATCTGCATCGGTAAAGTTTCCATTTCGGCATTTTCTGCCTTTTCTGTCTTATCTTCCAGTCTCAAAACGTCATCTAAAATTTCGACACGTTCCACGCAGATATTTCCTTCTGTCAATGTACCTGTCTTATCAAGACAAAGCACGTCTACTCTTGCTAGTGTCTCAATACAGAACAGCTCCTGAACCAACGTTCTTCTTCTTGCCAAACGCAGTACGCCGAGTGTCATCGCCACACTTGTCAGAAGAACAAGACCCTCCGGAATCATTCCAAGCAACGCTGCAACCGTATTTAAAACGGCATCTTTTCTTCCCACCTGTGTAATATAATACTGTTTGTAAAACAAGCCAATTCCAAGAGGAATAATGATAATGCTGATCACTTTTAAGATACGATTCAGATTCTTTTTCAGAACGGAATCATGTCGTTTAAACTGTTTTGCCTCTTTTGTGATCTGCTCCATGTAATTGTCTTCCCCTACATGGATTACTTTGCACAATGCTTTTCCAGAAGTAACAAAGCTTCCTGAAAAAAGCTGCGCCCCCTCCTCTTTATTTAAGGAATCCGATTCACCTGTCAGAAGAGATTCATTTACTTCCAGATGTCCTTTCTGTACCACTGCGTCAGCTGGAATCTGATCGCCTGTCTTTAATACGATCAAGTCATCCAGAACAATCTCATCGACATTTAATGTTACATACTTTCCGCCTCTTACCGCCTGCACCTGACTCGCCGTCAGAATTGCCAGTTCATCCAGAGCTTTCTTTGTTCTGATTTCCTGAATAATACCAATGACCGTATTAATCAGAATAATAAAGATAAACATGGTATTTTTTAAAGAACCTACAAATAATACCATTGCCAGAAGAATCAGGTTGATGATGTTGAAGAATGTCACTGTATTTCCCAGAATAATCTGTTTATAAGAACGAGTGGCATTTCCTGTCGTCTTATTTACCTTTCCTTCTTCTATTCTTTTCTGAACCTGCGCTTGGGTAAGACCTGTAATTTTTTCTTTTTTTCCTGTCATATAGTCCTCCAATTTCTTCCCTTTCCCGCATCTTGCGGGTATCCCACGCTTGTATTTTATCATACCTCAATTCTGTCGATTTGGAAAGTCTAAATCTATTAAATTTATTTGTCTGAAATGAATAAATTATAAACAACTTATCCGTATTTTCCAATTAAAAATCTTTGCGTCTGCCATAGAGGAAACCCCACTGCCCTCAGGCGTTAGAACAAGCTTTGTTAATTGACACGATCTTAAAAATGAGCTATGATAAATTTAATTGCAAAAAGTTATTTTTGCCATTTATTTTATTTCAAAAAACTCTATTTTTCCTCAAAAAATAGATGTTTTTTTCACTTTATTATCCTTTATTTTATTTTTTATTTCAGGAGGATTTATGAACCCATACGATTTTTCAGAACTGGGGGAACAGATTAAAAATCTGGTTCAAAATGCTATAGACTCCCAAAATTTTGATCAGTTAAGCCGTACCATCGGCTCTACAATCAATCAGACGCTCAACACCGTAGGCGATACGTTTAATAACACGGTCAATAATGTCGGCAAAAATATCAATGACACCATTGAAAACGTTAGTCAGGCATTTCAAAACAATGCCCGCGGATATACTACTACCAAAAAAACAACTTCACGAGAGGCATACTATGGTCCTAGAAAACGATCTGCGGATCGCCGTGAACCTCACGCAGCCCATGTCTCTTTTCCTCCAAATCTTATACGAAACTGCTCTTCACTTAACATAGGCGGAACTGCGCTTGCTGTAATCGGTACTTCTTTTTCTGTGATCTTTGGTCTTCTTTTAATGGTCACCGCAATCGCTGCGCCTAATTTTCTAGTCCCAATCGCACTTTTTTCTTTCTTTTTTGCCGGAAGTTTCCTCATGGCTTTTCTCGGATTCCGCATGAAAAAACGATATGAGCGATTCCAGTTCTATATTCGACAGCTTCGTGACAAGACTTATATTTCAATTCAAAATCTTGCCGATTCACTCGGAAAATCAAAACGTTTTGTGATCCGTGATCTGCAAAATATGATCCGAAAACGAATGTTTCTTGAAGGCCATATCGATGCTCAAAAAACGTGTCTCATCATCAGCGATGCCTCTTATCAGCAATATCTGCAGCTGATTGAAAACACAAAACTTCAGGAAGAAGCTAGAAAAAAAGAAGCAAAAACATCTGCCTATGAAGAAAAAAACGATTCCAAAAAAGAGGAATATCCAGAAGAAGTGCGAAAAATCATTGAAGAAGGCAATTCCTATATTGAAAAAATCAGAGCCTGCAATGCTCAGATTTCAGATGAATCGTTTTCCTCGAAACTTTCTCGTCTGGAATTGATTGTGACTAAAATTTTTAACTGCGTGAAAGAAAATCCTGATTTTGCATCTGATCTCAGAAAATTTATGGATTATTACCTTCCTACCACCTGGAAACTGATTGACGCTTACCGCACATTAGATCAACAGCCTGTTGAAGGTGAAAATATTTCTTCTTCCAAAAAAGAAATTTCAGATACGCTTGATACGATCAATGCTGCATTTGAAAATTTACTTGATCGTTTCTTTAAAGACACCGCGTGGGATATCTCAACCGATATCTCCGTCCTTCAGACAATGCTTGCGCAGGAAGGACTCACCGATCAAGGATTTCCAGGCTCAAAAAAGAAAAAATAAAGAACTTCCAAAAAGGAGATTTTATTTATGAACGACGCATTTGAAAAATTTAATACTACTCCAACTTTAACATTTGATCCTCTTCCAGAGGAAAAAGAGCCAGAACAGCCTGTTGTCCAAGAAGAACAACCGCCTTTGCTCGATGACAGCATTCTCTCAGATGAGGAAAAAATTATGGTCGATCAGTTTTCAAAACAGATTGATCTTCACAATTCTAGCGCCATTCTTCAATATGGTGTCGGAACGCAGAAAAAGATGGCTGATTTTTCCGAGGCAGCTCTTGAAAATGTAAAGACAAAAGACTTAGGTGAAGTCGGCGATATGCTTTCACAAGTAGTCACAGAATTAAAAGATTTTGATGCCTCTGAAGAGCCAAAAGGTTTTTTTGGATTCTTTAAAAAGAGCGGCGATAAAATGCAGACGATGAAAGCCAAGTATACAAAAGCGGAAAGTACCGTCAATAAAATCTGTCAGGCGTTGGAACAACACCAGATTACGTTAATGAAAGATATTGCATCGCTTGATAAGATGTATGAAATTAATAAGACATACTTCAAAGAGCTTTCCATGTATATTCTTGCTGGAAAGAAAAAATTAGAAGAAGTAAAAAAGACGGAACTGATTCCTCTTATCGCAAAAGCACAAGCCTCCAATCTTCCGGAAGATGCTCAGGCGGCAAAAGATCTCGAATCTTTATGCACACGCTTTGAAAAAAAGATTCACGATCTGGAACTGACTCGAATGATCTCTATTCAGACTGCTCCTCAGATCCGTCTCGTTCAGAATAACGACACGATCATGGTTGAAAAAATTCAGTCCACGATTGTCAACACCATTCCGCTTTGGAAAAGTCAGATGGTTTTGACCCTTGGCATTGAACATTCCACCAGAGCGGCAAAGGCACAGCATGAAGTTACGGATATGACAAATGAACTTTTAAAGCGAAATGCAGAACGCCTCAAAATTGCTACGATTGAGACAGCAAAAGAATCTGAACGTGGAATCGTAGATCTTGAGACATTGAAACAGACAAATGCTTCCCTCATTTCTACGTTAGACGAAGTAATGAAAATTCAGGCAGAAGGCCATCGAAAACGCCTTGAGGCAGAGAAAGAAATCAACCGCCTTGAAAATGAAATCAAACAAAGCCTCCTTTCAATACGAAAGTAAGAACATCATGCAGACAAGCCATTTCATCTTGGTTTGTCTGTTTTTCTTTGCCATTTTTTTCTATCATATCTTTTTCTTTTCTGCGCACAATATAGTCAGAGATCTCAGCGAAAAGCGCTTTCTTTTCTCTCTTTGATTCTGCTTTTCGTTCCGATTTTTCTTTCTTCTCAAAAAGATTTCTTTTCTTTTATTATATCACAAAGGAGGTTTCTCATGTACGATAAAGAAAAAAATAATCGCATCATCAATGAGTACGATTTTTTCTCCAGCGCGTGTTCATCCACGGACTGCACCGGTTTAATTCCATTTGGCATTCAAGATCTCAGCGAGTGGGAACATTATAATGATTTGTATCCTTTCGGCGTTCCCGATCTCTCCAGAGAAGATCGCTGATTTCTTCTATTTTTAATGAAGCCTCACACGTTTTAATCCAAAAAGGAATCCCACCATCCGATAAGAAAGTCAAATGATAGGATTCCTTTTTTATTCTTTAAAATCAAACAGTTTTTCCAGCCATGAGGATGCCAATTCCACCCACACTGCGCACCGTTCGTTTACGGTTCGCACTTCATGAGTGCAAATCGAGCTGCCATGAACCCCTTCTGCAAACAGATGCGCTTCGCACATCACACCATGTCGATGCAAAGCCTGCAAAAATAAAATACTGTTTTCCACTGGAACAGAAGTGTCATTCATCGTATGCCACAAAAACGTCGGCGGTGTATTTTCATTTACATATTGTTCTAACGACCAAAATTGTCTGCTTTCTCCATCTTTCTTATTTGCGCTTACCCTTTCAATCGAACCCTTATGCGCAAATTCTCCCGCTGTAATCACTGGATAACACAACAGCAAGGCATCCGGTCGGTTTTCGTTTTTGTGACCTTCCTGCGCTACTTTATCAAAATGAACGCCCAGACTTGCCGCCACATGAGCCCCTGCCGAAAATCCTGCCGCCGTAATCTGATGGTCACAGACCAACCATTCTTTGCTGTGTTCCCGAATCAACTGTACCGATTCTGACAATTCCCTTAAAGGATTTTGCTCTCCAGCTTTTTCTCCAATCGAATATTGAAGCACAAACGTCTGAAATCCTTTTGCAAAAAAAGCAAATGCCGGAGGATCGGCCTCTCTTGCCGACAGCTTTTCATATCCGCCGCCCGGACAGAAGATAATTGCCGGACGCAATATTCTGTCTGGAACTTCCTTCATATACTCATGGAGATAGCCCGTCAGTACCGCCTTTTGCTCTCCAACTTCTTTTCGTATCACTTTCATCTGTCTGTCATTTCCTTTCCCGTATCATTTTGTATTTTTATCATATCATACAGGAAATTTGCGAACAAGAACCAACTGCTTTTCCTCATTCTTCTCTTATTTCTGACTGACAATTTTATAATATGTCCGCGCTGTTATCGCATAAATCCATCCATAGAGCAATGCAAACAGAAGAACCGTAATTGCAAGTACCATCATAAAGATCGAATCGTTCGACAGATGCAGCATGGCAAGCAATCTTTCCAAAATAGGATACGCCGCAATAATATGAATGACGGCTGTGACTAACGGTAAGAAAAAGACAAGCAAAATCTGACTGTGGATGGAACGTTTCACTTCTTTATGACTCATTCCTACTTTTTGCATAATGATAAAACGTTCACGGTCTTCATACCCTTCTGAAACTTGTTTGTAATAAATAATCAAAACCGTCGCCATCAAGAATAAGATTCCTAAAAAGATTCCTAAGAAAAAGATACTTCCATACAGCGCATAGACATCTTTTCTGTTTCTTTCCCTGCTTTCTGTATATCCATTCAAATTTTCTTTGTCCAGCTTTTTTGACAGTATTTCCTCGAATTCGATCTTTTTCTCCCCATCTTCTTCGAGATCAAATCCATAATACCATCTCAGCGTGTCCACTCCCTCATACTTCTTTCTGAGTGAGACAGCCGTCTCATAGTCCGGCACAACAACAAGGTAAGATTTGCTCACCAATGCCGTTACTTCCCCTTCTGCCTCCACATCTTCTATATTGCGTTTGATCTTAAATGTCGTATCGCCAATCTGAATTTCATCTTTTTTATATTCTGTTCCTCTTAATTTTCCAAATAAGATTTCATCTTTCTCCAACGTTTCTGATCCATTTGTATTTTTATTATACTCCTCCAGCGGAACAATCACGACAACGCAAATATCATCTATTGTCCCCATCGATTCCATCTCATTGCCAAGTAAAAATCCATTTTCCTGTTCCATCGCTGTCAGTTCCATATATTGACATGAGATCTGATTTGTCACTTCGACAGATTGTTCCTGTATCGTCTCCTCAATGATTTGATCTAAGTCCTCCGTTTTTTCTTTTGAGACTCCCATACTTCTTACTCCAATTTCTCTTTGGTATCTCGTTTTCATTGCATCTTCCACTCCAGCATACAGACTAAATGTGGTAGAGACCGACAGTAAAACACCGGTTGACAGAATACAGATATTGGCAAGTCCTGCCGCATTTTGCTTCATGCGGTAAATCATTCCTGATATCGTCGTAAAATGTTTTGCCTTATAGTAATACTTTTTATTTTTTCTCAAAATCTTTAAAACTACAATACTTCCAGCAATAAACAGACAGTATGTTCCAATGATGACAAGAATAATTGCCAGAAACAGCTTTCCAATTACTTCCAGAGGATTTTTTGCCGTTGCCGCCATTGCATATCCAATTAAAAGACAGACAAGACCAACCAATGCCATCAGCCATTTTGCCTTTGGTTCTTTTTCTCCCTGATTTCCTCCCTTTAGCAAATCAATCGGTTTTGTCAGATGAATTTGGCGAAGCGTATTCAAATAAGAGAGTACAAAAATCACCGTAAATAAAATCACGGTTGTCTTTATTGCAATCATTGGGATTGTAAATCCTAACTGAACCGTACTTTTTAAAATTCTCAGCAACAACAAGTGCATCCCTTTTCCCAATACAATTCCGCACCCGATTCCTAATCCAAGGCTGAGTACAATCGTATAGAGTGTCTCAAATAAAAGGACTCTTGCGATATGTCTCTTTTCCATTCCTAAAATATTAAACAGACCAAATTCCTTTTTTCTCCTTTTCACGAGAAAACTATTTGTATAAAACAGAAATAATACGGCAAAAAATCCAATGATGCCGACTCCTAGTCTCATAAAAGCCTGAAGCATATTTCCGGCAAAGACGTCTCCCAATCCACCATTTTCTGCAATCGCATTGAGCATATAAAACATGGCAATCGTTCCAATGCAGGACAGCAGATACGGCACATACGTCCTTCTGTTTTTCTTCATATTTATGAAGGCGAGCTTCATATAAAAAATATTATTCATGATGTACACCACCTGTCGCAATGATTGTGAGTGTGTCGGAAATCTGCTGATACATTTCCTGATTATTCTGCATTCCTCTGTAAATCTGATGGAAGACTTCCCCATCCTTGATAAAAAGAACTCTCTGTGCATGGCTTGCCGCCCGCACACTGTGCGTTACCATCAAAATGGTCTGACCTTCCTGATTAATCTCATTAAAAATCCGAAGCAGTCCGTCCGATGCTCTTGAATCCAACGCCCCTGTCGGCTCATCTGCAAGAATCAACTGTGGCTGCGTAATCAAAGCCCTTGCCACTGCCGCCCTTTGTTTCTGACCTCCTGAAACCTCATATGGAAATTTTTCTAAAATCGGCGTGATTTCTAATTTCTGCGCAATGGGAATCAATCTCGCTTTCATCTCATTAAAACTTTTTCCTGAAAGCACAAGAGGTAGAAAAATATTATCCTGAATCGAAAACGTATCTAACAAGTTAAAATCCTGAAATACGAATCCTAAGTTTTCTCTGCGGAATGTCGAAATCTCTTTGTCTTTGATCGTCACGATACTTTTGCCATTCAGCTTTACTTCCCCTGATGTCGGTTTGTCAAGCGCCGCTATGATATTGAGCAAAGTCGTCTTTCCTGATCCAGATTCTCCCATGATTGCAACGTATTCCCCTTTTTCCACAGAAAAAGTAACATTTGTCAACGCCTGCACATGGTTACCGCCAAGACGCGTCGTGTATATTTTTTTTAAATCGTTCACTTCTAAAATCATACTGATTTCCTCCTCTTTTCCTGATTGCTCCCATTTTATAATTCTTCTATTAAAAAAATCAGGCTGTTTTTTCGTCTCCTGTTTGTATTCAGTATATAAAAAAGGAAAATGATCCGCCATAATTTTAGCTTACATTTTCCTGATTAACCTTACAATCTGGTAAGATTGCACATTTTCTTTTATTCATATTCAAGTGAAATCGTATCCAGACCTAAAATCACTCTTGTGCCTTTTCCCAATTCCGATTCTATTCGTATCGTATGAGAAAGCCGTCCCATAATTCTCTTGCAAAGATACAAGCCTATTCCCGTCGCACGCTTGTCTTCCCGTCCATTGTATCCTGTGAAACTCGATTCAAACACACGCGGCAAATCTTGCGCGGCAATTCCGATTCCTGTATCCTCGATCACCAATTCTTTTTTCTCTTTATTCAAAAGATAGATCTGAATTTTTCCTTTTTTTGTATATTTCAAAGCGTTAGATAAAATCTGGTCGATCACAAAAGAAAGCCATTTTTCATCGGTCACCACTTTGACATCAATCCCTTCATATTCCAGAGCAATTTTTTTGCTGATAAAAAGCCTTGCATATTTTCGGATACTGTGACGCACAATGGAATCTAAATCATACTGTCTGATTTGATAATCGCTGCTTTTTCCTTCCAATCTGACATATTGTAAAACCATATCGACATACTGTTCAATTTTAAACAATTCCATCAAAACTTCTCTGCTTTGTTCCGTATCGTCCTTTAATAAAAGTCTCATCGCCGCAATCGGGGTTTTGATCTGATGAACCCATGTCGTATAATATTCCATCATCTCTTTATATTTTTTCTCTTTTTCCAGATCCTGCAATTTTTTCTTTTCAATCAGATCATGTATTGCATCCTGATAGCGCAGTTTCTCTTCATCGCTCGTTTCTGGAAATTCCTGTATCCCGTATGAGATTTCTTCTTTCATTCTTCCTGCTTCCTCACACCGTCTTCGATACCGCATGAAATTTCGTACTTCCAATGCAATCGCGGCGCAGATGCAGATAAAACCGCCATAAAAAAAGCCCTCCATCGGAAGCTGATACAGAAAAAAAGTGACCATAAACACGCCAAGACAGAGATAGACCATGATTCTTCCGTGCTTCTGCGTTTTCCAATAGGAAACCCATATTTTATTTTTTCTCATCTACTCCACCAGATATCCTATCCCTTTTTTCGTGGTGATAAAATTTTTCAATCCTGCCTGTTCCAGTTTTTTTCTTAGCCTCGCCATATTGACGGTCAATGTATTTTCATCCACATAGCTGTCTGTCTCCCACAATCTCGTCATTAGCATATCTCTTGATACTACGTTTCCTTTATTCTCCATCAGAATCTGTAAAATTCGATAATCATTTTTTGTCAGATCAATTCGCTCCCCCTCATACGTCAAGGTGGCATCGCTCGTATTTAAAATTGCGCCTTTATGCTCAATCAGATTCATCTGTCCTGAAAAATCATAGCTTCGTCTGAGCATTGCCTGAATCTTAGCGGTCAAAACATTCGGATCAAACGGTTTCGCAATAAAATCATCTGCCCCCATGTTGATTGCCATTACAATATTCATATTGTCTGCCGCAGAGGACAAAAAAATGATTGGAACTTTTGAGACTTTTCGGATCTCGGTACACCAATAATATCCATTGAAAAAAGGAAGGGAAATATCCATCAGAACAAGCTGTGGCGAAAAAGATACAAACTCCGTCATCACCTGCGTAAAATCTTCAATTACTTTTGTCTCATATCCCCAATTTTGAATCTGCTTGCTGATTTCTCTGGCAATCACAAGATCGTCTTCTACAATTAAAATTTTGTACATGATACGCCTCTACTTTTTCATCCCTTTGCGGACTGCGCGACCAAAAATAAAGATCAACAGCACAGCAGCCCAGATTACCACAACGGTTTTCATCCATTCTAATTTTGTCATCTCTCCAATCGCCATCAATGCGGTCAAAATTGCAACGCCTCCAAAAATCATGCTAAGAGAGCGACATTCTTCTTTTGACTTCATCTTTTTTCTGCCTTCTTTGTCCATCGCAAAGTATGCCGCTGAAAAAATTGGGCCTTTTCCAAAAAAGATACATCCTGCATAAATCGTGCAAAATACAGCGATTACAAGATAAACAATGACTTTCATCTCCATTTTTTTCCTCCTTTTGATTTTATATTATACAGTATTATACAAAATCACATTTTTAAAATCAATGGCAACCTTGTCTCATCTGCTTCCCATCTTTTTTATCTTAAATGAATTGCCGCCGCATACCCATGGCTTTCGTCGTGTACGGCTTTCCGTTAAAATCATATTTTTTCACAAAAAAAATCCTGAATAAAATATTCAGGATTAAAAAGCACGAGACGGGATTCGAACCCGCGACCCTCGCCTTGGCAAGGCGATAC
>CBCTVZ010000057.1:0-14048 GCA_965150505.1 uncultured Robinsoniella sp. | reverse complement strand
AGTTATGTGTAGCAGGTAGCAAGAATCCCACGGCTTTAGCCGTGTGGAGTGTCAATCATACATTTCCATTAAAAGAAATTGAAAAAGCATATGATATTTTTGAAAATCGAAAAGAACATATGATTAAGATTGCAATTCGTCCATAAATAAAAAATGTTTGATGAAAGTTCAAAAAATGGAAGCGGAAAGCTGAGGCATAGAAAAATTATTTTGAGCGAATTTGTATGTTTGCAACAAATGAAGAATGAAAGATAAGGTCAAGATTGTGATAGGAATGTCAAGATAAGCGATAAAACAGAGCCGCAAAATTATGCCAGATCAAAATAAGAAACAGTAATCGCAAGAATGTCATATAGAAAAGAAATAATTCTGAGATTAAAATAAGAGTATCAAATTTTGGAGGATCTATATGATGAAAAAAAGAACAGGAAATAAAGTGGCGGCGGCAATTGCAGCTGCAGCGATGATGTTGGGCACAAGTGGAATCAGTGCAATGGCTTATGATTATGAAGACAAGTATCTTTGGTATTTGCCGACAGAAAGTTTTACATGGGATAATTATGATGCCTTGTGGCAGCATCATAAGATGATGGGATATGGAAAAGAAACTTTTGATATAGAAAGTTTAATTGACAGTGAACTGGGAGAGAGCCTTGTAAAAAATATGGAATATTTTTTGAAAGGTTACGATGAGATGGATCCGGAAGTGGTGAAACACTGGAAAAATATGGGTATAAAAAAAGAACTGCATGATAGTGACGATGAGAGCCGTGTGTGGTCATCCTATACACCATTAGAAGTGTTTGATCCGGAAAATGCGGATAAAAAATATCCTGTACTGTTTGTATATCACGGCAATAACAATCCGCTGTTTATCTGCGAATCATACGGATTTGCACAGCTTGCAGCAAAGGAAGGCTATATCTGCGTAATGCCGTGGGCTAATAATGGAGCGATTGCAGATACAGAGACAGACAGAATTTTAGAAATTTTAAAAGAAAAATATCCGGTTGATGAGAGCAGAATTTATGCGGCAGGATTTTCACTTGGCGGACGTACCGTTGTGTCAGAAGCGATTCGCACACCAGATCGTTTTGCGGCAATCAATGTCGGAGGACAGCACTTGGCAGGTGTGAAAGATATAGAAGACTTTTACACAGATGAGCAGTGGGCAGCATTAAAAGATCTTCCGGTCATTCAGATGGCTGGCATGGAGGAGATGAACCTGAAATTCCCATATGGCGTTCAAGGAGAAATTCAGATTAATGCCGTTAATAAATGGTTTGAAATCAATGGAATTGAAAATGAAGTAAGTCTGGAAGAATGTGAGGAGATTGTAAATACATCTGACAATATTGTAGAACAGAAACTGGGGCTGGAATTTGACGAGGAATCCGTACAGTATTATGACGGCACACAGTATTATACAGGGGACTTCTTCAATGAAGATGGAATTAATATGATGAGAATGGTCGGAATTGAGGATCTGATTCACTGGCCGTCGGGCTCTTTTGCACAGGTGGCATGGGATTTCATGAGTCAGTATGCGCGTGACACAGAGACAGGAGAATTGATCGTATTAGAGGCAGAGTAAAAATAGACGAAGAGATTTTTTGCAGAACGAGAAAAGAGAATGCAGAAAATCTCTTTTTGCTGTTAAAGAAGATATGATAAAATATACTTTATAGTATAAGGATAAGAAATTACGGATAAAGATTTTATAAAAGATATGATTAGAAATTTTTTTGACAATAAAATCTTTATTCTAAAACAAAAATTAACAGCAAAAAAAAGGCAATAGAGCAATTTTTTGCTGTTGATAAGTAAAAAAAGAACTGAAATCAGCAAAAATTTTGAATAACAATTAGATGTATTGATATGATATACTAAAAATAATAGAAAAAATATTGAATAAAAGTAAATTTACAGTTTTCTTAATGAGAATGGCAATCAGCCTTTTTGATATAAAATAAACGTTTTCCGACAGAAAAAATAGAATGTACTTTCCGCAAAATATAATAATAGTGAGAAGGAGGGAAACAGCAGTTAAAATGAGCGGAGATAAACAGAGATATAGATAAGTCAGTGATCTATTTGTTTTCAGAGAGGAGGAAAGAAAATGAAAAAACGAATACTTCAAAAAGGCCTCGTACTTTTGATGACAGCGGCAATGACCATATTTTCAGGCATATCTGCAAGTGCAGGGGAATTGAGTTATGAAGCAGTGGAAGGCTCTACCCAGCCTGTGTTTGTGGATGTAGAAGGGGGAACTTTGGCAGGCTATAGCTACGGCGGAGTCAATGTATTTAAAGGGATTCAGTATGCTACCGCAGAGCGGTTTGAGATGCCGCAAAAGGTAGAACCTTGGGATGGAATTAAACAGGCAATGCGTTTTTCAGAAGTTTGTCCTCAGGGGAAGACAACAATGAATCCAAATGAGTTTTTGAATCTTTGCGGAGAGATGGTGGAAAAAGAAGATTCCTGTCTGGCTTTAAATGTCTGGACAACAAGCACAGATCCGAATGCGAAATTACCGGTTTTGTTCTGGATTCATGGCGGTGGATACAGCAGTGGTGCATCGAATGAACTGCAGATTTATGATGGATACAATTTGGCACAGTATGGAGACGTAGTATTTGTCAGTGTAAATCATCGATTGAATTATCTAGGATATATGGATTTGTCGGCATATGGCGAGGAATTTAAGTATTCTGGAAACGCTGGAATGGCAGATATTATATGTGCTTTGGAGTGGGTGCGTGACAATATTGCTCAGTTTGGAGGAGATCCGAACAATGTGACGATTGAGGGACAATCCGGTGGCGGAAGCAAAGTTACTACATTGATGGGAATGCCGGCAGCGAAAGGATTATTCCACAAAGCGATTATTCAGTCTGGGGGAAGCGTGCAGGCGACACGGACAACAGAAGATGCACAGGCTGATACAAAAGCGGTGTTAGATATTTTGGGAATCAAGGAAGATGAGATTGAAAAACTTCAGGAAATTGACTATGATGTTCTGCGTGCAGCTTGTCAGGAAGCAAAAGTAAATGCCAGTCCTGTTGTAGATGGAGAGTACTATCCAGATGGCACATTTAAAATGTCAGCAGATATTCCAATTATCCGAAGTACAGTACAGTGTGAGTTCAGCAGTAATTCAGGCGGAATGTATATGGGACCATGGGAAAATGAGGACGCTTTTTATCAAAGCTATCTTCCAGCAATCAGTGATGAAGAAGTAATAAAACGATATGAAGAAAAATATGGAGAGAATTATCAGGAGATAATGGATGCCTATTTGAAAGCTTATCCGAGTCACAAAGCAGTAGATGGTTTGTATGTGTTCCCTAGAGATAATACACTTGTAGAGACAATGGAAGAGTATGGTGGAACGGCTTATCAATGTGTTGTTGCCTACAATTTCCCGATGATGGGTGGAATTGGAGCAGTCCATACTGGTGGAGATATTTGTCTGTTCTTCCGCAATACAGAGATGTGCGATTATTGGTTTGCAGGGGAAGAGGAACTGGCAGATGAAGTATCAAAGACGATGGCAAATGCAATCATTAATTTCTGCCGTACAGGAAATCCTAGTCAGGAAGGATTAGAATGGCCAGCTTTCACCGAAGAAGAAGGAGCAACAATGATTTTCGATCGTACAAGTGAAGTCAGAAATTATCACGATAAAGAGTTGATGGAATTAATGAGTCAGAATCAGAAGAGATAATCAAAATTTAGTTTTGAAAGGCGTTTCATTCATGGGCAATACAAGATTGTATTGCCCATTTTTTGTATGGTATAATTAAGAAAAATGAACTTGAATTTTTAAGTAGAAAGGGTTTTATTTATGAAAAAAGTTAGTTTGTTTATCGCGATGAGTCTTGACGGCTATATTGCAGACAGTAAAGGTGGCGTAGATTGGCTGGCTGGACAGAGCAACGATGATAATGTTGATTCCTATTCTGAATTTGTGAAAGAGATTGATACCGTGATAATGGGGTGGAATACCTATCATCAAATTGTTACTGAACTTTCACCAGACGAGTGGGTTTATAATGAGCTTACGACCTATGTTGTGACGCACAACAATAAAATATCTTCTGATAAAATTCATTTTATCAATAAAAGCCCCATTGATCTGATAAAAAAACTACGAGAAGAAAATGGAAAAGGTATTTGGATCTGTGGCGGGGCAAACCTTATCCAGCAGTTAGTGAAAGAAGATCTAATTGATGATTATTATATTACCATTATACCGACGATTTTGGGTTCGGGCATTAGGCTTTTTGAAAAGGCTAATCATGAAATTAAGTTGAGATTACTTAAATCGCAATCGTATAATGGTATGATGGATTTAATTTATACGAGACGATAAATGATCGGTATTTGCATGAGGTAAAACAAATTTCAGACAGTTGAAATGGGGTAATAGAAAAGGAAGTATGAAAGTAAATGTAGTCAAACGAAAAGCGGCATCGAATAAAGAGTTATCGCATGTGATGTATGAGATACCAGATATTAAACTTTTGAAAGACTTATTATATGAAATCATGATGGTAGAATTGTCTGCTGTATCGGAAGTTTTCTTATCAGATAAAGAAAATTGTGATACTTATAAAAAGAGAAGATATCATCCAGATCAGGCATGGGAGATTTTGAAACAAGATTTTGAAGATGGATTATTCCGTGTATATTTTAATCAAGATGAATATACAAATCTGGAAGAACCGTTAAAAATACAGGAAGAAAATGAATTGGTAATCATTAAGCTAGTTATGATGGGGGGAGGCTTTGGTGATCTAGGTGAATGAATGGATAAAAAAGTTAAAAAATTATAATCAGACATTATCAGACTTGACTCCGATGGAGCAAGGTTTTGTGAATAATGTGGAGAAGAGAGATTCTTTGTTTGGATTTTCATTTCCTGATGTAATAATTCCTGATACGTTGGAAGCGTTATTAAAAGAACAGTATGATTTTAAGGGGTTACTGCCAAAACAACATGATAAATTATGTGAGTATTTGACACATATTCCTCAATTTACTTGTAATACAGGAACGATCCGAATGGATGTAAGAAGTTCAAATTTATCAAATTATAGAGAACGTATCATTGATGCAGTTGGAGCATTTTATATCTTTTATGGAGCTGGATTTTCTATACAGAAATTGATTTATGGGGAATATAAAGATGAGTTACGGTATCTGAATATGGCGCCGGTGATTGCTCTTGAGATTTTTCGTCAGAATGAAACGGTGATACAAAATTGCAAAGAGATTTTGACAAGTGAAAATAATGTTGGCTTTCTGACAAGAGATATCATTATTGCGATTGAGCAAAGTCAAAATCAGGAATTACAGGATTTGTTGACAAATTTGTTTTTAGCCGCAAAGCTTCAAGAAGGGGTACGTCAGAGTATTTTGGAGACAGCAGATGAATATCAGATAGATTATTTTTATCGCATGATTGATGTGATTCAGAAAGAAAAATTGCTTCGATATTCTTCTGTACGGCGCAGTGTTTTAACGTGGATTGGAATTGGATACAATGAAGTAGAAGAACGATTGATTGAATTTATTTTCAATACGATTTATGAGTATATTCATGATGAAAAAATTCGCATAGAAGCGCTTCAAGACGAAAATGCTTTAAAAGTGTATCTATCTTTGTATTGTGCAGGAATGAGAAATATGGAGACGGCAATCGAAGAAGCAGTATTTTTGCTAAAAAGGAAAGAACCTCATATCATTGCCGCTGCTTTGATTTATTTAGAATTGACAAATCATTTTTCAATTTTAAAATATCAGAATTTATTAGAAACGTATAGAGACGATTCTTGGATTGTGGCGTTGTATCTGAGTCAGTGTAGTGGATTTGATGTAGAACAGATGAGAATTTCAAAAGAAGAGTGTCACCACTTATATGATTTGATTTATCCTTTTTTATCGAAACTTAAGTCACAACAGACTTATTCAGCGAAGGGATTTGAATGGTTTTGTGTTATTCTGCGTAAAGAACAGATTGTGTATTTTCTGGAACAATTATTGATAAAAGCGCCAGAAACAAAAAGAATAGAGCTTTTGATTCCGCATCTATCTTTATTATGGAAAAAACAAATAGAAGAATTTTTTAACGCTTGTTTTTCTTATGTGCCGTTGCAGATTTGGAAGAAATTTATGATTAAAGAGATTCTTTCACAACAGGAAGAAGTAAGTAAATTTATGATGAATCAATTAATGAATATTCCATTGGAGACAGAGGATATTTTGGCATTAGAAGGAAGACTGAAAACAAAAAAATCTTATGCAAGGGCAGCGATTATTCATGTTCTTTCAAAACAGTCAAAGGAATGTGTACGGGATAGTTTTGAACGATTGTATCAATCGAAAGAGAAACTGATTCGTGAATCTGCATTAGAATTGCAGCGGCTTACCCCAGAATATTTTGAGACGGTAATAGAGCCTAAAATAGAAATTTTAGGAAAAGAAGATGGATTTGGATTGTACCAGCGATACCAGAGATATCCGATGGAATATCCTTCTTTTTTAAAAATTCAAAAAAAGGGATTTTTAAAAAAGCGAGAAAATGTTGATCTAAGTTTTTTAAATGTATGGGACAAATGGAAAATACAGGAATATCTGACGGTGTGGAACAAACGTATTGAGGCACATGCGCAGGAGGAATATCAGCGGTTTGGCACGCATTATTTAATTGGTGACAAAGCTTTTTTTCCTTTGAATTATCAATTAAGATCACTCGATGCACTGCCGCTTGGAAATGTTTGGAGAGAATATTTTAAACACGATCAACTAAAAATAGATGTGGTATTTCAGCTGTATTTTGTCTTAAACAGTGTGGAATATCTGTTTGAGAATATCTTTCCACCAGAGATTTGTGTAACGTGCCTTTCATCAGAAGATCGAAAACAATGGGAGTATTATAACCATTTTCAACGGATTATAACATATTATTTTTATGAATGTAATCAGAATCAAATTTTTTTAAATTCATCTGCTCAGATGATAGAATTATTTTTAAAATATGCCACAAAGAATACATATAAAATGCGTGATTATAATGGAAAAATAACGGTGCATTCTATGGCAGATCTTACGCCATTTGCGATGATGGTTGGAGAGATACCTTTAGAAACCATGGACGATGAAAAATTTCGGATTTACTTTCCGTTGCTTTATCATTGCTATCTGCGTTTCCATTTGGAATGTGGGTTAGAAGTAGAAAATAAAATGAATCTTTCGCCTTTGATGGTAGCACGGGCATGTTCTTTGGGGATACTTCCGCAGAGCGTGCTGATGGAAATGATATTGGATAAACATACAGAGAAAGAAAATGATTCTTATTATAGTTATAGAAATGAAAATGATATGCTGTATGAAGCATTCAGTATAGCATATTTTGAAAACAGGGGAATTTATGGAAAGGTGCATCTGGAGCTTCCGACAGAAAATAAAGAGGCATATATCTATCTGCGAGAAACGTTAGATAAAATAAACGATACCTTGATTCAGATGGAGACATCACGATTGAATGAGAGAAGTTGCGTCACAAAATATGTGGAAAGATTAGCTGTTGTACGAGGAATAAAATATTTATTGATTGCATTAAAAATGTTGGAAGGAGAAGAGATTCATCGCTCCTCTTTTTTAGATGATCGTCAAACTGTTTTTGGGAATTTAATTCGGAAGTGTTATCCTTTAGCGACAGACTCTCCTAATGAATTGAAAATGGCAAGAATATCGGAAAAACGTCTTGTAGAAGTAGCAATGATAGCGCCTCAATGGATAGATTTTGTGAATGAAGTATTGGGATGGGATGGATTTAAAGAAGCTTGCTATTACTTTATTGCTCATATGAAGCAGGAAGATTCGGAACGAAAAAAAGCAGAAATTGCCCATTATACAAATTTAGATCCGCTGGATTTGAGTGATGGAGCATTTGATATTACATGGTGTCAGACAATTTATAAAAAACTCGGTGAAAAACGAATAAAAATATTATACGATGCCTCAAAATTGTTGTGTGAAAATAGTTTTCATGTAAGAGCAAGAAAATATATGGATGCCTGCACAGGAAAGAAGAGCAAGGAAGAATATTGGAAAGAAGCATCCGAAAAGAGAAATAAAGATGCCTTAAATTCATACTGTATCGTTCCGATTGAGAATGAAAAAGATTTGATGGAGCGATATTTATATGTGCAGCAGTTTTTGAAAGAATCGAAATCATTTGGTGCACAGCGTCAGGCAAGCGAAAAACGATGTTGTGAAATTGCACTGATGAATCTGGCAGCAAATGCGCATTTTGATACAGCAGACCGGTTAATCTGGAAGATGGAAAATAAAATATCAAATCAATATAAAGATGTTTTGAAACCGAGGAGGATAGAAGACATCGAACTGTATCTTGAAGTAGATGAGAATGGACAGAATGAGATTTGTGTTTTAAAAAATGGAAAGAAATTAAAATCTATTCCTGCACGCTTAAAGAATCATGAGTATGTGCTTTATGTAAAAGAAGCACATCAAACGTTAAGGCAGCAGTATCAGCGAACACGCAGTATGTTAGAAAAGGCGATGGAAGAAGGGACAGCGTATGAGTGTGATGAAATAGAAGCCATGTCAAAACATATTGCAGCAGGTCCGTTAATCAGGCATCTTGTAATGATTTGCAATCATTTTATTGGATTTTACAAAGATGGTTATTTGGTGATGGGAGATAAGAAAGAAAAGTGTACGGGAACGATACGAATTGCACATGTGTTGGACTTGTATCAAAATAAAGTATTGAAAGAATTTCAGAATTATCTTTTTGAAAACCAAATAGTTCAGCCGTTTAAACAAGTATTTCGAGAATTTTATTTGAAACTGGATGATGAACAGGAAAATACGGATACGAAGCGCTACACAGGTTATCAGATTCAGGTGAAACAGGCGGCGGGAGCTTTGAAAAAACGTGGATGGAATGTTTCTTATGAAGAGGGATTAGAAAAAGTTTATCATAAACAAAATGTGATTGTAAATTTATTCGCGGATGCAGATTGGTTTTCGCCAAATGATATCGAAGCACCGAGTATTGATTATGTTTCATTTTTTGATCGCAAGACAGGCAGACCTCTGAAAATAAAAGAGATTGATGATATTTTGTTTTCTGAAACGATGCGAGATATCGATTTGGCTGTTAGTCTTGCATTCATAGGAGGAGTAGATCCAATTACTTCTGTTTCAACGATAGAATTGAGAAAAGCAATCGTGTCATGTACCTGCCAGTTAATGAAATTTAAAAATATTCAGATAAAAGATCATTTCGTACATATCACAGGTCAATATAACGACTATAGTGTACATTTGGGAAGTGGAATCATTCATCAAAAAGCGGGAAGCACAATCCATATGATTCCGGTATGGAGCGGTCAGAGAGGAAAAGTATATTTACCATTTCTGGACGAAGATCCGATGACTGCACAGATTGTCACAAAAGTAGTGATGCTGGCGCAGGATACATCCATAAAAGATCCGGCAATTCTATCTCAAATTCGTAAGAAATAAACGGATATAGGAAGAAAAAATGGAAGGGAAAATGGAAGAGAAAAAGAAATATTGATCTTATCGTAAAGAATTAATGATGGAGCATATAGAAAATCATCTATATGCTCTTTTTTTGAAATAAAAAATCCAAAAGTTATGAAATAAGAGAAGCGGTGAAAATTTTGGACTATTTGCAGAAAGGGATTCATAGAAATGGACAAAAGAGGCAAGGAAAGGAGATAGTTGGATATCGTGGCAAGGAAAAAACTGAATTATCGTTTTTATAATCCAAATACGATGGAAACTACCGCCGATTACATATTGAAAATTTTTATAGAAGTAAATGAGAAGAAAGTGGAAAAGGTAATGAAGAAAGCAATCGAACAATTTAAAGAGGAAGATGTATGTGAAAAATTATAAAATTTTAAGTTTCAATACGTCTCTATTACTAGCTACGACCCAAAGGTAGAGGGTTTCTGTCCATGACAAACGAAAGGATTTATTTATGAAGATAGCAGCATATTGCCGTGTTTCCACAGATAAAGCCGATCAGCTCAACAGCTTAGAAGCTCAAAAAGAATTTTTTATGGAATATACGAAACGTACCGGAGATGTATTAGTAAAGTTATATGCGGATGAAGGCATTTCTGGAACAAAAATCAAGAATCGTAAGGAATTTCTTCGTATGATGGCGGATGCAGAAAAGGGAATGTTTAAAATGGTTGTCGTGAAGGATATTTCTCGTTTTGCCAGAAATACAGTGGATCTTTTACAGAATGTTCGTAAACTGAAATCTTTAGGCATAGAAACACAGTTTTTAACAGCGAATATGACAAGCATGGGAAACAGTGAGTTTGTTCTGACAATTTTTGGAGCATTGGCTCAGGAGGAAAGCGCCAATACATCGAAACGAGTGAAGTTTGGTAAGAAGTTAAACGCCGAAAAAGGACGAGTTCCAAACATGGTTTATGGATATAACAAGACGATTGGAGATTATTTTAATCTTGAGATTAATACAGAAGAATCTAAGGTAGTCAAGCAAATTTATAAATGGTATACGGAAGATGGATATGGGGCAGCCAAGATTGCGAAAATGCTTAATGAACAGGGATATAAAACAAAGAGAAACTGTAATTGGAGTCAGAATGCAATTTGCCGAATTTTAACGAATGAGTTGTATACCGGAAAAATTATTAATGGGAAAGAAGAAGTAAGCGATTTTTTGACCGGACAAAGACGTGAGAAAGATGAGACAGAATGGATCGTTGTGGAACGCCCAGAGCTTCAAATTATTGAAGAGAAAACGTATAGTCAAGCACAAGAGATTTTACATGAAAGACATGATACCTTTCATGTGAAACATGAGAGAGAGAGTAATAAGTATTTATTTTCTACATTGATTAAATGTAAGGAATGTGGATGGTCTTTTAGAAGAATAGTTCGTACTTATAAAAACACATATGTGCGTTGGGTTTGTTCTGGGAGAAATGGAAATGGCGCTGATAGCTGTTTCAATAAAATATCCATCGACGAAGAAGAATTGATTCAGGTTTTGCAGGAATATTTTGCAAAAGTTCTTCAGAAAAAGAAGAAAGTAATGGAATATGTTGTGAAAGAATTTCAACGTGCGTACAAGGCAAAGGATGAGAATACCGATTACGAGAAAGAATTGAATTTACAAGTTGCCAGATTACAAAGGATGCGACAGAAATATATGAATATGTACACCGATGATTTGATTTCGAGAGAAGAACTAAATGATAAACTTTCTGGAACACGTCAAGAGCTGGAACGTTTGGAAAATGAGCTAAAAATGGTAGCGAGCAATTTGATAAAGGGCGATCAGTTGGAAAAAATTTTAAATCATACCTTTCAGCAAATAGAAGATATTACCGATGTGCATGAGATGACAAATATTCAGTTGAAACGTTTGATTAAAAAGATTGAAGTGGATAAGAATGGAAATGTAGAGATAGGTCTTCGATTGCTAGGAGACTTGAAATTAGATGAGAGTATTTTATATTGAAGACAAGCGTGGAATCAAAACCATTCCAAATAATGACATCTAAACATAAAGATGTTACAGAACGTCTTTTGATGTTTAACCCATTGCTTGCAAATGAAGCCAGAAAAGTATTAGACTTAAATAAGTCAGAACGTCATATACGAGGCGGAAATGCAACGAGAGAAAAATATCTCCATCTTCATATGATGCAATAAGATGGATACGTTGGAAGTGTTTTATGAAAGATATTTAAAACATTTATGATTTTTGACTGAAGCTGAACGGATCAGTAGATGTGAAATAAAAGTACATATGAAAATATGTATGAAATTATTGTAAATACTATTTTTCTTAGGAACAAATGGTATCCTAATTGTGATATAGTTAGAGAAAGAGAAAAAATAAAAAAGAAAAAAACAAAAAATAAAAAAACAAAAAAAGCAAAGGAGAAAGGGTTATGGAATCAAACTGGAAAAGGTATTTTCTTCCACATATCTTAGAAAGAGGGAAAAAGTGTTTAAGAGAAGGGCGTGTGGGAGAAATTAGAAAAACGACACGAGGATATGAAGCGATTGTTCGAGGAGAAAAGAAATATAATGTTAAGATTGACATACAAGGACAATGTATAGAACAGATGAGCTGCGATTGCTTTTATGTTCAAAATAAAGGTCAATATTGTAAACATATGGCAGCTGTTTTATATAAATTGGAAGAAAAAGAGATCTTAAAAGAAAAAGAGCGGAAAAATCATTTAGAAGAATTGAATGAGCTATTGACCGAAGCATCGAAAGAAGACCTGCAAAGATTTTTAATGAAAATGGCGACAGATTCTTCGGGATTTGAACAGGAACTGCGACTTTTCTTGACAGGTCAGGCATCGAAAAAGGAATGGATGAGAATACAGAATCAGATAAGAGAAATCTTTTCAAAATATAGCGATGAATATGGATTTATGGATTTAAAAAATACAGGACTTTTTTGTGAAGATATACGAGTCTTGTTTCAAGAAAAAATAGACAGAATGATTGTATATGAAAATAGAAGAGAAGCTTTTGAATTGATTTCTTATGTCTGGGATAGGGCTTGTATGACAGAGAGCAATGATCCTGAAAATTTCATCTGTGTTTTGGCAGAAGAGTGCTTTTTAAGAGTGGGAAAAATTTTAGAGCAGGAGAAAGAACAAAAATTAAAATCAGAAATTTATGAATGGCTGCAAAGACATCTGGAAGAAGGAACAATAAATTTGATGACTGAAAAAATGTATGATTTTCTGATGGAATATTTTCAGGAAACGATATTTTTGGAGAAAAAATTAGAGTTATTGGATGAAAAACTTAAAAAAGAGAACAATGCAGAAGAAGAATGGATTCAGAAAAAGAGAAATAAAGATCTTGCAAGAAGACTAGAGATTATGACACAATTATCTTATTCGGAAGAAGAATGTATGCAATATAAAATGAAGTTTTGGAACATACCTGAAATTAGACAGATGGAAATTCAAAAGCAAATGCAAAACCAAAATTATGAGGAAGCAGAGAGACTTATTTTTGAAAGCATTGAAATAGATCACATGAAATATGATTGTCAGGAAAAATATTGCAGACTGCTTACAGACCTTTATCAGATGCAGGGCAGAACAAAAGAGTATTTGGATCAAATGATTTTATACTTTGTTCAATATCATCAGGAGAGTATGGAGCTTTGGAGAAAGATACGAAGTACCGTTCGTTTGGATGATATAGAAAAATGGGAGGAAACAAGAAATGAGATTTTAAAAGAAATCAATCTTCCTTATTTTCGCTATAAAATTTTGGCGGAAGAAAAGATGTATACACAACTGATAGAAGAATTAGGTCAAGAAAAACATTTAGAAATACTGGATCAATATGAAAAATTTTTAAGCAGGAAATTTCCAAAGGAAATGGTGAGATTGTATGCCGACTGTCTCGTAACTATTGTACCTGAGATGACAGGAAGAGAAAAATATAGAGAGTTGGCCGCACATTTGAAAAAGATGAAGAAATATCCTGATGGTTCAGAGGTCGCAGAACAAATTATAGAAGATTGGAAAAAACGCTATAAAAAAAGAACAGCGCTGATCGAAGAGTTAGATAAAATAGAAAAAATAAGAGGATAGATAAAGAGAAGAAAAAATAAGAGAATAAACAAATTTATTTTTTTTTCTAAAAGAATAAATAAAAGAATAAAAAAACTAATTTTAACAGGATCGTTTAGGGGGAGAGGACAACAAAGAAGTATTGCTTGTGTATAAATGCAGATAATAAGTAGTTGTCCTCTTTATTTTTTTATAAAGAAAAGAATGTGATCTTTTTATAAAAACTAAAAGTGAGTGTATCGTTCGTTGCGTTTAAGGATCAGAGAGTTTACAATAAACTGCGTGAAAGCCCATATGTTTTAGTCATGGGAGTATGTCAAATAAATAAGTTCATAAATAAAATCCTTTCGTTTATCATAGGCGGAAACCCACTTCCCTCGGGAG
>CBCTVZ010000056.1:0-14060 GCA_965150505.1 uncultured Robinsoniella sp. | reverse complement strand
GGATAATGTGGATAACTTTTTCGCGAGTTATCCACATTATCCACATTCTTCAAAAGTTATCCACATGGCTCGGTGGATAGTGTGTGGATAACTTTTGAACATCTTCTTTTTTTCTTTATTTTTCAACAAATTTTCACGGTGGATAATGTGGATAACTTTTTCGCGAGTTATCCACATTATCCACATTCTTCAAAAATTATCCACATTGCACTGTGGATAACTTGTGGATAACTTTTTTTCTTCGTTTTTTTTTGATAAAATTCTATTTTTTTCGTTACTATATTTTGTTCCCAAAAAAGTTATCCACATTATCCACATTTTACCTAAAATAATGTGGATAACTTTTCCTGTCGCCATGTCTAACTCAAATTTTGATTGCTAATTGTTCCCTTTTGGTTTAATATTAATTGAAAGAATAACACAATAATACTATATACAAAACACGGATTTTTTCAATCCGCTGATGAATACTTAAGGAGATTTTTTCAATGGACGAAAATATGGAAAAGGACACAATTATCGAAAAATGGGAAGAAATCCTCTCCACCGTCAAACTGGAATACGAACTTTCCGATGTTTCTTTCAAGACATGGATTCAACCTCTCTCTGTTCATTCTCTTGAAAACAATGTATTGACGCTTTTAGGTCCAACCGAACAAATGGGCTTAACTTACGTCAGTAAACGGTATCGCTCACCTTTAAAAGTAGCCATCACTGAGCTCACAGGCATTGACTGTGAAATCGAATTTCTTCTTCCCGACCAAATCAAAGATAAAACATCTGCAAAACTGCCAAATTCCGCAATGAATGAGAATATCGAACGTGCAAATCTAAATCCAAAATATACTTTCGATACCTTTGTTGTCGGCGGTAACAACAATTTTGCCCACGCTGCTGCTCTTGCTGTTGCAGAATCTCCAGGCGCTATGTACAATCCTCTTTTTATCTATGGAGGCGTAGGACTTGGAAAAACACACCTTATGCACTCAATCGCTCATTTCATTCTGGAACATAATCCCGATTCCAAAGTATTATACGTCACCAGCGAATACTTTACGAATGAATTGATTGAAGCCATCCGAAACGGAAACAACACGGCAATGGCGCAATTCCGCGAAAAATACCGCAATATCGATGTTTTGCTGATTGATGATGTACAATTTTTGATCGGAAAAGAATCTACTCAGGAAGAATTTTTCCACACATTTAATGATCTTCATGGTTCTAAAAAGCAGATCATTCTTTCCAGTGATAAACCGCCGAAAGATTTTCTGACTCTGGAAAGCCGTCTCAGATCCCGCTTTGAATGGGGATTAATCGCTGATATTTCTTCTCCAGACTATGAAACTCGTATGGCAATTCTGAGAAAAAAAGAAGAATTGGACGGTTATACCATTGATGACGACGTTATCAAATATATCGCAACACATATTAAATCAAATATTCGTGAACTTGAAGGCGCTTTAAATAAAATTATGGCTTTTAGTAATCTTGAACATCGTGAGATTGACATTTATCTTGCAGAAGAAGCCTTAAAAGATATTATTGCCCCAGAAGAACGCGGAGTCGTCACCCCTCAGCTTATCATAAACAAGGTAGCGGAACACTTTAACATCAATACAGAAGATCTGATTGGAAATAAGCGCACAGCCAACATCGTATTTCCACGTCAAATCGTTATGTATCTGTGCAATGAAATGCTGGAAATGCCATTTAAAAATATTGGAGAAATTTTAGGAAAACGTGATCACACAACCATTATGCACGGCTCTAAAAAAATTGCAAAGGAATTACAGACATCAGAATCTTTAAAAAGTACAATCGATATCTTAAAAAAGAAGATCAGTCCTGCCTGAAAAACGGTTTTCCACTGCAATATTTTTTTCAAAAAAAGTTATCCACATTATCCACATAGGCGGTGGATAACTACGGTGGATAATGTGGATAACTCTAAAAAACTGCATTTTTATGCGTGGATGGAAAAAAGATATCCACATGAGTTATCCACACTATCCACAACTTATCCACATAGTTATCCACATAGTTAACATTCAAAAAACCCTGTAAAATCAAGGGTTTCAAGAGTTATCCACATTATCCACCGCCCCTACTACTACTACGATTTATTATATATTGTTATATAAAGCCAGACGCACCGAAAGGAGACTTTTCTATCATGAAACTTATATTCAAAAAAAATAACCTTCTAAAAGCTGTCAATATTGTTTTAAAAGCAGTTCCTTCAAAGACAACTATGCCAATTTTAGAATGTATCCTCATTGATGCTACATCAAACGAAATTAAATTCACATCAAATGATATGGAATTGGGGATAGAAACAATCGCAGAAGGAGAAATTGTGGAAAGAGGCAATATTGCTTTGGATGCTAAGATCTTTTCTGACATTATTAGAAAATTACCTGAAAACGATATTGTGATTGAAACACATGACTTAAAGACAACGATTACATGTGAAAAAGCAAAATTTGATATCATTGGAAAATCAAGTGAAGATTTTTCTTATCTGCCATTTGTAGAAAAAAATGATTTCATTTCTCTTTCTCAATTTACACTGAAAGAAATGATTCGTCAGACAATCTTTTCTATTGCCGCAAATGAAAATAATAAAATGATGACAGGTGAATTATTTGAAATCAAAGATAATATGCTCCGAGTGGTATCCCTTGACGGACATCGAATTGCTATTCGCAAAATGATGCTCAAAGAGACATATGAAGACAGAAAAGTTGTAGTACCAGGTAAAACTTTGATCGAGATTAGCAAAATCTTATCCGGAGAAGTGGAAGACACAGTCAATATTTTCTTTACTCCAAATCATATTGTCTTTGAATTTGATCAGACCACAGTGGTATCAAGATTGATTGAAGGAGAATATTTCCGTATTGACCAGATGCTCTCTAGCGATTATGAGACAAAAGTAAAAATTAATAAAAAAGAATTGTTAAATTGTATCGACCGCGCAACCTTGCTTGTGAAAGAAAGCGATAAAAAACCAATTATTATTTCCATTAACAGCGATTGTATGGAACTTAAGATTGATTCTCAGATCGGTTCTATGAAAGAGGAAATTGATATTGAGAAAGAAGGAAAGGATCTGATGATTGGATTTAATCCAAAATTCTTAATTGATGCGCTGCGCGTAATTGACGATGAGATGATTACCATTTATCTGGTAAATCCAAAAGCGCCGTGTTTTATTCGTGATGAGCAGGAATCTTATATTTATCTGATTCTTCCTGTAAACTTTATCTCTTAAAGTAAAGATTAAAACAAAAATAAAAGAACAAACTGATAAACCAATTCTTTTTCTATTCAAATTATTTGATACAAGTATCTTTTAGTTATAAAATAATTTTAGAAAAAAGAATTGGTTTTTTTCGTTAATTTGTTACAATTTAGAGTAGGATTTTTTTTAAAATGCTGATATACTTTATTTGACATGTGTAAAAAGAGAAAAGATACAAGCGTAGTTTAGGAGGAAAGAAATGGAAACAATAAAACTGAGAGAGGACTACATCAAATTAGGACAGGCTTTAAAGGCGGCTGGACTCGTAGAATCTGGAGTGGAAGCAAAGCTTGTTATTTTAGACGGACAAGTAAAAGTAAACGGAGTTACAGAATATCAGAGAGGGAAAAAACTGACAGACGGCGATATTGTTTCCTTTGACAATGAAACGATAAAAATTGTAAAATAAAAGTTGGAACAAAGTAAAAACTTTGAGATATCCCTGAATTTATACCGCACATCATGCGGAATCAGGAGGAACAAATGATCATTGAATCTTTAAAACTAGACCGATTTCGGAATTATGATTCTTTGAAGTTGGAGTTTGACAAAGGTACAAATATTTTTTATGGCGACAATGCGCAGGGAAAAACAAATATTCTGGAGGCAGTATATGTGTGTGGGACAACGAAATCTCACAGAGGAAGCAAAGATAAAGAGATGATACAGTTTGGTCAGAACGAAGCACATATCTGTATGGGAATTTTAAAAAATGATGGAAAGATTCAGGTCGATATGCATTTGAAAAAGAATAAGGCAAAAGGAATTGCCATTAATGGTGTTCCGATCAGGAAGGCAAGTGAACTTTTTGGACTTGCTAATTTTATCTTTTTTTCTCCGGAAGATTTGAATATCATCAAGGATGGACCTGCTGAGAGAAGACGGTTTTTAGATCAGGAATTATGCCAACTCAGTAAAATTTATTTGTATCATTTGACAAACTATAATAAAATAATAGTTCAGAGAAACAAACTTTTGAAGGAAGCAGCATTTCATCCGGAGTATCTGGAAATGCTCGATGTATACGATCACCAGATGGTGATGTATGGACAGAAAATTATTGAAGAGAGAGAAAAATTTCTTCTGCGTATCAATGAAGTGATTCAGAAAGCACACGAAAAACTTTCTGGCGGTAAAGAAAGACTGAGACTTGTGTATGAAAAAAATGTGAGTTCTGAATGTTTTGAGGATGAACTGAAAAAAAGCAGAGAAAGAGATCTTCATTTTCGAGTATCTACATCGGGACCGCATAAGGATGATATCAGTTTTTATATTGGAGAGCTGGATGTCAGAAGATTTGGCTCTCAGGGACAGCAAAGGACAGCAGCGCTTTCATTAAAGTTGGCTGAAATTGAGCTTGTGAAACAGGAAATAAAAGATACACCGATTTTATTGCTGGACGACGTATTGTCTGAGCTGGACAGAAAAAGGCAGCATTATCTGCTGGATAGCATTGGAGAGATCCAGACATTTATTACTTGCACAGGAATTGATGATTTTATTCAAAATCAATTTGAACTAAATCATGTGTTTCATGTAGCAGAAGGTGTTGTCTATGAATAAAACAGGAGGTTGTTATGAGTACAGAATACGGTGCAGATCAAATAGAAATTTTAGAAGGATTGGAAGCAGTCAGAAAAAGACCGGGAATGTATATCGGCAGCACATCAATAAGAGGACTTCACCATCTTGTATATGAAATTGTGGATAATGCGGTGGACGAAGCGCTTGCCGGATACTGCAATATGGTTCAGGTGACAATCAATAAAGACAATTCCATCACAGTTATAGATAACGGAAGAGGAATTCCGGTGGGAATTAATCATAAATCTGGTCTGTCTGCGGTGGAAGTTGTATTTACTATTCTTCATGCCGGTGGAAAATTCGGCGGAGGAGGATACAGTGTATCCGGAGGACTTCACGGTGTTGGAGCTTCTGTAGTAAATGCGCTTTCTAAATGGCTGGAAGTAACCGTCTACAGTGACGGAAAAATTTACAGACAGCGTTATGAGAAAGGAAAATCTACAGACAAGCTGACTGTGATTGGGGAATGTGAAAAAGATAAGACAGGAACAATGGTTAAATTCTTGGCAGATGATGAAATTTTTGAAGATACTACATATGATTTTGGAATGCTGAAACAGCGTCTGAGAGAGGTAGCATTTTTGACAAAAACCATCACCATTCAATTAAGGGATGAACGTCCGGAAGAACCAGTTGAAAAAGTATTCCACTATGAAGGTGGAGTAAAAGAGTTTGTAGCATATCTGAACAAAGGAAAAACGCCATTGTATCCAGATATGATTTATTGTGAAGGAGTAAAAGACGGAATTTTGGTGGAAGTCGCTCTTCAGCATAATAGTACGTATACAGAAAGCTGTTACAGCTTTGTCAACAATATTCCTACCCCTGAAGGAGGAACACATCTTGCGGGATTTAAAAATGCATTGACAAAAACATTTAATGATTATGCGAGAGAGAATAAACTGCTGAAAGAAAATGAGCCAAATCTGTCTGGAGACGATATACGAGAAGGATTGACTTCCATCATCAGCATCAAGATGGAGGAAGCGCAGTTTGAAGGGCAGACAAAACAGAAATTAGGAAACAGTGAAGCGCGTGGAGCTGTGGACGGTATCGTGAGCGAACAGCTTATGATTTATCTGGAACAGCATCCTCAGGCAGCAAAGATTATTTTAGAGAAATCCATTATGTCTCAGCGTGCAAGAGAGGCAGCAAGAAAAGCAAGAGAGCTGACAAGAAGAAAATCAGCTCTGGAAGGGATGTCGCTTCCTGGAAAACTGGCAGACTGTACAGATAAAGATCCTAGCAAATGCGAAATTTATATCGTTGAGGGAGATTCTGCGGGAGGTTCTGCAAAGACAGCGAGAAGCCGTGCAACGCAGGCAATCTTGCCTCTGAGAGGAAAAATATTAAATGTGGAGAAGGCACGCCTTGACCGTATCTATGCAAATGCTGAAATTAAAGCGATGATTACGGCATTTGGAACGGGAATCCATGAGGATTTTGATATATCAAAATTGAGATACCATAAAATCATTATTATGACGGATGCCGATGTGGATGGAGCGCATATCAGTACGCTGCTGCTGACATTTTTGTATCGATTTATGCCAGATCTGATTAAAGAAGGATATGTATATCTGGCGCAGCCGCCTTTATATAAAATTGAGAAAAATAAAAAAGTATGGTATGCGTATGACGATGCGCAGCTGAATGAGATTCTTACCGAGATTGGAAGAGACGGAAACAATAAGATTCAGCGATACAAAGGTCTGGGTGAGATGGATGCAGAGCAGCTCTGGGAGACAACAATGGACCCAGAGAGAAGAATCCTGAAACGTGTTGTGATGAATAATGACGATTCTTCAGAAATTGATGTGACATTTACAACACTGATGGGGGATGCGGTAGAACCTCGCCGTGAGTTTATTGAGGAAAATGCAAAATTTGTAAAGAATCTGGATATATAGGAGGAGAAAGAGCGTGGAAGATAATATTTTTGACAAGATAGAGGAAATTGATCTGAAAAAGACCATGGAAGACTCCTATATTGATTATGCAATGAGTGTTATTGCAGCGCGTGCTCTTCCGGATGTCCGTGACGGATTAAAGCCGGTACAGCGCCGTGTGCTGTATTCGATGATTGAGCTGAATAATGGTCCTGACAAACCGCACAGAAAATGTGCGCGTATTGTCGGTGATACAATGGGTAAATATCATCCGCATGGTGACAGTTCCATTTACGGAGCGCTTGTAAATTTGGCGCAGGATTGGTCTACACGATATCCTCTTGTGGATGGTCATGGAAACTTTGGATCTGTAGATGGAGATGGAGCTGCTGCGATGCGTTACACAGAGGCGCGTCTGAGCAAAATTTCCATGGAGATGCTTGCTGATATTAACAGAAATACAGTAGATTTTGTTCCAAACTTTGATGAGACAGAACAAGAGCCTTCTGTACTTCCGTCCAGATACCCGAACCTTCTTGTGAACGGAGCTTCTGGTATTGCAGTAGGAATGGCGACCAATATCCCTCCTCATAATCTGAATGAGGTGATTCAGGCAGTTGTCAAGATGATTGACAATCGTATTTTGGAAGATCGCAAGACAACGATGGAAGAAATTATGCAGATTATTAAAGGACCTGATTTCCCGACAGGAGCGAAAATCCTTGGTAAAAGAGGAATTGAGGAAGCATATCGCACGGGAAGAGGAAAGATAAAGGTTCGCGCTGTGACAGAAATTGAAGCAATGCAAAATGGAAAGAGCAGAATCGTCGTATCAGAGCTTCCATATCTTGTAAATAAGGCAAGATTGATAGAAAAGATCGCAGAATTAGTTCGTGATAAAAAGATTGACGGAATTACGGCGATTACCGATGAATCAAACCGCGAAGGAATGAGAATCAGCATTGAATTGAGACGCGATGTCAATGCGAATGTCGTATTAAATCGTCTTTATAAACATACGCAGCTTCAGGATACATTCGGTGTGATTATGCTGGCTCTTGTGAACAATGAACCAAAAGTAATGAACTTACTGGATATGCTGAATTATTACATTCAGCATCAGGAAGAGGTTGTCACAAGAAGAACACAGTATGAATTAAACAAAGCGCAGGAGCGCGCTCATATTTTAGAGGGACTGCTGGCGGCGCTCGATCATATTGATGAGGTGATCACCTTGATCAGAGGATCGAAAAATATTCAGGAAGCCAAAATGCAGTTGATGGAACGTTTTTCACTTTCAGATGTACAGGCGCAGGCGATTGTAGATATGAGACTGAAAGCCTTGACTGGTCTGGAAAGAGGAAAGTTGGAGACAGAGTATCAGGATTTGATGAAAAAAATTGATGACTTAAAGGCAATTCTAGGAGATGAGAAGCTGCTTTTAGGTGTGATCCGAACAGAGATCCTTGCGATCGGTGAAAAATACGGAGATGAGAGAAGAACACAGATTGGAGCAGATGAGTCTGACTTATCCACAGAAGATTTGATTCCGGTGGAAAACGTTGTGATTTCTATGACAAAACTGGGATACATTAAGCGTATGACAGTGGATAATTTCAGAAGTCAGAATCGTGGCGGTAAGGGCATTAAAGGAATGCAGATTATCGAAGATGATTACATCGAAGAATTATTGATGACAACGACGCATCATTACATGATGTTCTTCACAAATACAGGAAGAGTATATCGCTTAAAAGCGTATGAGATTCCAGAAGCAGGAAGAAATGCGAGAGGAACTGCGATCATCAATCTTTTGCAGTTGATGCCGGATGAGAAGATTACAGCGATGATTCCGATCAGAGAATATAAAGAAGGCCGCTATCTGTTTATGGCGACAAAAAATGGAATTGTGAAAAAAACGCCGATTACAGATTATGCAAATGTCAGAAAGACAGGACTTGCAGCGATCACTCTGAGAGAAAATGATGAATTGATCGAAGTAAAATCAACAAACAATAAAAAAGATATTTTCTTGGTTACAAAATTTGGACAGTGTATTCGATTCCATGAGACAGATGTGCGCAGCACAGGACGAGTTTCCATGGGTGTGATTGGTATGAATTTATCTCCAGATGATGAAGTAGTCGGAATGCAGCTCGATACACAGGGACAGTATCTTCTGATCGTGTCAGAAAAAGGAATGGGAAAACTGACCTCTATTGATGAATTTACGACTCAAAACAGAGGCGGAAAAGGCGTAAAATGCTATAAGATCATGGAAAAAACAGGAAATGTAGTCGGCGTGAAAGCTGTTGATAAAGAAAAAGAAATCATGCTGATTACGACAAAAGGCGTGATCATCCGAATTATGTGTGATGTGATCAGTGTACTAGGAAGAGTGACTTCAGGTGTGAAACTGATTCAATTAGATGAGGATGTCTCTGTTGCAAGCATAGCGAAAGTGCGCGATGAATCGAATAAAACAGAGGAAGATACATTGAAATTATTGGAAAATCAGCTGAATGAGGAGTTATAAAAAAGTATGAAACTACGGAGAGTATTGGCGGTCAGAGCAGCAAAACTGGTCGGAAAGATCAGCCGAAAGATGGGAAAACAGGGTGTCACATGGGCAGGGCTTGTGGCACGCCTGATTTATCCAAATATTCTGCAGGATCTGGCAGGACAGCTGAGAGGGAAGTCTTTTATTGTGTGCGGAACAAATGGAAAGACGACTACAAATAATTTGCTTTGCTCTGCAATCGAGGCAGAAGGAAAAAAAATAATCTGCAACAGAACAGGTTCTAATATGCAGAACGGTGTTGTAGCTGCATTTGTTTTGGCCACTGACAATAAGGGAAATATTGACGCAGATTATGCCTGCATAGAGATCGATGAGGCATCGACCTTGAAGGTATTGCCTAGATTTAAACCAGACTATATGGTGCTGACAAATCTGTTTCGAGATCAGCTTGATCGCTATGGAGAAATTGATATTACAATGGACATTTTGACAAGGGCTATCAAAATGGCTCCAGATATGACACTGTTGATCAATGGAGATGATTCGCTGTCTGTGACATTGGCAATGGATACAGGAAATAAATATCACACATATGGAATTAGCGAAAAAGTGTTGGATGGAGATGAAAACTCTGAAATCAGAGAAGGACGCTTCTGCAAACGATGCGGGGCTAAGATGAAATATCATTTTTATCATTACAGCCAGCTTGGAGATTATGAATGTCCTGGATGTGGATTTAAAAGACCAAAAATTGAGTTTGATGCCTCTCATATTTTTGCGGGAGATCATCTGTCTTTTGAGGTGGAAGGCAGAAAAATAGAGGCGAACTACCGCGGTTTTTATAACGTTTATAATATCTTAACAGCGTATGCTGCCGGAAGAGTCGCTGGTCTTTCGATGGATCATTTTCAAGATACTTTAAATAAGTTCAACCCAGAAAACGGAAGAATGGAACATTTCTTCATCAATGGAACGAAAATAGAATTAAATCTGGCAAAAAATCCAGCTGGTTTTAATCAGAATATTGCTGCAGTGATGGAAGACAAAGCGCCAAAGGATGTGATCATTCTGATTAATGACCGTTTTCAGGATGGAGAGGATGTATCGTGGCTTTGGGATGTTGATTTTGAACGGTTTAAAGAAGAGAGTATCCGTTCTATCACAGTCAGTGGAATCCGATGCCTCGATATGAGACTGCGTTTGAAATATGTGGATATTTCTTCTAAAGTGGAGCGAAACGTAGCGGAGGCCATTCAGGATCGAATTAAAAATGGTGTCGGCAATCTGTATATTCTCGTCAATTATACTGGACTGTACAGCACGAGAAACACGCTGAAGAAGATGGAGGAAGAAAGCCGATGAAATTGACGATAGGGCATTTATATCCGGATCTTTTGAATCTTTATGGGGATAGAGGCAATATTCAGTGCATGATGAAACGGTGTGAGTGGAGAGGAATCGAAGCAGAGACCGTTTCATACAGACTGGAAGATCCGATTGATTTTGGAAAATTAGATATTGTACTTTTGGGAGGCGGATCAGACCGTGAGCAGATGCTCGTCTGTAACCGCCTGAAAGAAATCCGAAAAGATTTTAAAAAATTTGTGGAGACAGATGGCGTAGTGCTTGCGATCTGCGGCGGATATCAGTTATTGGGAAATTTTTATGAGACGAAAGATGGAAAAATCGAAGGACTTGGTCTAGTTGATCTTTATACGGTTCAGAAAAAAGGAAGACTGATCCGAAATATTGTGATACAGAGCGATTTGTTTCCTCGTCCAATCGTTGGATTTGAAAATCATGGAGGAAGAACGTACATAAAGAATAATAAACCTCTTGGGAAAGTAATTTATGGCAAAGGAAATGACGGAAAATCAGGACAGGAAGGCGTTGTCTATAAAAATGTAATTGGAACGTATCTGCATGGTCCTGTACTGCCGAAAAATCCAGACCTCTGTGACTATATTCTGAAAAAAGCGCTGGAAAGAAAATATGGAAGTATAGAACTTTTGCCGTTGGACGATACACAGGAACATGAGGCAAATGATTATATTGTAAAGAGATATGAGGATAAAGTACAGAATATCAAAGAAGAGATTTTGAGAAGAATTTGATATCTAGTTATATTTGAGAGAAAATTAGAAAAAGATAGAGATCCAGAATGGAGGAGTAAACGTGATTCGGACAGTTGATGTAAAGGAACTGACAAAAAATATCAAAGAGATGTGCATAGAAGCTACGCATTTTCTGTCATCTGATATGGATGAAGCGATGAAGAAAGCAGCAGCGAATGAGGAATCCGAACTTGGTCGTCAGATTTTATGTCAGCTTCAGGAGAATTTGCAGATTGCAGGAACAGACATGATTCCAATTTGTCAAGATACAGGGATGGCTGTGATTTTTCTGGAAGTAGGACAGGATGTGCATTTTGAGGGTGGAAATCTGGAAGATGCTGTCAATGAAGGAGTGCGTCAGGGATATACAGAAGGATTTTTAAGAAAATCTGTTGTAAAAGATCCAATTATTCGTGAAAATACAAAAGATAATACACCGGCTGTTTTATATAGCGAGATTGTGCCGGGAGATCAGGTGAAAATTACAGTAGCTCCAAAAGGATTTGGAAGTGAAAATATGAGCAGAATTTTTATGCTGAAACCGGCAGATGGAATAGAAGGTGTCAAAAATGCAATTTTAACTGCTGTTAAGGATGCTGGACCAAATGCGTGTCCTCCTATGGTAGTTGGAGTTGGAATCGGCGGAACATTTGAAAAATGTGCTCTTATGGCAAAAAAGGCATTGACAAGAAATGTAAATCAGCATTCTGATATTCCATATGTCAAAGAGTTAGAAGAAGAGATGCTAGAGAAAATCAACGGTCTGGGAATTGGACCTGGCGGACTGGGTGGCAGAATTACCGCATTAGCTGTCAATATCTATACATATCCTACGCATATTGCAGGACTTCCGGTAGCAATCAATATCTGCTGTCATGTAAACCGACACAGTGTACGGACTATATAAGGAGGGAATGAAAAATGGAACGTCATATTACAGTACCTATGACAAGAGAAGAAGCAAAAAGCTTAAAAGCAGGAGACTATGTATATCTTTCAGGAACAATTTATACGGCCCGTGATGCAGCGCATAAGAGAATGCAGGAAACTTTGGAAAGAGGAGAAGAACTGCCGATTTCAGTGGAGAATAATATAATTTATTATATGGGACCGTGTCCAGCCAGAGAAGGACGGCCGATTGGATCAGCAGGACCGACTACGGCGAGCAGAATGGATAAGTATACGCCAAGACTGCTGGATATGGGACTGATCGGAATGATCGGAAAAGGAAAACGCTCGAAAGAGGTGCTGGATGGAATCGTGAGAAACGGCGCTGTATATTTTGCGGCAATCGGAGGAGCAGGGGCTTTATTGGCTCAGAGAATAAAAAAATCAACGGTGATTGCATATGAAGATCTGGGTACAGAGGCAATCCGAAAACTGGAGATTGAAAATTTTCCAGTTATTGTAGTAGCTGATGCAGATGGAAATAATTTGTATGAGACAGCGATAGAACAGTATAAAAAAGAATAAAAGATGGATTGAAATGATTATTTCTTCTTAAATTTAGAAAGGATAGAGATGAAAAGAATAATTTTAATGGTGCTGTACAATCTTCCTTTTGTGCCATATTGGTGGTGGCAGTTATGTCATTATGCCAAAAAAGCAGATCAATACTCGGAAGAAGAACGGTATGCTCTTTTAAAGAAAATTACAGTTCATGCAAATAAGGGAGGCCGTGTAAAAATTGAAGCGCATGGAATAGAAAATCTTCCTGAGAAAAATGGATTTATTCTTTATCCGAATCATCAGGGCTTATTTGATGTGCTTGCTTTTGTAGAGAGCTGTCCAAGACCTTTTTCTGTCGTTATGAAAAAAGAAGTCGAAAATGTAATGTTTTTAAAACAGGTCTTTCGCATTATGAAAGCAAAGGCATTAGATCGCTCAGATATTCGACAGGGAATGAAAGTGATGTCAGAAGTCTCAAAAGAAGTAAATGAGGGAAGAAATTATTTGATTTTCGCAGAAGGAACAAGATCCAAACAAGGAAATAAAGTTTTAGATTTTAAAGGCGGAAGTTTTAAAGCGGCTATGAAAGTGAAATGTCCGATTGTTCCAGTTGCAGTAATTGATGCGTATAAAGGATTTGATACAAATTCGATTGAGCCGATCACCGTTCAGCTTCATTATCTGCCTCCTATTTGTTATGAAGAATATCAAAATATGAAATCCACAGAAATTGCAGAAGTAGTAAAAAATAGGATAAAAGAGACGATTGAAAAAAATATAAAAAAAGATGTTGACAAATAAAAGGGGATCTTATATAATCAACTATGCACTGCGAAAGTGTTATATCTGAAAATGGAAAAAATAAGGAGAAATACTCAAGAGGCTGAAGAGGCGCCCCTGCTAAGGGTGTAGGTCGTTCACGCGGCGCGAGGGTTCAAATCCCTCTTTCTCCGTTTGATTCCAAAAAAAAGATTGAAAAAAATAAAAAAAGTTCTTGACAATGAAAAAGAGTTGTGATAAACTTAAGGAGTTGCTGAGACAGAGAGAACGAAAGAGATCGAAAAAAATAAAAAAAGATCAAAAAAAGTTCTTGACAAACACAAAACAGTGTGATAAAATATAAAAGCTGTCACAGAGAACGGCAAAGAACATTGATAACTGAACAGTGAAACAACCTTGAAAATTCTAAACGAGTT
>CBCTVZ010000055.1:0-14185 GCA_965150505.1 uncultured Robinsoniella sp. | reverse complement strand
AAAGCAGGCGTTCTGGATAAAGTATATGAATTGAAAAATATGCTTTCTGGATTCCGTGTGAAAGTAGATGACACAGATAAGAGTCCGGGATGGAAATTCTCTGAGCAGGAAATGAGAGGAATTCCGCTGCGTATCGAAGTAGGACCAAAAGATATCGAGGCAAATCAGGCTGTGATTGTTCGCCGTGACACAAGATAAAAGATTGTTGCACCGATTCCAGAACTGGCTCAAAAGGTTGGAGAAGTACTGGAGACCATGCAGAAAGAAATGTTAGAGAGAGCAAGAGCACACAGAGAGGCACATACTTATACAGCAAATACGCTTGAGGAATTTAAACAGATTGCAAATGAGAAACCAGGATTTATAAAAGCAATGTGGTGCGGATGCCGTGAATGTGAAGATGCTCTGAAAGAAGAGGCAGGCGTTACATCACGCTGTATTCCATTCCAGCAGGAAGAAATCACAGGTACTTGTATTCACTGTGGAAAACCAGCAAAACATATGGTTTACTGGGGAAAAGCATATTGATGATGGAAGAAAAATTAAAGCTGTATGATGGAAGACCTTCTGATGAGACTGGGAGACTGAAAAAAGAAGTGGATGTGTATGATCTTTTAGATCAACTTGAGATTCCATTTCAGAGAGTAGATCATGAGGTGACTCCGACGATTGAGGCGTGTCATCAGATCGATGAACTTCTCCAGACTGAAATCTGCAAAAATCTGTTTTTATGTAATACGCAAAAAACAAAATTTTATCTGCTTTTGATTTCAGGAGATAAGAAATTTAAGACGAAAGATCTGTCGCATCAGATTGGAAGTGCGAGACTGTCGTTTGCAGATGCAGAACATATGGAGCAATATCTGGGGGTGACTCCAGGCTCTGTCAGTGTTCTGGGACTTATGAATGATAAAGAGCATCATGTCAGACTGTTAATCGAAAAGACGGTTTTGAACGAAGAATATATAGGATGTCATCCTTGTATCAATACGGCAAGTCTGAAAATAAAGATGGAAGATCTGCTGAATAAGTTTTTGCCTTACACAGGTCATGAATATACAGCGGTAGAACTGTAAGAAAAAGAATAAAAGAAAAAATAAAAAACAATAAAAAAGAAAACTTCTGAGAAAAGATTGTCCCAGAAGTTTTCTTTTTTTAGATAGAAATTATTTTTTTAGATCCTGACGGTAAGCATAATTTGGCAGTCCATCTTTCATCGGGATCACTGGATGTCCCTGAATCAAAGGAAGAGCATAGGCGATAAATTCATCGCTGATATCACATCCATCGATAATCCAGTCAAGAGGAACAGATTTTTCTTTGTTGCAGACATCATTGACATCGACAAGCGCACAAGATAAATCGTATCCAGGACCTTCCTGACGAACGAAGGAAACCATTTTTCCTGTAGCTCCCTCTAAAGCGGCAGAGACACCGAAAGATCCGGCAAGCGCTGCTTCTTTTGCGTCAGTCAGAGACTGTGCGAAAGTAGAACAACGCTGATTTACATTTAATTCAACAGAACGCACTTTGACTTTCATATGGCTCTTGATATAATTTTCAAGATATTTACCGCATCCAGTCAGCATTTTGTGACCAAAGGTATCCACTCCGGCTTCTCCAGCGTATTCGCAGATAAATTTTCCATCTTTATCATGAATGCCTTCTGATACGCAGACAATGAGATTATTTCTCTTCTCAAATGATTTTTCCAGATCTTTTAAGAACTGATCGAGGTCAAAAGGAACTTCAGGCAGATAGATTAAAACTGGATTGTCTTCTTTGAATTTTCTGGCAAGAACACTGGCAGCAGTCAGCCATCCGGCATGGCGGCCCATAATCTCGATAATCGTAACCGATTTTGCTTCATACACAGAAGCGTCTATACCAATTTCTGCAACAGAGGCGGCAACATATTTTGCGGCACTGCCGAAACCAGGTGTGTGATCGGTCAGAACGAGGTCATTGTCGATGGTCTTTGGTATGCCGATGATGTGTGTAGATTCTCCGTGTGATTCAGCATAGCGGGAAAGTTTGCTGACTGTATCCATGGAGTCGTTTCCTCCGATGTAGAAAAAGTAACCGATATTCAGGGTGTTGAATTTTTCAAATAACTTCGGATAAACGGGATCGGACAGATCTTCCGGAAGTTTGTATCTGCATGAACCTAGAAACGCTCCAGGTGTTGTGCGCAGACATTGCAGCTGCTCCGGTTCTAGTTCTTTTCCAAGATCCATATACTGATCTTTTAAAAATCCTTCGATTCCATGAATCATACCGTAAACACGTCCAACATGCTCTTCCTGTTTCATACTTTCTTTGATTACTCCAAAAAGACTGCTGTTAATCACGGCAGTAGGACCGCCGGATTGTCCAACGATTAAATTCTTCATCCATTAATACCCCTTTCGTTTCAATAAAAAAGTGTAAGACACTCTATTTCTTATTGTACAACAAATACAGTGGGGTTGTACAGTGAAATTAAAAATTAAGCAGAAAATATTTTAGAAAAAAAATATTTTTCTGTTATTCCGGAAAAAGCTGTAAAATTAGCAAAAACAATGATTGACAAAGAAAATATTTGGGGTTATCATAAAACAAATAATTTAACAATGTATTCCGCTAAAGAAATAGAGCGGAGGCAGAAGGAGGAAAAAATTATGAAGAAATTTAAAAAAGTAATGCTTGGAGCAGTTGCAACAACATTAGCGGTTACTTCCTTGGCAGGCTGCGGTAAAAAAGAATCAGAGAAAGAGACAGAGACAAAAAAACAGACGGAAACAGAGACAGCTACGGTAGAGACAACAGAGAAAGAGACAACAAAATCAGGGGAATCAGAAGAATTTTTGATCGGAAGCATGGGACCTCTGACAGGACCGGCAGCTTCTTATGGTACTTCTGTAAAACAGGGAGCTGAGATTGCGATTGCAGAAATCAACGAAGCAGGCGGTGTGACTGTGGGCGATGTAAATTATACACTGGCTCTGGCTTTTGAAGATGATGAGGCAACAGAAGATAAAGCGATTCAGGCATATAATACATTGATGGACGAAGGCATTCAGGTTATGATGGGAGCAACGACAAGCGGATCTACTATTGCAATTACAGATCTGACAGCAGACGACGGTATTTTACAGATCACTCCATCCGGATCTGCGCCAGATTGTATCCAGTATGACAATGCTTTCCGTATCTGCTTTAGCGATCCAGATCAGGGTGTTGCAATGGCTGACTATGCAATGGACGTATTAGGATATACAAAAATTGCAGTTATCTACAACAATGCAGACGACTACAGCGCAGGTATCGCCGAAGCATTTGAGGCTCACATAGAAGAAAAAGGCGGAGAGATCGTGGCAAGCGAATCTTTCACAACTGGAGATACGGATTTTAATACACAGCTGACAAAGATTAAAGGAACAGATGCAGAAGTTCTGTTCATCCCAGCTTACTATCAGGATATCACTTACATCACAAAACAGGCTTCTGATATGGGAATGGATCTTCCACTCATCGGAAGTGATGGATGGGATGGTGTGTTAAGTACCGTTTCTGATCCAGCTGTTGTAGAAGGCGCTATTTTTGCAAGTCCATTCTGTGCAGCTGTTGATGATCCAAAGGTTGTAGCATTTGTTGAAGCATATGAAGCAGCTTACAGTTCAACACCAGACCAGTTCGCAGCAGATTCCTATGATGCAGTTTATACAATCAAAGCAGCTATGGAACAGGCAGGTTCTATTGAGAGCGAAGATCTGATTGCAGCAATGACAGAAATTACAGTAGATGGTCTGACAGGCGAAAGCATTACTTTCTCAGCTGACGGTGTTCCAAATAAAGAGATCAAATATGTGGAGATCAAAGACGGCCAGTATCAGTATGTAGAGTAAAAAAGAAAGATACTTTTTCAGATATTATATTATTTTACTCAGTATGCAGATATCATGTGAATGATACAGTATAAATATGTAATTTCAAAGAGGAGCTGTAGCTTTCGGGCGAAAGTTCCTCTTTTGCTTGAGATGCGTAGGAGATGCACTTTTTACGCATTTGTTCTTGTCAGGAACAGTCAAGTATATTAGAATAAAAATAACCTGGCGAGAGAAAAAATAAAATTATATTTGAAGAAAGGTGGAAAGAGATGAGCCTATTAAACAGTATTTTAGAGCAGTTGATCAACGGGCTGAGAACAGGGAGCATTTATGCGCTGATCGCAATCGGATATACGATGGTATATGGAATTGCTAAGATGATTAACTTCGCCCATGGCGATATCATCATGATCGGTGCGTATTCTTTGTATGTATATTCCGCTGTATTGAAACTGCCTGTTATTGTGGCAATTCTGCTGACAGTACTTACTTGTTCTGTACTTGGAATTATCACAGAGAAAATAGCATATAAACCGCTTAGAAATGCGCCGTCGCTGGCAGTTTTGATCACAGCAATCGGTATGAGCTTTTTGCTTCAGAACATTGCACTTTTAGTTTTTAAAGCGACACCTATTCCATTTGCATCCATTGTCAAGATTCCAGGAATCCGTCTGGGAAGTCTGTATATCTCTGGAACAACTCTGGTTACTTTAGTTGTGACAACGATCTCTATGATTGCATTGACACTGTTTGTCAATAAAACAAAAGCTGGAAGAGCAATGAGAGCTGTGTCAGAGGACAGAGGAGCGGCGGAACTTATGGGAATCAGTGTAAACCGTACGATTTCTATGACGTTTGCAATCGGATCTGGATTAGCAGCAGTAGCAGGAATTTTATATATTTCTCAGTATGAGACATTGATGCCAACATTGGGAGCATTGCCAGGTATCAAGGCATTTGTCGCAGCAGTATTGGGAGGCATTGGAAGTATTCCTGGAGCGATGCTGGGAGGTATTATCCTTGGAATTATTGAAAGCTTGTCAAAAGCTTACATTTCTACACAGCTTGCAGATGCGATTGTATATGGCGTTCTGGTTATTGTTCTTCTTGTAAGACCGTCAGGACTGCTTGGCAAGATGAAGATAGAGAAAGTGTAGGTGTGGGAGATGGAAAAGAAGAAAAAACTTTTGATCAATGCAGCGATAGCTGTCGCAGTTTACGCTGTAATCATGGTTTTACTGGATAAAGGAATTTTAAACCGTCAGATGAGATCTTTGATCACTCCGATTTGTACGAATGTCATGCTTGCAGTTTCACTCTGCCTGATTGTCGGATTCTTGGGAGAACTGACACTGGGTCATGCAGGATTTATGTCGCTTGGCGCGTATGCAGGAGCGCTGATTACGATTAATCTGCCGTTCCCTCCATATGTTTCTTTAATCATTGCTCTGATTGTAGGAGGATGTGTGGCAGCGCTTGCTGGTTTAATCATAGGTATGCCAGTTTTGCGTCTGAGAGGAGATTATCTTGCGATTGTAACATTAGGATTTGGAGAGATTATTCGTTCTGTGATCAACTCTTTGGATATCACAGGAGGAGCAAGAGGTCTTTCTGGAATTGAGAGAATGACAAACCATAAGCATTTTACGATTGTGTTTATCTTAACGCTGATCGTGATTGTGGTTGTCAGCAACCTTGTAAATTCGAGACACGGACGAGCCGTATGTGCAATCCGTGACAATTATATTGCGGCTGAGGCATCTGGAGTCCCCGTCAGCAAATTTAAAATTCTTGCCTTTGTCGTATCTGCATTTCTTGCTGGAATGGCAGGCGTTGTATATGCACATAATACGGGTATTTTAAAACCGGCAAACTTTGATTATAATACATCCATTGAAATTCTCGTTATGGTTGTTCTGGGCGGTATGGGAAATATCAAAGGAACGATCGTGGCAGCCGTAATTTTGACAGCGCTTCCGGAACTGCTTCGTGGCGCGGCGGATTACCGTATGCTGATCTATGCAGTTGTTTTGATTGCAATGATGCTGTTTAGAAATTCAAAATTCAACGCTGCATTGATTGAGAAGAAAAACAGAAAAGCAATGGAAAGACTGCAGAAGGAGGGAAATTAAGATGGCATTATTGGAAGTAAAAAATCTTGGAATCTCCTTTGGAGGTCTTCGTGCAGTAGATAACTTAAATATGAGTCTGGAAAAAGGCAGTCTTGTCGGTCTGATCGGGCCAAATGGCGCTGGAAAGACAACGGCTTTCAATCTTCTGACCGGTGTGTACCGTCCGACAGATGGAACGATCACACTGGATGGAGTGAATATGATTGGAAAGACTCCTTCTGAGATCTGTAAGGCAGGAATTGCCAGAACATTTCAAAATATCAGACTTTTTAATAAGATGAATGTGAAAGATAATGTAAAGACAGCGCTACATAATCAGATCAAGTACAGTCTTGCTGAAAGTATTTTACATCTGGGATCATACAAGGCAAAAGAAAAAGAGATGGATGAGAAGGCGATGGAGATTCTCAAAGTATTTGAGTTGGATTCTTATGCGGACACTTTTGCATCGAATCTGCCTTATGGAAAACAGAGAAAATTGGAGATTGCCCGCGCCCTTGCAACAAATCCGAAATTACTTCTGCTCGACGAGCCGGCTGCTGGTATGAACCCGAATGAGACGGCAGAGTTGATGGAGACGATTGAATTGATCCGAAAGAAATTTGGTGTCACGATTCTTCTGATTGAACATGATATGAAGCTGGTATCTGGAATTTGTGAATATCTGTATGTATTGAACTTTGGAACAGAGCTGGCAAACGGAACACCGGATGTTGTATTGAATGATCCAAAAGTAATCACAGCATATCTGGGCGAGTAGGAGGAAAAACTCATGGCAATGTTGAAAGTTAGCGATTTAAACGTATATTATGGAGTGATTCAGGCGATCAAGGGGATTTCCTTTGAAGTAAATCAGGGAGAAGTCATTGCGCTGATCGGGGCAAACGGCGCCGGAAAGACAACAATTCTTCATACAGTGACTGGACTTTTGAGAGCAAAATCTGGTAAAATAGAATTTGAGGGAACCGATATCACAAAAATGCCGGGACATAAGATTGTAACACTTGGTATGGCTCATGTGCCGGAAGGACGAAGAGTCTTTGCAGACTTGAGTGTATATGAAAATCTGATTTTAGGTGCGTATACCAGAAAAGATAAAGAAGAGATCAGTAAAACTCTGGAGATGGTATATGGAAGATTCCCTAGATTGCAGGAACGAAAAACACAGCTTGCGGGGACATTGAGCGGAGGAGAGCAGCAGATGCTTGCGATGGGACGCGCATTGATGTCACATCCGAAAATTATTCTGATGGACGAACCTTCCATGGGACTGTCACCAATCTTTGTAAATGAGATTTTTGATATTATAAAGCAGGTAAGCGCCAGCGGAACAACAGTTCTTCTTGTAGAACAGAATGCGAAGAAGGCTCTGGAAATCGCAGACCGTGCATACGTTCTTGAGACAGGCAAGATTGTAAAGAGCGCATCAGCAAATGAACTGATGAATGACGATTCTATCAAGAAAGCATATCTTGGAGAATAGAATAGATCATAATGAGATACAAACGCCTGTCGGATTAGCAAACACAGGAATGGAGGGGTTCACTATGGAAGAACAGAAAGTAATTATTACGATTGCGCGCCAGTATGGAAGCGGTGGAAAGACGATTGGCCAGATGCTTGCCGAAGATTTACAGATTCCATGCTACAGCAGAGAAATTTTGAGAATGGCATCAGAGGACAGTGGAATCAATGAGATGTTGTTCAATCAGGCGGATGAAAAATTAAAAGGAATTCATCTGTTTAGCAAGGCAAAAGGTGCTTATCAGGGAAAAGTAATTCCGCCAGAAAGCGATGGATTTGTTTCCAATGATAATCTGTTTAACTATCAGGCAAAGATTATCCGAGAGATTGCCGAGAAAGAATCATGTGTTTTCATCGGTCGCTGCGCAGATTTTATTCTGAAAGATAATCCAAATGTGGTCAGCGTATTTGTACACGCGCCAAAAGATTATTGCCTGCAAAGAGCGTTGGAGCGTTCTTCTATGAATGAAAAAGAAATGCTGCGATTTATGGCAAAGACAGATAAATACCGCAGTGATTACTATCATTACTATACAGGCAGAAATTGGCTGGATGCTCAGAATTACGATTTATGTTTAAACAGCAGTAAGCTGGGATTTGAAAAATGTGTGGAGGAGATCAAAGCGTATATCAAAGTACGTTTTTCATAGATCAAATCCATTGGGACGGCGGTGCGTCGCAAGATGCACTGCCGTTTTGTGATGACAAGATAAAAAGTGAAGCAGAAGAAAGGAAGAAAAAGCGTGGAGAGATATCAAGAAATTGAGCGAAGCATTATCAAGAAATTCAGAAAACAATTATGGCGTCCCTTCATAAGAGGTATTCAGGACTATGATTTGATTCAAGAGGGAGACAAGATTGCTGTGTGCATCTCTGGGGGAAAGGATTCTATGCTTCTTGCAAAGTTATTGCAGGAGTTGAAACGTCATGGAAAATTTCCGTTTGAGATGGTATTTCTTGTGATGAATCCGGGATATAATCCGGCAAACCGACAGCGAATTATTGACAATGCAAAGATTTTAAACGTACCGATCACGATGTTTGAGTCAGAAATCTTTGATGCCGTTGTCAATATTGAAGATTCTCCATGCTACTTATGCGCCAGAATGCGACGTGGTTATCTTTACAGCAAGGCAAAGGAGCTAGGATGCAATAAGATTGCGCTGGGACACCATTTTGACGATGTGATTGAAACCATTTTGATGGGAATGCTGTACGGAGGGCAGATTCAGACGATGATGCCAAAACTGCACAGCACAAATTTTGAAGGAATGGAGTTGATCCGCCCGATGTATATGATAAAAGAAGAGGATATCATAGAGTGGGCGCGCTACAATGATCTTCATTTTATCCAGTGCGCATGTAGATTTACAGAAAAGCGAGAGGTGGATGAGGAAGGAGTCAGCAATTCTAAGCGACAGGAGATGAAAGAGCTGATCCGCAAATTCCGGACGATCAATCCTCATATTGAATCGAATATTTTCCGAAGTGTGGAAAATGTAAACTTAAATACCGTGATTGCATATAAAAAAGATGGAAAAGTACATCATTTTCTGGAGACGTATGACAAAAAAGCGTATGACAAAGAAGAAAAAGAGACAGACTGACAGTAGATGGATGGAAGAAAAGGATTCACGCAACGAAGTCTCTTTGGTCTAAGAAATGGGTGAAAAGAAAACGGACACAATGGCGCAGAGGTGAAAAATGGATAAAAAAAGAAGGAATAGCCTGATCTTGGGAATAGCCTGCGTGGCCGTGGCATCGGGAGCTGGCTTTGCAGCAAAGATGGCACGAGAGCCGGGGAGTCAGGTGATTGTATTTCAGGACGGTGTAGAGCAGGGAAGATATCTGCTTTCAGAAGAACAGGAAATTGAGATTGGAACAGAACAAGACGGAAAGAACGTACACAATACTTTGAGAATCCAAAATGGAAGCGCGGATATGATCCATGCAGATTGTCCTGACCAGCTCTGCGTGAATCAAAGGGCGATCAGCAAAGTAGGCGAGACAATCGTATGTCTGCCACATAAAATTGTGGTGGAAGTGGAAGGCGAAAACAAAAGCGATTTCGATGCGATTGCTAATTAAAAAACAGAAAAAGAGACAGAAAGGAAAAAGAAAATGTCGGTAAAAAAGATGACAAATTTCGGACTGCTGACGGCGCTTGCTTTTATTCTGAGCTATCTGGAATCGATCCTCCCATTGCAGCTTCCTGTTCCAGGAATGAAATTGGGACTTGCCAATATTGTGGTAGTGACAGCCCTGTACTGCTGGGGAGAAAAAGAAGCGCTGGCGCTGTCGGCGATCCGTATTCTGCTTGTCAGTCTGACTTTTGGAAATATGGCTGCCATGATGTACAGTCTTGCAGGAGGTATGCTCAGTCTTGTCATGATGATTTTGATAAAAAAGACAGGATGGCTAGATGAAATAGGAGTCAGCATTGTAGGAGGAATCTTTCACAATGTCGGTCAAATTCTGACAGCAATGGTGATTTTGGAAACGCAGCAGGTTTTGTATTATCTTCCTGTTTTGATCATAAGCGGAGTCGTGACGGGAGCATTGATCGGAATTGCAGGGGGAGAATTGATAAAGCGAATAAAAAATTGGACGGTGTGACTATTTTGGGCAGGCGCTGAATAAGCTAAAAGAAAAAGGGGAAAAAGATGCCTGACCAGAAAATAGAAAATATGTTGAATTTAGCTTTAAATGCGACGGAAGAAGAACGAGCGCGGTCATTAGACTTAAATGTAGGATTTAATAAAGAAGATCAGGTGTGGGATCTGATTGTGCGGTATCATGGAGATATTTTGCATCTGGAAACACCGCAGATCCAGATTGCCGAGCTGTACGCCGGTTATGCGATTGTCACAATTCCGGAGAGGATGATCTCGGAATTTGCGCTCCAACCGGAAATTGAATATATTGAAAAACCAAAGAGGCTGTTTTTTTCTGTAAATCAGGGAAAGACAGCCTCTTGTATAAATCCTTTGCAGTCAGGGGAAAAGATGCTGAATGGAAAAGGAATTTTAGTGGCAGTGATTGATTCTGGTGTGGATTATTTTCATCCTGATTTTCAAAATGAGGATGGAAGCACCAGAATTTTGAATATCTGGGATCAGACGGGACAGGGAAATCCACCCAAAGGATTTAAAGAGGGAACAGAATATTCGAGGGAACAGATCAATGAGGCATTGCAAGCGGAAAATAAGGAAGAAGGACGAAAAATAGTACCTGTGCGCGATGTGAGCGGTCATGGCACACAAGTGCTTGGAATTGCGGCGGGAAATGGGCGCGCCTCGAATGGCAGATACAGAGGAGTGGCGTGGGCAAGCGATATTCTTGTCGTAAAGCTGGGACAGCCCAGACCCGATTCTTTCCCAAAGACAACGGAACTGATGGAGGCTTTGGCATATGTGGCGCAGAAAGCAGAAGAATATGAAATGCCATATGTTGTCAATTTAAGTTTTGGAAATGTGTATGGTTCTCATGATGGGCTTTCGATCTTAGAGACGTACCTCGATCAGATGGCGCAGATCGGCAAATCGGTGATTGTGATTGGAACAGGAAACGAAGGAGAGGCAGGAGGCCATACGGAAGGCATTTTGAAATTGGGGCAGACAGAACAAGTAGAGTTTGGAATCGGAGAATATGAGGGAGCTTTAAATCTTCAGCTTTGGAAAGAGTATGAAGATGATTTTGATATTGTGATGGTTCATCCGTCAGGACAGAAAATAGGTCCTTTTCAGAAACGGCTTGGAACACAGCGATACGTTGCCGGAAATACAGAATTATTAGTCTATTATGGAACGCCGAGTCCTTATAGTACCTCACAGGAGATTTATATTTCGTTTCTTCCGATCAATGCGTATGTGGACAGCGGTGTGTGGAGCATACAGATGATCCCGCGTACGATTGTGACGGGAAGATACGATATGTGGCTGCCTGAAATCAGTGTCCTGAATCCACAGACAAGATTTTATAAACCAATTCCAAGAACGACCTTGACGATTCCTTCAACTGCGAGGGGAGGAATTTCTGTCGGCGCATACGATTCCAGATTGTTCAGCTATGCGCCGTTTTCGGGACGAGGTTATACAAGGGATAACAGTCAGGTAAAGCCAGATCTTGTAGCGCCCGGCGTGAACATCATGACGACAGCGGTCAATGGCGGATATGTCCGAGTGACGGGAACTTCTTTTGCAGCGCCGTTTGTGACTGGGGCAGCGGCAATGATGATGCAGTGGGGAATTGTAGAGGGAAACGATCCATATTTATATGGTCAGAAAGTAAAAGCATATTTGAGAAAAGGAGCTGTTCATCTGCCGAATTTTGAAGAGTGGCCGAATCCGACGGTGGGGTATGGGGCGCTGTGCGTGGGGGATAGTCTGCCATTTTAAGGTTATCGCATAAAAACTGCCGGCAGATAATCTGTCGGCAGGAAAAATTTATATTTTTTCAGCTACATGGTTGACGGTGGCAGTTTAAAATGTTACATCTCCACATACTTTATATGGTTTGGAGAAATTGTTCGATATAAAATAGCGCAGCTCCAATAGCCGGCGTATACTGTCCATGTACACCAAGCAGTATAGAATCCTCTGATAGCGGAAATGGAGAGGAGGGATTGATGAAGCTTATTAACGTTTCAATATCTTCATGTGTAAAATAAGGAGCTAAATATCCGCTGAGGATAATTGGGGCATCAATAACCAAATTCAAATTTCGGATCGCAAAAGAAAGATGTTTTAGATAATCTTCCCATATCGCTGTAAGATGGGAAGATTTTTTTTCTCTCAGTTGAAAGAAAAATTCTTTTATAGGCAATCCTGAGGTGTGTTCTAATGCGTTGGCAGAACAATAAGTTTCCAGACAACCATGATTGCCACAATAACAAAGAGGACCATCAGAATTGATACACATATGTTCAATAGTACCGCTGTGCATAGAGATACCTTGATGAATCTGATGATTTGTTATGATTGCACCACCCATATTTCTGTTAAGCAGAAGAATTAATGCACTGTCAAGTTCAGGATGATTCCACAATTCCAGACAAGCGGCAGATTTAGAATCATGTTCTAAATGACAAGGGTATGAAAAATACTGTGAGAAATCTCTAATGTTCATGCCTGTATTATTCATAATTTTACCATAGGTTACCATTGCATGATCTTGAGAAGTGATTCCCTGTGTAGCAATAGAAATTCCAAGAAGTTTATCCTCATAATTGTTATTTTGAATAAATTCCGATATTTGATTGCAAACTTGTTCATAATAAGCAGGCGTATCAGAATAGGAAAGGGAAAAAGTATCGGTATAAATTGCATTTCCATATAGATCAACAGCGGTAATGTGATACATATTTTTTAAAATGCCAATTCCAATAGAAATTTTAAAATCTGATACAATTTGAATCGCCTGTGCTTTTCTTCCACCAGTGGAATCAAAATATCCATTTCGTTCAATTAAACCAGCTTCTTCGAGGATTGTTAAATTTTGGCTGACAGTAGATAATCCCATTTGCAAATCCTGAACAATTTGTAATTTAGAAGTTTGTTTTTTTCTGTAAATATATTGATAAACCTTTGATTTATTAATTTGTTTTAAATTGATAGTAGTTAATCCTTTTTCGCTCATAATTATTCTCCTAAAAGTTACGATTATATCATAAAGTTAAGATTCAACTTTATTCTAATATATTATTAGAGTAAATTCAATTAAAAAGCAGGAATACAGCATAATGGCTAAAATAAAGACAAAAAAATTGTATTTTTCGTCAATTGATTTATTAAATAAAAAGATATAAACTAAACTTACATTTAAGAGTTAAGCGTAAGTATACAAATAAAGAAAAGGAGAGAATGAAATGAAACTGACAATGGAAGGAATCAAAAATCGTGAATCATGGGAAGAAGCAGGAATCAAACTTCCAAAATATGATGTGGAAAAAGTTTGTCAAAAAGCAAAAGAGAAACCAGTTTGGGTGCATTTTGGAATCGGAAATATTTTCCGTATTTTTATTGGAGGCATAGCAGATGGACTGTTGGAGACAGGAGAATTAGACAGAGGTATTACTTGTGTAGAAACATTTGATTATGATGTTGTAGACAAAATTTATGAACCATTTGATAATCTTGGTTTGAGTGTCCTTTTACATGGGGATGGCACACGAGAATATAAAGTATTGGGGTCTATGGCAGAAGCAGTCAAAGCGATTTCATCAGATTCTGTTCAATGGAAACGCTTGAAAGAAATTTTTGTTAGTCCTTCCTTACAAATGGTTACTTTTACAATTACAGAAAAGGGATATGCCTTACAAAAGGCAGATGGAACATGGTTTCCATTTGTAGAGGCGGATATTCAAAATGGTCCGGACAAAGCAGTTGGCGCAATGGCAATCGTGACAGCAATGCTTTATGAAAGATATAAGGCAGGAAAACATCCATTAGCTTTAGTGTCTATGGATAATTGTTCTCATAACGGAGCAAAGCTTCAGGAATCTGTAATGACAATGGCAGAGGAATGGAAAAAGGCAGGATTTGTAGATGAGGGATTTACAACAAACATAGGCGGGAAAGCCCACGATTTTAATCGTGGGATGATAGCTTTTTGATTGCAAATATGTATAAATTATGATATAATATACATATGAAGAATGAA
>CBCTVZ010000054.1:0-14314 GCA_965150505.1 uncultured Robinsoniella sp. | reverse complement strand
TAATTATTTTCCCTACTTAGATGTCCCAACAAAATCGTCTTTAGACGATCATGTAAAATCTCACATAATAATCTTCCAGCATTCTCGTTGGAAAGATGTCCTTTTTTCCCTAAAATTCTCTGTTTTAAATAATACGGATAACTCCCAACCTGAAGCATACGGATATCATGATTTGCCTCAAGCAAAATCGCATCTAAATTTTGCAGATGTAAAATCGTATCCTCATTGTACACTCCAAGATCAGTCACTACTCCAACTGCCTTTTTTCCGTGTTCAATTCGATAAGCCACCGGTTCTGCCGCATCATGCGAAATCGAAAATGGCAAAATTTCAAGATCCTTTATAGAAAATCGTTCATCCGAACGGATCTCTCTGTAAAGAGAAGCATCAATCTTTCCCAGAGAGGAACATTCCTGTACACTTTTTAATGTTCCCCTTGTGGCATAGATCGGGATTCCATATTTTCTTGCGATCACGCCAAGCCCTTTTATATGATCCGAATGTTCATGCGTCAATAAAATTCCATCCACATCCTTTGTTGTAAGCCCAATTTGATTCAGCCCTGCTTCCACTTTCCTGCCGCTGATTCCGACATCAACTAAAATATTTCCCTCTTCTGTTCCGGCATAAATACAATTTCCGCTGCTTCCACTTGCAATACTACAAAAATTCATGTTTTATCAGCCCTTCATCAATTTGTTTATATGTATTTTCTATAATCTCACTGCTGTTGTCAACTACAAATTGACAATGTGCTCGAAACTCTTCATCTTTTAATTGCTTTTTTCTGATCTCTTCTGTTTTTTGTCTCGTATAGCCACGGGAATCCATCAGCCTTTTTGCCCGCGTCTGCTCATCTACATAGAGATACCAGATCTCATCGCAGATTTCTTCATAGTGATCCTCTATCAGCAATGCTGCTTCCACGACAAAAAATGAAATCTCTTTCTTCTCCTGATTTTCCTCTATCATCTGACGAATCCGTTTTTTCACGGCTGGATGAACAATCTGATTCAGACATAAGATGCGATCGGAACTGTTAAATACGATATCAGACAGTTTCGCTCTGTCAATCTTTTTATCGGAATCTAAAATTTCTGTTCCAAATGTGGATACGATTTCATCGTAACATACTGTCTGCATCAATGTATGAGCTACTAGATCGGCATATATCACATACGCATGATATTTTTTCTGCAGATATGACAACACTGTACTCTTTCCTGCTCCAACGCCTCCTGTGATGCCAAGTACTTTTTTTCTCATCTATCTTCTCCTTTTTTACTTTGCCTCGTACCAGTTTTCTCCCTCATGGATATCTACTTCCAATCTGACTGAAAAATCTGCTGCCCCTGTCATTTCTTCTTCCAGAATACGTTTTACTTCCACTACTTCCTCTTTTGCCGCCTCAATCAGTAATTCATCATGTACCTGTAATACCAGTCTGGAACGTAGATTTTCTCTTTTCAGGCGATCATTTACACGATTCATCGCAATTTTAATCACATCCGCCGCTGTCCCCTGTATCGGAGAATTCATTGCGATACGCTCTCCAAAAGAACGCTGCATAAAATTACTTGATTTTAATTCCGGTATTGGTCGTATTCTTCCAAATAAGCTAGAAACGTATTCTTTTTCTTTTCCTTCTTTTACCAGATTGTCCAGACACTGTTTGATTTTCGGGTACGTTTTAAAATACTGCTCGATATAATCACTTGCTTCTTTTCTCGTAATACTCAGACCTTGACTTAATCCAAAAGAACTGATCCCATAGACAATACCAAAATTCACCGCTTTTGCATTTCTTCTTTGCAGATCTGTCACTTCCTCAAATGGCACATGAAATACTTCTGAGGCTGTCAGACGATGAATGTCCTGAGCATGGCGATATGCTTCAATCAAAGTCTGGTCTTCTGACATATGAGCTAAAATACGCAGTTCAATCTGAGAGTAATCGGCATCGACAAAGACAAATCCCTCTTCCGGTACAAATACTTTTCGTATCATTCTTCCTAATTCCATCCGAACAGGAATATTTTGAAGATTCGGTTCTGTGCTGCTTAATCGACCTGTAGCCGTGATCGTCTGATTAAATGTTGTATGAATTCTTCCATCTTCCTCTATAAATGCCGCCAAGCCATCTGCATACGTAGATTTTAATTTTGTAAGCTGACGGTATTCTAAAACAGATGTCACGATCGGATATTCCCCTGCCAGTTTTTCTAAAACATCAGCAGCCGTAGAGTATCCTGTTTTTGTCTTCTTTCCGTTTGGCAAGTTCATTTTTTCAAATAAAATCACGCCCAGCTGTTTTGGAGAATTAATATTAAATGTTTCTCCAGCCATTGTATAGATTTCTTCTTCCAACTGGCTGATCTTTAAAGAAAGCTGATCTCCATATGATTTTAAAGCTTCTCCCTTTACAAGAACACCTGCTTTTTCCATATCCCATAATGTATAGACAAGAGGCATCTCTACCTCTTTATACAATTTTTTCATCCCCATCTGTTCTAGCTTTTCCATCATTTTTTCTCTTGCAGCTCTTGCTGTATATGCCTGAAGACAACTATAAGTAATGACTTTTTCTTTCTCTTCTTCCCACATCTGACTGCATGAATGCTTACCCATCAATTCTGTTTTAGATGGAAAAATCTCTTCCATGTATTCTCTTGCAAGATCTTCATATGGATACGTTTCTTTTAAAGGATTTATCAGATATGCTGCAACCTCTAAATCATCAATATTTTCTTTTTCTCTTTTGATCTCATTCAAAAAGAAAAGCTGATTCTTTAAGGAAAATGTTGCCGCACAAGATACGTTTTCCAACAAGCTGCACATTTTTGTCTCAATATAGGAGGATGTCAAAAATCCCTGAACTGGTATATAATACGTCTCTTCCTCTGTAAAAGACAATGCACATCCAAGCAATTCCTTTCCTTCTATGTTCAAGAAAAATCCTATTTCTTTCTGTTGTTCTCCTGCTGCAAAAATGGATTCTGCCTCCGATAGTTCTGATACTTCTTTCCATTCTTTTTGATACGATGTTTCTTTTACTTCACCGGAAAAACGAGATAAAAAATTTTTAAATTCCAGTTTCTGAAACAGTTCAAATGCCTGCTTTGTAAAAAGCTCTTCAATCCGCACTTGATCCATTGTAAACTCTATTGGACTGTCTATCTTAATTGTTGCAAGCGTCTTGCTTAGTTTAGCCTGGTCAAAATATGTTCTAAAAGCTTCTCTTGCCTTATTCGGTTTAAGCTCTTCTAGATGTTCATACGCATTTTCCACCGTTCCATATTCTTTGAGCCATTTTGTAGCCGTCTTTTTTCCGATTCCTGGAACGCCTGGAATATTATCAGAAGTATCTCCCATTAAAGCTTTTAGCTCTATAATCTGTTCTGGAGTCACTTCCTCTTTTTCCAAAACATCTTTTGCATAGTAATCTTCAATTTCTGTTTTGCCTTTTTTTGTCTTAGGAATCCGAATCTTGATATGGTCTGAAGCAATCTGCAGCAGATCTCGGTCTCCTGAAATCAAAGAAACCTCATATCCTTCCTTTTCCATTTTTTTTGCTGTCGTTCCAAGCAAATCATCTGCCTCATATCCTTTTAATTCCATTGTATAAATATTCATCGCATGAAGAACTTCTTTTAAAACTGGAATCTGCTCTCTTAATTCTGAAGGCATTCCTTTTCTCTTTCCTTTATAAGCTTCATATAATTCATGCCGAAAAGTAGGAGCTTTTAAATCAAAAGCAATCGCCATATACTGCGGTTTCTCTTCATCTAAAATTTTTAACATAATATTTAAAAACCCATAAATTCCATTTGTATGAAGCCCCTGTGAATTGCTTAAATCTGGAAGCCCGTAAAATGCTCTGTTTACAATACTGTTTCCGTCAAATAATACTATCTTTTCTTTCATCTCTTCCTCCATGCTGAATTTTACGATACTGCCGCATATTTTGTTTTTCAACGAAACTATATGGCAACTTTTTATATTGCTTCTTTCATTTTTATCCAAGAAACAGGAACTGATACAGCCATGTCTCCTCTATCCCACCGAATTTTAAATTTTGAATCTGCGTAAAAATGATAAGGCAAAGCAAAAGCTCGGCAAGCACAATGAAACCATATCGGTAGGAGCGTTTTAATTTCCATTTTCTCACCGTTCTCTCTGCTTCCCGCAAATCTTCTTCCAGCATTCCTTTTATATCATAAGAAACAAGTTCTTCTGAATCCAGCCTCTGCATTGCAAAATGAATAATATAATAAATTTCTAACTCTTCATAACATTCTTTGCAGCCTCTTATATGATGCAAAAAATTATCTAGAATTTCCCCGCTCAGTTTGCGATTCAAATAATCCATCACAAGGCTCTGTGTCTCTTTACAATTCATAGTATCACCTATTTCGATTGATCTTTTCTGCTGTCTCTATTATCTGTCTGCCATTTTTATAATTCAAGATAAAAATTAATTTTATTCTATTAAGACTATCATTTTCATATCAGAAAGTCAAACGCAAACTGTCAAAGCGTATTTTGTTGACGAAAGTTTTCTGTGTATTTGTCAGTTGCTTCGCTTGATTTTTTTCTTCTTTTCCTTTATCCTTAAAAGAAAAAGGCATCTGCTTACGATATCAATGCCGGAAAGGTTTATTTTTAATGAATTCTTATCAGATTACTGCATGGTGCAGTCACTTTATTTCCAATCACGTCAATCAAGGAGATGTATGTATCGATGCAACAATGGGCAATGGAAATGATACAGAACTTTTATGCCGTCTTGTAGGGGAAACTGGTCATGTCCATGCCTTTGATATACAAGAAACTGCTCTGGAACACACAAAAAAAAGGCTGGAATCCTCCAACCTTCTTTCCCGCTGCACGCTTCATCTTATTTCTCATACACAGATGGCGCAATATTGCTCGCCTGAAAGTGTGAGCTGTATTGTTTTTAATTTTGGTTATCTGCCCTGTGCAGATCATACGATCTGTACACAGCCCAAATCGAGTATTGCTGCGATTCAATCAGGTCTTTCTCTTTTACAAAAAAATGGTCTGATGAGTCTATGTATCTACAGTGGAGGCGATACCGGATTTGCTGAACGTGATGCCATCTTATCTTTTTTAAAGACACTTGATCCTAAAAAATATCTCGTCATTTTATCACAGTATTACAATCGCCCAAATCATCCGCCGATTCCTGCTATGATTTTAAAGCTTTAATCTTTTGCTGGCTTTTCCTCCATATATTCGGAAGAATAAAGCCAGCAAAATCAACACAATCCCTGTAAAAAAGAGATACCATTTTTCTGTGAAACTTCCGGCTGACATGGAATTTAAGTACCAATTCCCAAGATATTTTTTGCCGTTTCCCATATTTATCACATAGTATAACATGGGTATCATATAGGCAAGGGGCATGGCGTTTGCGACAGCAAACGTAATCATTCCTATTCCTCCCAAAAAAATCATACTTGCAGCAGTCCCAAAAAAATACGGTCCAAAAGGAAACTGCGCCCCTTTCCATTTAAAGAAAAGTAACATAGCGCTCTCCAATAAAACCATCAACAGCAATGACTGAAAAAATCGAATCAGACAAACAATACCAGCTGACATCTGTTTTGTATCAAGCAGATTTCGAATGGTCAAATCCTGATCTGGGAGAAAAACAGGGACAAAACAAATAATTCCTAAAAGTATAAAATAAGATTCTAATGCTTTTGCGGTTGAAAACAAATCCATCCCATTTATATCAAAAAAGAAGGGTATCAGCAGACAAAAAAGAACAGCTCCTATTACATGGTATCTTAAATTTTGTTTCCAGTTGACTCTCAAAATTTCAATGACGTTTTCCATTTTTTCCCCACCGTCCTTTTCTTTTTTTATCATAAATGATCACTGTAGCAAAAATCAAAAGTATACTGAGTCCTGTATAAAAAATTCGATTGGCCGCCAACTGTGGAAAAATCGATTCATAAATGCCTCTCTCTCCCAAAGAATTAAATCTTGGAATGACATTCCATCCCACACTTCCTATCAACTTATAAGCAGACTGAAAAATTGAGATCAGCCAGTACATTCCCATCATTAAAATGCTGAATGTACCTCCTACAAGTTCGGTAAAGAAAAATCCTGCTGAGACAGAAAATAAAACGCTTGGCAGCAGCCAGCCTGCCAAATATTTTCCATATAATAAGAAATCGCCTGATGTTCCCAAGGATTTTGCAACGTAAGAAGCCTGAAAAGCCGGAGAAATAGATAGAAGCAAAACAGGAATCATTGCCGCTGTCACAACAGCGAAATAGCGAATTAAGATTAAGCTGGAAGAAGAAATCTCTTTTGAAGCAATTACTTCCTGAGCTTTTGCTCTCCTGTCACGCACTGCCCTTGTCACAGCAAGAAAAACAGGTAAAATAGCTAGCAAAATGCCAAAGTAGTCACAAAACAATCTGGCATATGCTCCACTTACTTTATCTTTTTCGATAATTTTTTCATATTCTTCTTTTGCCTGTTCATAAGTCATCTCTACTTTTGCTTCGCTCTCGATCCGCTTTTCTGAAAATCGACTTCCGCCCCCAAGCATCGCATCGATCTTTTTCATCTCTTTTAGAAAAGTTTCATAGGTGATCGATTCAGCTGGCATTATTTTAAAAGCGCTTATCTCCCATACATTTTCCTCGTTTCTTCCCTCCAGCGCTTCTCTAATCCTTTTTTCATACGACGCATTCTCTTTTTCCAATTCCTCCATCGTCCGTCCCGTCAATATCTCCAGAGTTTCTTTTACCATTTCTTGCTCTTTTTCATCGCTCTGGACATTTTTATAAAATCCAAGCGGATAGGTAGGATAGCTATTTCGTTGATAACTGTAAAAGAGTTCCGTCAAAGTGCATTCCATTCGTACGTCTTTGTCATCACTTAACCGTTCTCCATATTTTTTCTGTCCCGGCTGCGGTTTTGAAATTCCCTCTATATCTTGAAGCTGTGTCACAAAGAACAAGATCATACAGCAGACATAAAGCACATACGTCATACTTTTCATATTTTGTCGACATTCTTTCCAAAATAATTGTAAATACATCCACTCACCTCATCTCTTTTTTATGAATCAGATATAAATATGCGTCTTCTACATTTGGCATACATTTTTCTGCATTTAAAAATGGAAATTGTTGTTTTTCCTCATCAATAAAACGGATCTGTACTTTCTGTCCCTGACTGACCATTCCCGTCACAAAATAATGGCTTTTTATTTTTTCAAGCTCCATTCTAGAAATTTCTGTCTGAAAGATAGCTCCTTCTGCTTCCTTTAATAGCTGAGTGACTGTCCCATCATATAAAAGATTTCCTTCTTGCAATACTGCGATTTTCTCACATGTCGCTTCGATATCTCCCACAATATGGGTAGACAACAATACAATACGATCCTGTGCCACTTCACATAAAAGATTTCTGAAACGTACTCTCTCTTCTGGATCTAACCCTGCCGTAGGCTCATCTACAATTAATACGCGCGGATTATGGAGCAATGCCTGAGCAATTCCCATTCTTCTTTTCATTCCTCCAGATAATGTTTTTATCTTCTTTTTTGTACAGTCTTCCAAATTCACTTTCTGTAAAAGTTCCATAATCCGTTCTTTTCTTTGATTTTTAGGTACTCCTGACAAGACAGCAAGATAATCCATTCCTTCATATACACTCATTGTTCCATACATTGAAAATTCTTGTGGCAGATATCCGACCATACTGCGAATTTGCTTGCTTTTTTCAATCGGTATCCCACACATTGTAATTTTTCCGCTCGTCTTTTGCAAAAGAGTCGTCAAGACTTTCATCATGGTTGTCTTTCCAGCTCCATTTGGTCCTAATAGCCCAAACATTCCTTTTTCTATTGTCAGATTAATCTGATTCAATGCTCGTTTGCTTCCATAGTCTTTACATACATTTTCCAGTATAATTTTCGTATCCATCTGCATTTCTCCTTTCTGTTTCTATTATCATAAAGAAAAAATATCTATATTTTATCTACATTTTTCATCTTTTAAAAATACCAATCTGATTCGCCACCGTTTCTCTTTTCTATCTTGAAACAGGATATTCTTATACAATATAAAAAGAAGCGCATACAATAGCTCCGCCTTCTATACTATTGGATAGTTCCAGTGTTCCTCCATGTTTTTTACATAAAATTTTACAGATACTAAGTCCTAGCCCATAATGACTTCCCTCCTCTTTTTTCTGAGGATCTGTATAATACGGTCTCATTGCCTGATAAAACTCTTCCTGACAAAATCCCCTTCCATCATCCTTCACATATAAAAGTAAAAAATCTCCCTGTATCTCAAGCAGAATCTCTATTTTACTTTTCGCATAGCGCAGTGCGTTTGATAAAAGATTTTCCGCTACTTCTAAAATAATATTTTCATCAAAATATCCACTTTGCTTTGGATCTGCTGATTTTTTCACTTCAATCTGAATCTTTCTTGCCTGTTCTAGTCCTTCTCCTGTCTGTCGGATCTTTTGTTCTAGTTTTTCTAGCAATGTTCTTTCTTTTTTTATGTCCATCATCTCAATAGAATGGATATCTTTCATCGTCTGTGCAAAATTTTTTAACCGTTTTACTTGGCGGTCGAGACAATAAAAGGTCTCCATCAATTTTTCCTGTGACATTTTACCTTTCGGATAAAATTGAATCAGCATCTCTGTATATCCCTGCATCACAGTTAATGGTGTCCTTAAATCATGCGCAAATGCTGCATTCAAATCTCTTTGCTGTTCCATCAATTCCCACATATCTTGTTTATTCTCAATCAATCTTTTTCTCATTTTTTCAATCGCTTCACACGCTTTGCCGATCTCATCTTGCGTATCCCATTTACATGGCATACTCAGATCATTTCTTCCGATATAAGCCGCTTCCTCTATCATCTTTTCTAAAGGTTCTTTTAATTTATTCTGGTAATAAAAATGCGAAGCGATACAAACTCCAATTACAGGATACATAATCATCAAAAAAATTTCTGCCACATGAAGAATATTTATCATATTTTGTGCTTTCGGTGTTGCCTCACTAGAAGAAATCATGACAATTTTTCCTATCTCTGTCACAAATTTAGGATGTGTAACTTCATATGTATTCTGGTCTAAAATAAGATTTTCCCATTCTGCTAAAATAGTAAACGTCAGTGCATACGCTAAAAGTACTCCTAAAATTGTAGCTGTCATATAGTACCATAGGCTTCTTCTAAGCGATGTCTTTTGAAAACGATCTGCCAATTTTTCTAAAATAGCGTCTATCCAATCCATCTGTATCCCACTCCCCATACCGTTTCAATAAAAGTTGTCTTTTCATACCGATTCATCTTTTCTCTAAGCCTCCTGATATGTTCTGTAATGCTGTTGCTGTCCCCGTCTTTTTCATATCCCCACAACTTTTCATAGATCGATTCTTTACTAAAAATTTGTCCTTTGTGTATACTTAAAAGTTCTAAAATATTAAACTCTGTCTTTGTCAAAATAATTTCTTCTTCTCTAAAATATAATTTTCTTTCTCCATAATGAATTAAAAAATTTCCGCAAAACTTCAACTCTTCCTTTCCTTTTTGTCTTGCTTCTCTTCTCAGATGCGCCTCAATTCTAGCGCTAAGTTCTGCTAAACTGAAAGGCTTTATGATATAATCATCTCCTCCACACTTTAATCCATTGATACGATCCTGTTCTTCTACTTTTGCTGTCAAAAATAAAATCGGACAATCCACAAAATCTCGTATTCTTTTACAGACTTCTAATCCATCGATATCTGGCATATTAATATCTAATAAAATTAATTCAGGCTGAACAGCAATCTTTTCCAATGTTTCTTTCCCATTTTTAGCCGTATATACAACGTAGTCTTCCATTTCTAAATAATCTTTTACCATTCTTAAAATATCTTCTTCGTCATCTGCCAATAAAATTTTTCTCTGCATCGCCATTTCTCCTTTTTTACTTTTAATCTATAAAAAAATTCTCTATTTTTTCTCAAATTTTTTCTTTTTCTATCCTTTTAAAAGGTTAAAAAAAGCTGTAAAAATGACCAGATGTATGATACCGGTATTTTTACAGTTTTTTTATTGCGAAATTTTTTCTCCTTTTCCTGAAAATCTCCGCATTTTTCTCGTTCATTTTTTCTTTCTCCATTGTTTTTTAAATAGATCTCGTTCACGAAAAGAAGGAAGCATCAAAATGCTCCCTTCTCCTCTTTTTTGTTCTTTATTCCCTCAGCAGCCAAATAAATTTCTCGCTGTTTTTCTGACGGATTTCATTTTTTCTTTTCTTAGAATTAAAATTCTACGCGAATCGCACCTGCGTTGCGAATACGCATTTTATATACGTTTTCTTTGCCCATATGTTTTTCCATATAAGCTACATATCCTTCTGTATCTGCGTGTGGAACAAGCGCCATAATTACGCCTGCAAATCCGCCTCCATGAACACGGCATACTCCTCTTCCTAATTTCTTTAAGTATACCTCTGTCAAAGCAAGTGCAACGGTAACTGGCTGTTCTTTATGTTCTCCTGCTGGATAGCAGTTCTGCAAATATTTCCAAGAAGAATTTCCAGATTCTGTGATTACATTCAGGAAAGTATCGTAATCTTTTTCTCTGATTGCTTTAACAGCGATATCTACTCTGTCATCTTCTGTCAGGAAATGAATTGCTCTAAGCGCTGCTCTGTCTCCTGCAAATTTACGCACTTCTGTCATATTATCAATCACTTCATCTAATGTGCATTCACGCAGTACTTCTTTTCCAAAATACTGTGCCACTTTTTTCATCTCAATCGGAACAGAAGAATATTCTTCACTTAAGTCTGCATGTCCCTTTCCTGTATTGACAATGACAAGATCATGTCCTAACTCGTCAAAATCAAATGCCAGTTTTTCCAGTACAGGATTTGCCTGATCTTTGAAATCAATCGTCACAATTCCACCTGCTGCACATGCCATCTGATCAAGAAGACCAGACTGTTTATTCCAGAATTTATTTTCTGCATATTTTCCGATCTGTGCATATTCTGAAATATCAAGTGTTCCATCGTTGAATAAATAATTTACAATCGTACAAATCAACATTTCAAAAGAAGCGGAAGAGCTTACTCCTGCTGCTCCGATTACGTTTGTTGTTGTATATACGTTAAATCCTCCGATCTTATGACCGCGTTTTCTAAAGCCATCCAAGATTCCTTTTAAAAGAGGTCCCGTTCCGCTTGTGGCATTTGTGCGTTCCAGATCATCCAGTGAAATGGTCATATCCTGATGATATGTTGCGCTAATCATACGGATCTGATCACTGTCATTTTTTCCAGCTGCCGCAATCGTATCAAGATGGATGCTTCCTGCCAAAATCTTTCCAGAGTTATGGTCAGTATGGTTTCCACTGATTTCTGTTCTTCCAGGTGCTGAGAAAAATTCAAATGGTTCGTCTGCAAAATACTTTTTATAGCCTTCTGCCAGATCTTCATATCTCTTTAAATTTTCTGCTGCACATGCCTCTCCATAAATTTCTGCCATCTTCTGCATTCCGTTTTCTTTTAATACTTGAACTGCCTGTTCGTACTTCATAAAAATCCCCTTTCTTTTATCCTTGTTTTTTTCCTTTTATATAATTATAATATGAATGAAGTCCAAAATTCAACAAATATATTCGTATATTCTATAACTATATTGAGGTTTTTATGCAAATTCACACAAATAATGATCAAAAAGAATTAAAATCGCATGGCGATTACACTTTTCCTCTTAATTTAAGCGATGAACGGCTTTCCGCCTATGAATCCGGTTCCTTTTTATGGCATTGGCACGCAGAAATTGAACTTACTTTAGTCTTAGAAGGAACGATCCTGTATCAGATTAATGATACCGTCTATTCTTTACAGAAAGGAGATGCTCTTTTTTGCAATGCGAATACCCTGCATACAGGTCATATGGATCACGGACAGGATTGCCTTTACTTTTCTGTTACCTTCCATCCTCGGCTGCTTTACGGATTTGAAAATAGTCTCTTATACACTCGTTATGTTCAGACGATCTGCGAAGATTCTTCTTTTCCGTCTCTTCGTTTTCAATCTGATATTCCATGGCAGAAAAATGTGATTGATATCATGTACCAGATCTATGAACTCCATCATGGAACTGCCCCTGCCAAAGAATTAAAACTTCAAATTCTTCTGCTCCAAATTTGGGATGAAATTTTTGTACATCGCCAGACCATTCCTTCTTCTTTTCATCCTATGAATAACCAACTTGAACGAATCCGAACGATTCTTTCCTATATTCATACTCATTATATGGAAAAAATTACACTGGACGATATTGCTTCTTCCATCAATCTCTGTAAAAGTGAATGCTGTCGTATCTTTAAAAACCATATGAAAGAGTCTCTGTTCAATTATCTTCTTCATTTTCGCATTGAACAAAGCCTCCCTCTTTTAAATAATACCGATCAAAGCATCACTGAAATTGCCGAAAAAACAGGCTTTTCCAATCCTTGCTATTTTACAAAAATATTTCGGAAATATAAAGGATGCTCTCCGAGACAATATCGCAAAAAATATATTGCTGTTTCGTTTATTTCCCCGTCTTCAGATAACGGCGCAATACGGCAAAAAACCAAGCCGGAAGAATAATACCTTTTAAAATACTAGAAATACTGATACTCCACCATACGCCATTTAATCCCAAAGCCGTTGCGGATAAAGCAAGCGCCATTGGAATACGAAGTAGGTTCAGCACAACTCCCTCCACAGCAGGCGGAAATGTTTTCCCTAATCCTTGGAAAGCGCCTGCTGTTGTAATTTCCGTACACATAAAAAGCTGGGAGACTCCAAGTATTCTTAAATAATCTACTCCCATCGGAAGTACATCTGGCTCTTGGATAAAGATTTGGAAAAATACCTGCGGAAAGAAAATCAGCGCCGCGCTTGTGACAATTCCCCAGATTGTCATAAGCCGAATTGCCGTATAATATCCTTTTTTTATACGATCTTTTTTGTTTGCCCCATAATTTTGAGCAATAAAAGCATTTACCGCACTTGCAAATCCTTCTGCTGTCATCCAAGAGATGGATTCAATCTGACTTCCTACTTTCTGAACAGCCACCGCCGCATCGCCCCATCCTGCAATCAATCGGGCAATAATCATTGAAATGCTTGAAAATAACATATTCTGAGCTGCAATCGGCGTTCCCAATTTTATCATATCTATCATATAACGCTTCTTTGCCGGAACAAAAATCCGAATTTTAGAGAACACATATTTCTCTTTGCAGATAACAAAAATATAGACGATAAAAACCAAAAACTGCGCAAACAAAGTTGCTGCCGCCGCACCTGCCACATTCATTTTTGGAAATGGTCCCCATCCAAAAATCAAAACCGGATCTAAGATGATATTCATAGCAAGTCCCGTTATGTTGGCAGTAAACGTCACCATACTATTACCCATCGCTGTAAAAATTCCTGTAAAAATCAGATTTAAAAGATTAAACAGGACTCCTCCTCCTGTGATGATCAGATAAATCTGCGCATCCGAAATAACATCTTCATGATTGAGCTGAAAGAAAGAAATCAAACCTTTGTTGCATACGATACAGAGCAGTCCAAATAAAATTCCAAATACAATTCCCATCTGGATTGCGCCTTTTGCATATTCTGCTGCTCTTTCCTCTTTTCCTGATCCAAGAGCCTGTCCTACCTTTACCTGTCCTCCCATACGAGGAATCGTCGCAAGCCCCGATGCCAGCCACAGATACATTCCAGCTGCCCCTACTGCCGCCACAGCATTGCTTCCAATTTTTCCAATCCAGATCATATCCGTCAAATTATATGCCATTTGAATCAAAGATGTTCCCATAATCGGGATTGCCAGCTTTGTAAGTGATCCAGCGATTGATCCTTCTAATAAATTTATATGCTTTTTCATTATTCTGTTTCCAAAACAGCTGCTTTTCATGCAGACTGTGTCTTCCTTTTCTTTATTTCTCTATTCCATATCCATGTGATAGATCGTCTGTTTTTCGCTTAGAATGAGTCACTCCTCCCACTGCCTAAAAGGCTGAAGGAGGAGTGTCTGTCAAGATTTATGAAAAAATTGTTTTATATACATTGATAAAACCACTGATTGTGACAATCAGAACTAAGATTGGAGTGATAAATTTGACACAGAAAATCCAGATCTTTTTCCATTTAAAGATGATTCCTTCCTGTTCAATCTCTTCTACCAAATATTTTGGACTCCATTTCCATCCAATGTAGTAGCACATCAATAGGCCTC
>CBCTVZ010000053.1:0-15115 GCA_965150505.1 uncultured Robinsoniella sp. | reverse complement strand
GGCAGATGTGTATGATCTTTTGATGGAATATGACAATTATATTGTAGGGGAACAGGTAATACGATGTGAACATGCTTTGCTTGGATTAGAAGGAACAAAGGCAGAAGAAATTAAGACCGTATATTCTCATCCTCAGGCTTTGAGTCAGTGCAGTAAATTTTTAGAAGAACATCGGGAATGGAAACAAGTTCCTGTGGAAAATACAGCTGTAGCAGTCAAAAAAGTGATGGAAGAAAAGGATAAGACACAAGCGGCAATCGGAAGTCTATTTGCAGCGAAATGTTTTGGCGCTTCTGTTTTAAAAGAGCATATCTATTATAATGAAATGAACTCTACACGTTTTATTATTGTATCGAACCAGAGAGTATTTCGTGAAAATGCTGAAAAAGTCAGCATCTGTTTTGAACTGCCACATAAGAGCGGTTCGCTGTATAATATGTTGTCTCACTTTATCTATAACAATCTGAATATGTCAAGAATTGAATCAAGACCAATCCCAGGAAAAAATTGGGAATACCGTTTTTTTGTGGATTTTGAGGGGAATCTTGCAGACAGTGGCGTAAAAAATGCACTTCGAGGTATTCAGGAGGAAGCAAACTATTTTAAAATTTTAGGAAACTATTAGAGAGGACGAAAAAAATGACAAGAATATCAGAACTTGTGATCTATCGGAATTTTGAACATGGAGAGATCTTAAATGATATGGCATGGATCATCGATCATTACAAGAATCCTTCAGAAGACCGTGAAAAAATCAGAACGATGTTTTTTAATTGTATACATGGGCTGATCGAACTTGCATCGTCCTATGGATTCGAGCATAATATCTGGCATAATTATTTGACTTTCTTACTTGTAAATAATGAAAATGCTTACAGTAAATCATGTGAAATTGTCGGAGCAGTTGAGGGAACGATTAATGATCTGGCGCTTCATGATTTTGAAATATGGAAAGAATGGTATGATTATGATTTTTCAGATCTGTCAAATACTCTTGAAACAAACTGTTTTCATGTAATCGAGCAGTATGAGAATATTGATAAAAACAGCAAGCTGTTTAATAAAAGAATCCGCGACCGTATCTGCGACTTAAGTCTTCAGCTTGGAAATTGTAAAAGCGCAGAGGAATTTATGAAGGATATGACCTTGTTTTATCAGGAGTTTGGCGTAGGAAAACTCGGACTTCATAAAGCTTTTCGCATTCAGCATAAAGAAGATGGCGCAGAGATTATTCCAATTACAAAGACTGCCCATGTAAAGTTAGATGATCTTGTGGGATATGAGATTGCAAAGAAAAAGCTGATCGAAAATACAGAAGCGTTTGTACAGGGGAAAAAAGCAAATAATTGTCTGCTGTTTGGCGCGGCAGGTACTGGAAAATCTTCTAGTATAAAAGGTATTTTGAATCAATATTACGATCAGGGGCTTCGTATTATTGAAGTCTATAAACATCAGTTTCAAGACTTAAATGATGTGATTGCACAGATAAAAAACAGAAATTATAAATTCATTATTTATATGGACGATTTGTCTTTTGAGGAATTTGAGATCGAGTATAAATATTTGAAAGCAGTCATTGAAGGAGGACTTGAAAAGAAGCCAGATAATATTTTGATTTATGCGACAAGCAACCGTCGTCATTTAATCAGAGAGACTTTTAAAGATAAACAGGAACGCGATGAAGAATTACATTCATCTGATACGGTACAGGAAAAATTATCTTTAGTATATCGATTTGGCGTGACCATTTTCTTTGGTTCACCAGATAAAAAGGAATTTCAAAATATTGTAAAAACGCTGGCAGAGCGATACGACATTCAAATGTCGGAAGAGGAATTATATTTGGAAGCAAACAGATGGGAATTAAGCCATGGCGGTCTCTCAGGAAGAACAGCGCAGCAATTTATTGATTATCTGTTAGGCAAGCAATGACAAATATTATAAAAAAGTGCAGGAATTGGATTTCTGCACTTTTTTATTTTAAGATGGACATAAAAATTTTGGTAAAAATTATGTAAAGCATCTGGTCTTTTTTTTTATTTGATAGTAAAATAAAGAATATAAAATCGGAGAAGGGCATATGATATTCAGTTGATAAAACCATAGCCAGAAAACGCATTCCCTTTAAGGGATGGGTAGTTTATATGTGAACATTACAGGAAACAAGCTATAAAAAATTTGCTTGGATCGGATAAAAAGTAGTGAGGTGAAGCTTATGCAGATTATAACATTTGCAGCGATTGACGTTGGCTCCTATGTGACGGAGATGAAAATTTATGAGCTTTCAGTCCCATATGGGATGAAAGAGATTGATTGCATACAAAGCAGTCTGGAATTGGGAAAAGATGCTTTTACACAGGTAAAAATCGGCGTGAAATTAGTAGATGAACTGTGTGAAGTTCTGACAGATTTTAAAAAGATTATGGAGGGATATAAAGTAGACGCATATCGGGCATGTGCGACAAGTGCGATTCGAGAATCAAAAAATAGGTTGATTATGCTCGATTATATTGAAAAACATACAGGAATACGTTTGGAAGTGCTTGGAAATTCAGAACAGCGTTTTTTAGATTATAAGTCGATTGCTTCTAGTGAAAGAGAATTTAATCAGATCATCCAAGATAAAACAGCGATTGTTGATGTGGGAGGCGGAAGTGTTCAGATTTCTCTGTTTGAAAACGGTTCTCTTAGCACAACGCAAAATATCCGCAGCGGCAATCTGCGTGTACGAGAAAAACTTTCAAAAATAGAACAGACGGAGTCACGGTTTGAACAGTTAGTCGAAGAATTAATTAATAGTGAATTAGAAAGTTTTGAGAAACTATATCTAAAAGATAGAGAGATTAAAAACATTATTATTATTGGAGATTATCTCTTAGAATTGATGCAGAACAGTCAGGAAGAAAAACAAATCACAATGATTACAAGAGAAGAATTTCATAAAAAATACGATGAAATTATGGGACAGAGTCAGGATCATGTGATGGAAAAATATGATCTTTTGTCGGAAAGCAGTTCTCTTGTTTTGTCTTCTCTTGTAATCTATAAAAGATTTATTGAAGTCTGCAATGCAAAGATGATTTGGATGCCTGGATTTAGCTTAAACGATGGGATTGCCTATGACTATGCAGAGAAAAAGAAAATTATAAAGAACGGACATAGTTTTGAGGATGATATCATTGCAGAGGCAAAAAATCTTGCGAAAAGATATATGTGCAATAAAAACCATATCAAAATGATGGAAAGTCTTTCTCTTGGAATTTTTGACAAAATGAAAAAAAATCATGGACTTGGAAAAAGAGAGCGGCTTTTGCTAAGAATCGCAGCGATTTTGCATGGCTGTGGAAAATATATCAGTCTCACAGAAGTAGCAGACTGTTCTTACAGCATTATTATGGCAAATGAAATTATTGGACTGTCACATTTAGAGAGAGAGATTATAGCCAATGTAGTTCGATACAATACGAAAGAATTTGAATATTACGATGCGATTACCGCACATTCTGAGATGCACAAAGAAGAATACTTGCTGATCACAAAACTGACGGCGATCTTACGCGTGGCGAATGCACTTGACAGAAGTCATCGGCAAAAGTTGGAAAATGCGAAATTTATGATAAAAGAAAATCAACTGATCATTACCGTGGAGACACAGGAAGATATCACATTAGAGAAAGCATTATTTAAAGAAAAAGCGGACTTTTTTGAAGAAGTGTTCAGCATTCGTCCAGTAATACGTCAGAAAAAGCATTTTTAATTTGGGGAGGAAAAGAAATGGGAGAAATTGATTTTACAAATCCTATGTATTATACAAACAGAGAATCAAGCTGGCTTAGTTTTAATGCTCGTGTACTCAGTGAGGCGAGAGATAAAAGTCTGCCGCTTTTTGAAAGATTAAAATTTTTAAGTATCACTTCATCAAATCTGGATGAATTTTTTATGATTCGTGTTGCATCTTTAAAAGATATGGTACATGCAGGGTATACAAAAAAAGATATCGCAGGTTTGACTGCATCGGAGCAGTTGACACAGATTACGGCAGAAGCACATGAACTTGTAAATTTACAGTATTCTACCTATAATCGTTCTATTTTGCCAGCGCTAAAACAGATCGGACTGACCTTGATCACAGCGCATGAAGATTTGAAAAAAGATGAAGCGCAGTTTGTGGATCAATATTTTGAAGAAAATGTGTATCCTGTCTTGACACCGATGGCAATGGATTCTTCCAGACCATTTCCTCTGATTCGGAATAAGACATTAAATATTGGCGCATTGATCCGAAAGAAAGAGGGAAAAACAAAGACAGAATTTGCAACAGTTCAAGTTCCAAGCGTATTGCCTCGGATCGTTGTTCTTCCAGAAAAAGAAGAAGGAGAGAAGAAAATTATTTTGCTGGAAGAGATCATTGAGCGTAATATCGGAAAGCTGTTTTTAAATTACGACGTAGTCTGCGCACATCCATATCGAATTATGAGAAATGCGGATCTGACGATTGATGAAGATGAGGCCGCTGATCTTTTAAAAGAAATTCAGAAACAGTTGAAAAAGAGACAGTGGGGCGAGGTCATCCGTCTCGAAATCGAAGATAAGATGGATGCGAAACTTTTAAAAATTTTAAAAAAGGAATTTGATATCAAAGAAGAAGCCATATTTAAAATCAACGGTCCTCTTGATCTGACGTTTTTAATGAAAATGTATGGATTGTCAGGGTATGAACAATACAAATATAAACCATATGTTCCACAGCCTGTGCCAGATCTAATGGAGGGCGGAGATCTCTTTTCACAGATACGAAAAGGAGATATTTTATTGCATCATCCTTATATGACATTTGATCCAGTTGTAGATTTTGTGCGTCAGGCGGCAAAAGATCCAGATGTGCTGGCAATTAAACAGACCTTATATCGTGTAAGTGGAAATTCACCGATTATTGCGGCACTTGCCCATGCAGCAGAAAATGTAAAGCAAGTTTCTGTATTGGTAGAATTAAAGGCTAGATTTGATGAAGAAAATAATATTGTCTGGGCAAAAATGCTGGAAAAAGCTGGATGCCACGTTATCTATGGTTTGGTTGGATTAAAGACACACAGCAAGATTACACTGGTAGTCCGAAAAGAAGAAGATGGAATACGCCGCTATGTTCATTTGGGAACAGGAAACTATAATGACTCTACAGCAAAATTGTATACGGACTGTGGAATCTTAACGTGTTCAGAACCGATTGGAGAAGATGCTACAGCTGTATTTAATATGCTTTCCGGATATTCAGAACCAAAACGATGGAACCGCCTTGCGGTAGCGCCGATCTGGCTGAGAAATAAATTTGTCAGATTGATTCAACGAGAGACACAAAATGCACGGGAAGGAAAACCGGCGCATATTATTGCAAAGATGAATTCTCTTTGTGACCAAAATATTATTGCAACGTTATATGAAGCATCCGCGGCAGGTGTAAAGATTGAATTAATTATACGCGGAATTTGCTGTCTCAAAGTAGGGATTCCAGGAGTAAGCGAAAATATTACGGTTCGCTCGATTGTAGGAAACTTTTTGGAACATAGCCGTATTTTCTATTTCCTGAATAATGGAATGGAAGAAATTTATATGGGAAGCGCTGACTGGATGCCGAGAAATCTGGATAAACGAGTTGAAATTCTGTTTCCAGTAGAATGTGAGAGACTGAAAAAAGAAGTATTTCACATTTTGAAAATTCAGTTAGAAGACAATGTAAAAGCTCATCTTCTGCAGCCTGATAATAAGTATATAAAACAAGATAAGAGAGGAAAAGTGTTATTAGATTCTCAAAATTATTTCTGTAAAGAAGCTGTTGAGCGCGCAAAAGTACCGCAAGATCCCGTGAAAAGCAGAGTCTTTATCCCAGCAGAACCGATAGAAGAAGAAAGATAAAAAGAGACGTTTTCAGAATTAAAATAACATAAACAAAATAACAAACCTCTTCGCAATTTATTTTTGCGAAGAGGTTTATTGCTTTTTAGAAGATATGATTTCTCACTGTTCTGAGGTATCGTCTGTTTTGAGCATAAACCGTTCGATAATCTCAGCAACTCCACCATGATTATTGTCAAGAGTTGACACATAGTTTCCATAAGATTTTATGGTGTCAGGAGCATTGACCATAACAGCGCCAATGTGAGCCGTCTGGATCATAGAAATATCATTTTCAGCATCCCCAACTGCGATAGAAGCAGAGAGAGGAAGATCTAAAATATCACATAAGATTTTGATGGCATTTCCTTTTGAAACGTCTTTTGAGACAAATTCCAGATAACGGTCAAAGGAAAAGAGTGCGTCAATCTTTCCTTCACGCCATGGAAGTGTCTGGATGCGGAATTGTTCTAAAATTTCATGATCCCCGATTAATAAAACTTTTGCAGCCTGATTGCAGCCTAATTCTTTTAAAACATCAGGAACGGTTTTATGTGCGACACGACAGATCGAAGCATACTGATCAAAGTCATCATTTGATAGCTCAGATATTACATGGGTATCGGAGTACGTCTGAGAGTGAAGATGCGCTTTTTGAGCTTCATCCATAAGACGACGCACGGATTCATGGGAAAGTGTCTTTTTATAGACTGCTTTTTGAGCAAAACAGTCATAAATGACCGCTCCATTAAAACAGATACAGTAACATCCTTTTTCTGTTAAATGGAGTTCTTCACACAGCTTTTTAGCGCTAAACAAAGGTCGCCCTGTTGTGATTACAATTTTATGACCAGCAAGAAGGGCGCGCTTTATCGCATTGCGATTTTCTGGACAGATATTTTTTTGATCGTCAAAAAGAGTGCCGTCCAGATCAGTAAATAAGATTTTCGTATTTTTATTCGATGAGGTCATTGTTTTTCCATTCCTTTCCGTTCATTTGTCATAAAGACTTCCAAAGCGTCGTCGCTTTGACTGACCCAGATGTCTTCTTCTTCCTCTGTCAGACCAAGGTATTCACGGAGGGTACAGATTTCATCGCTGAAATTCCAATCTTCCGTATAGTCAAAAATTTCATCAAATTCAATCATTCCAGCCATAAATTGTTCTCTGAATGTCATAAGTATGTATCCTTTCTTTTTTTATTTTTTATCAACTTTTTTATCAAACATTCCCATATTGTTCTAAACGGCGCTGACGCATGGTATCTAAGAAGGAATATGGGATTTTTAAATTGCCTCTGCCACATCCAAGATCAATGAGAGGCTTGATAAGACCATGGAAATCGCTTCCGCCTGAGATACAAAGATCGTGATGTCTTGCAAAACGACGCATCGCATCTTCCTGATATCCTAAATAAGTAGAATAGACTGCTTCAATGCCAATGAGTCCTTCTTTTTTTAAGGATGTAATAAGGGAAGCAAGTTCGCTATCTGTTAAACGATACAAAACAGGATGAGCCAGCACAGCAATTCCTCCTGTATCGCGGATTAAGCGTACTGCCTGTGCCGGAGAAACTTTTTCACGTGCGACAAAACAAGGAGCATGATCTCCCAGAAAACGAAGAAAAGCTTCTTCTGTGCTTTTTACATATCCTTTTTGGCGAAGATATTCTGCAAAATGAGCTCGTGTCCATACTGCATCACCAAAGAGATTTTCCATCTCTTCCCATGAAATAGAAATCTGACATTCCTGCATTTTGGCGATCATTTTTTTGTTTCGTATTTCTCTAGAGTCCTGAAAATTTTGGAGTTGGTTTTGAAAGAATTCAGATTGATATGAAATATCAAGTCCGACGATATGGATGTCTTTTCCATTATACTCAGTAGAAAATTCAATGCCGGGAATTACCTCTAACGGTGTGCCTTCAGCAGCAGCAAGCGCTTCTGAAATTCCAGCAGTCGTGTCGTGATCTGTCAGCGCAAAGGCAGATAAATTTTTTTGCAGTGCATACGATACAAGCTCGGAAGGAGAAAATGTTCCATCTGAACAGTTTGAATGTACATGTAAATCAACATATCTCATAAAAAAACCACCTTTCTGTTCACAGTATAAGGGATTCAATGGAAAGTTTCAATGAAAATTTAACGAAAAGGGATCTTGACAAAAAATACAAATAAGAATACTATATACATATACCCCGTAAAGGTATATTGAGAGGAGGGAAAAATAGATGAAAAAAGAGTGCTATCTGATAAAAGGGATGACATGTGCTTCCTGCAGCAGTGCAGTGGAGCGTGTGACACGAAAGATAGATGGCGTGAAAGAAAGTCAGGTAAATCTTGCTACAAATCGTATGACCATAGAATATGATGAAGAAAAAGTAAGTCCTGAAGCAATTATAGCAAAAGTGGAGCGTGCAGGATTTGAGGCAGAACTAGAAGTTCCAGAAGAAATAAAAAAAGAAAAAGAAGAGGAAAAAATAGAATCGGAACACACCTATCATGAGATGAAAAAAAGATTGATTTTTAGTATTTGTTTTGCAGTGCCTCTCTTATATATTTCTATGGGACATATGCTTCCATTTCCGTTACCGTTGCCAGAATTTTTGAATATGGAAACGCATCCTCTGAATTTTGCACTGGCACAGTTGATCTTGACGGTACTTGTTTTGATTTGTGGAAGAAAATTTTATATTGTAGGATTTAAGACACTGTTTCGTGGCCATCCAAATATGGATTCGCTTGTTGCAATCGGAACAGGAAGCGCATTCTTATACAGTTTAATTATGACAATCTTAATTCCAAGTCATCCAGAATATGCACATAATTTATATTTTGAATCCGCGGCAGTTGTCGTAACTCTTGTGATGCTTGGAAAATTTATGGAGAGCCGAAGCAAAGGAAAAACATCAGAGGCGATTCAAAAATTGATGCAGCTTGCCCCTGATACAGCCATTCGGATCACAGATGGAAAAGAAAAAGAAGTTCCTGTAGAAGAAGTAAAAAAAGGAGATATTTTGCTGATCAAACCAGGAAGCAAAGTTCCTCTTGACGGTGAAGTGATTTCAGGAAACAGCAGTGTGGACGAATCCATGCTGACAGGAGAAAGCATTCCAATCGAGAAAGAAGAAGGGGACACGGTTATCGGCGGCAGTATGAACTATAATGGAGCAATGCAGATAAAAGTGACACATACAGGAAGCGATACGACCTTGGCAAAGATCATAAAATTAATGGAAGACGCACAGGGGAAAAAAGCGCCGATTTCTAAACTTGCGGATGCTGTTGCAGGATATTTTGTTCCAACCGTGATGGGAATTGCATTGCTTGCCGCATTAATCTGGAGTTTTACAGGTCATCCATTATCTTTTGTATTAACGATTTTTGTATCGGTTCTTGTCATTGCATGTCCGTGTGCGTTGGGACTTGCGACACCGACGGCAATTATGGTTGGTACAGGCGTGGGAGCTTCTAATGGTATTCTAATTAAAAGTGGAGAAGCCTTGGAAGTGACACATAAAACAGAGGTAGTCGTCTTAGACAAGACTGGAACTGTGACAGAAGGCAAGCCAAAAGTGATTGAAGTATTGACAAAAAAAGGTTCAAAAGAAGAGCTTTTGCGTATTGCAGCATGTTGCGAAAAAGTGTCCGAACACCCTCTTGGAAATGCGATTGTGGAAGAAGCGCAAAATCAGGGAATGGAATTAAAAGCGCCAGAACAGTTTGAAAGTTTGACAGGACGCGGAATTCATGCAAGACTTGATGGAAAAGAAATCTGGATCGGAAATGAACGAATGGTAAAGGAACAAAATATAGATCTGGGAGAATTTAAAAAATCATCTGATGAAATTGCGCAAAAAGGACAGACACCAATGTTTGTTGTGGAGAATAACGAACTGGTTGGAATCATAAGCGTAGCGGATACCATAAAAAGTACAAGTATAGAGGCGATTGATAAAATCCGAAAAATGGGTGTGGAAGTTGTAATGTTGACAGGCGATAACAAACGGACGGCAGAATATATCGGAAGTCAGGTTCATGTAGACCGTGTTGTATCAGAAGTATTGCCAGGAGATAAAGCGGCTGTCGTGGAACATCTTCAAAAAGAAGGAAAGAAAATCATGATGGTAGGCGACGGCATCAATGATGCGCCAGCGCTTGCTCAGGCAGACATTGGATGTGCGATTGGAAGCGGAAGCGACATCGCAGTAGAGTCAAGTGATATTGTCCTTATGAAATCTGATTTGATGGATGTATATAAAGCGATTCGTCTAAGTAAAATGACGATCCGAAATATCAAACAAAATCTGTTTTGGGCATTTATTTTTAATACATTAGGAATTCCAGTGGCAGCAGGATTGTTGTATGCGTTTGGCGGTCCTTTGCTCAATCCGATGATTGCCGGATTTGCTATGTCCTGTAGTTCCGTGCTTGTTGTAAGCAATGCACTTCGTCTGAAACGTGTAAAATTATAAAAATAAAATGCACGAATAAATGGAGGAATGCAAGGATGGAAGAAAAACGATGTGAAAATTGCGAGAGGCATAAACATCGAGAGATGATAGAATATAAAGATTTGATGAACCGTCTGAATCGGATTGAAGGTCAGGTGAGAGGGATTAAGAAGATGGTGGAAGACGAACGATATTGCGTAGATATTCTGACTCAGGTATCAGCGATTCAGTCAGCCCTGAACGCCTTCAATAAATGTTTGCTTTCAAACCACATTAAAAGCTGCGTTGTCGGAAAAATTAAAAACGGCGATGAAGAAATTGTGGATGAATTATGTAATACCATTCAAAAAATGATGAAATAGGAGGAAAAAAGATGACAGTATTAAAAGCAGAAGATATGCACTGTGGAAAGTGTGTAGAAAGAATTACAAAAGCAATGGAGAGAGAAGGATTAAAATTTGAAGTATCTCTTGAAAACAAAAAAGATAAGATAAATGGCGGTGAAAAAGAGGTTGCGCTTGCAAAAGAAGTGATGGATGATCTGGGATTTGATACAGTAGAAGTATAAGGAGTTCAATAAAAGTAATATTGGGAGGTATGATAGTATCATCATATCTCCCAATATTTTTTTAGAACGTATTCTTATTTATTTTAAAACATAAATCATTTACTTCATTTCAGAAAAAACAATTTTTATTATTCTAAAACGATCATAGAATAAGGAGCTAATGTCAAAGTGCTGTCGTTTAACTGGCTGACAGTATCCTGAGAAGACTGGAATAATACGCGATGGAAAGAACCATAGTTTGGATCTACCGGTAATTCCTGAGTCATTGTTTCACCAGAAAGGTTTACAACAACAAGAACACGCTGATCTTTTGTCATACGAATATAAGATACAATCTGCTGAGAACCTAAATCGTATTCATCAATATCGCCATTCATCAATGCAGGAATGCGTTTGCGGGCATGAATCACTTCTTTATAGTGCGCGTACAGAGAATCAGGCTGATCAATCTGTGCTTCTACAGAAGCTTCTCCACCTAAACTGTAGAGTGTTTCACCATAGTTAGCCAGTCCTTCTTTGGCAGATCCATCTGCTTCAAATGGCTCTTCAAACCAAGGCATACATTCGCGAATGCTGCTGTCAGGTTTCATACCGTCTAATCCGACTTCTTCACCGTAATAGATGAATGGTCTTCCTGGCATAGTCAGGAGAAGAGAGGAAGCAACTTTAGCATGATCCATAGCTTTATCAGCATCCTCACGCAGGATTAACTGTTCGGATTCATCTCTTAAAGGATTTGCTGTATTGATATCAGCAGCTTCTGGATCAAACTGATATTTGAATAAACTCATGATACGGTTCTGGTCATGGTTTGTACTGAATGGACAGTCAATGAAGTTGTAATTGGAAGCTTCGCCAAATTTATTGTAGAAGCTGACAAGATCGCTGACAAGATTCAAGTCATTTTCTTTTGAAAGCTGATTTTCAGGAGCAACTGCGGAAGGATCATATGCAGTAGATTCATTGGAAACTGCCTCATAGATTTTATTAGCCAAATTAAAATCAAATGTACTGTCTAAAGCGCCTTCTGAGATGAATGGAACCATATTGTCTGTGTTCTTTTCCCAAACTTCACCTACAAGATAAGCATTTGGATATTCTGCGACGATGTCAGAACGGAAATCTTCCCAGAATGCCTGATTCTCTCCTGAAATATAATCATTATAAATGTTGGAATAGAAATCTCCAAAAATATGGCGTGCTGCATCGAGACGGAAACCATCGATTCCTTTATCCAACCAGAATTTTGCTACATTTTTTATATCTTCCTGAAGCGCTTCACTGGAGTAATTCAGATCTGGCATTCCACCACCAAAGATACCGATGTATTTGTATTCTGGTAATGTTTCGGATTCTCTCCATACTGTTTGAGTCGGTCCATATGTAGCATTGTCATATAAAGGATATTCTTTTTCAAGACCTTCTAAACTGCCATGTTCTTTTTCGTAGAGAACTTCGTCATTGTGGATTTCATCTGCTGTTTTTTCTACAAATTTTGCATCCGATGGAACGAAAGTAAAATAGCTCCAGTAAGGATTTTCACTGCCATCTTCCAAAACAGGTCCTTTTAATGCTTCTTCAAACCAAACATTGTCAGAACCGCAATGATTTACAACGAGATCCATGATTACTTTGATACCATATTTGTGGCAAGTATCAAGCATACTCTGGAACTCTTCCATTGTACCATACTGACTGTTTACTTCATAATAATTTCTGACATTGTAGCAATGTTCACTGTTTGAATCTGTAATTGGCATCAGCCAGATTCCAGTAATTCCTAAATCAGCAAGATAAGGAACCATTTCTTCTACACCTTTAAAATCTCCGATGGAATCCCCATTGGAATCACGGAAAGCACGCACGAAAATTTCGTAGAAGACATCGCCAGACTGCTCATCAATCACACCATCTTTTGCAGTAAAACGTGCGCCAGAATCTTCAGCGGCAAATGAAACGAGCTGACTTCCTAAGAGCATAGAAGAAGCAAGTCCGACTGCAATAAATTTGTTTAAATACTTCTTTTTCATCATAATTTCCTCCTGTAACTTGGTAAGGATATTATAAAACAGAAGATTTTTTTATTCTATGGAGTCTTTTACACAATTCTTTTAACAATCGGAAAAAGCAGAATAAAAAATGAAAAAATGTTTAAAAATGATAAAACAATTTTAAAAAATATCAAGTTTTTTATAACAGCTTTTTTCTGTAATCTTTTAATTACTCAAGAACAAGTAAGGAGTATGGATGAATAGTGACATGGTTTTGATCTAAACTGCTTTGTGTATCATCGGTACTCTGAAACAGAATTTGTGTAAATTCTCCATAAGTTTCTGATGGAGCAAGATCTAGTTCTTTTACTTCACCAGTAAGGTTTACCAGCACCAGTACACTTTCATTTTTTGTCATACGGATAAAGGATACGATTCCTTGATCGTCTGTCTCATAAATATCAATATCGCCATTTCTCAATACATCGCAGTTTTTCTTTAAGTTCATAACTTCTTTATAATAAGTATATAACGGATTTTCTCCTGCTTCGGCATCTTCCACAGAAAGATTTTCTACCGCCATATCTGCTGTCCAAGGCATTTTGATTGGACCATCTGAGCTGCGAGACTGTGTTGCACCAAGCTCTTCCTGAAAATACATAAAGATATTTCCAGGCATTGTTGCAAGAAGAGAAGCTGCTGTGCGGGCATGATCTTTGTTTCCTTCTAACTGTGCCATTACACGTTGTTGATCGTGATTAGAAAGGAATGGACAATCAATGAAATTGCCATTAGAAGCAGCATTGCAGGTTGTATAATATGCTTTGAGGTCTTCTACAAGATTCAAATCCGTGCTTGTCTTATCGGTCAGTGGATCTTCCCCTTCTACATACTGATAAGCGGTAGACTCATTTTTAGCTGCCATCAACATTTTGCTTCCGAGATTAAAGTTGTAAAGGCTGTCGAGATATCCACCAGTAATAAATGGAATCATATGGCTGGCATCTTTGTCCCATATCTCAGCGATCAAATATGCGTCTGGATGTTCAGCATAAACACCTTCACTAAATTCCTGCCAGAACTCCATATTTTTGGCAAAAATTTCATCGCTGTAAATATTAGAGAGATAATCGCCGAAAATATGACGGGCTGCATCTAATCGGAATCCGTCAAAGCCAAGATCTAACCAGAAATTTGCACAATCAATAAATTCTTGACGCACTTCCGGGTTATCAAAATTCAAATCTGGCACATTGTCTTGGAAAATATCAATCCATGTATAATCAAATTCTTTTCCAAAATATGGAGAATCCTCTTCTAATTGGTCCGTTGTCCACCATACGGACTCAAATCTGCCATTTGCATTGTCACCAGAATACGTTCCGCCTGTCATAGGATATTGTTCTGTCCATCCATCCAGATTTCCGTGTTCTTTTTCATAGGCATTTCTTTCTTCTTGAATTTCAAGGGCGGTTTTATCTACAAAATCAGCAGTCTTTGGAACAAAATTAAACCAGTCAAAGTATTTGTTTTTGCTTCCATTCTCCAGAATTGGACCTTCCAGTGCGGATTCAAACCATGGATTGTTGTAAGCACAGTGATTGATGACAAGATCCATAATGACACGAATGTTTTTTTCTTTTGCTGAAGCGAGGAAAGATTTCAGTTCCTGCATCGTTCCATAATTTGTATTCAGCCCATAATAATCAATCGTGCTGTAAGGAGAAGCATTCGATTTATTAATCGGCTGAACCCATATTCCTGTAACACCAAGCTCTTCCAGATAGCTAAGTTTCTTTTCTGCACCTTTGAAATCGCCAATGCCATCTCCATCACTGTCAAAAAAAGTACCTATATTCAGTTCATACCAGACTCCGCCTTCCTGCAGATCGGCATGGGGATAATTGCCTGCTCCTGCACAGGCTACGTTTCCAATGACCATAGGCAATGTCAGCAATGCTACCATAGATTTCTTTTTTAAGTTTTTCATATAAGCTAAACCTCCTTTCAAATATGATTCTATTTTATAGTTTTTGATAAATTCTTTCTATGGGGTCTTGTCTTTGATTTTAAATTAAAATTTCAATTATCTATTAGAATTTCAAAATTGTTTTCAGTTTTTTTAACAATTTTTAATAAAAAGATTGTTTTTTTTGATATGTTTTTTATAAAGAAAAATTTTTTTAATAAATATAAGATAAAAATAGTGTTTTT
>CBCTVZ010000052.1:0-15328 GCA_965150505.1 uncultured Robinsoniella sp. | reverse complement strand
GGGAGAGGATGCACTTGCAGGCGTGCGATTTCAGAGAAAACTAGAAGAGGCAGCATATAAAGCTGGAAAAGGAAACATACCAGTCCAGTGTTTTGAAGATTTTTGCGCAGATCGAGTCACAAAAGCACTTGGAAATGTAAAACCGCAGATCTGCGGAAGATGGGAATTGGCAAATGTGCGGGGATGCTTTCCAAAAGAGGTTGCGCTGTCTTTAGAGATGGGAATTAAGGCATTTGGAAGAAAAATTAAGGGATTTGACAGAGCAGATGCCGTCATTTCAGGCGTAGAGAGCAGGACATCCTCCCCAATCAGAATGGAGAGAGGAGATACGCTAGAGAGCAATATTTTAGGATTATATCCTTGTGGAGAGGGAGCTGGTTATGCCGGAGGCATTATGTCAGCAGCAATGGATGGAATGAAAGTAGCAGAGCAGATCGCCGTTCGTTATAGGAAATTTTAAGATAAATTAAGATTCCATATGTATACAAGAGATTTATTCTATGATAAAATGTTAAAATTAAGACAGGCAGTTTTTTGGGGAGAGAGTCAGAAAAAAGAATGCGGTCTATAAAAGAAATACGAAAAGAAGAACGTCCGTATGAAAAATGTAAACGATACGGTACACATTCACTGTCAGACGCAGAGCTGTTGGCTATTATGCTGCGTACAGGATCGTCCTCTATGAATGTATTAGAGATGGCCGAGCATATCTTGGAGGCCTCGAAAGTAGAAGACAGTCTTCTTGGATTGTATCATCTGTCAATGGAAGATTTAATGCAGATTAAAGGAATTGGGGAGATTAAAGCGATGCAGATTCAATGTATTGCCGAATTTTCAAAAAGGATGGCAAAGGCTTCTGCAAAAGATCATTTATCTTTTCAAGATCCTGCATCCATCGCACGATACTGTATGGAGGATTTGCGACACTGTGAACAAGAGCAGCTGATCGTGATGATGCTAAATACAAAAAACCATCTTTTAGGAGAAGAAGTGATCTCAAAGGGGACAGTAAACGCATCTCTGATCTCACCTAGAGAGATTTTTATTCGTGCATTGCATTATCATGCAGTTTATATAATTTTGATACATAATCATCCAAGCGGTGATCCAAAACCGAGCAAGGAAGATATTGCAGTTACAAAAAGAATACAGGAATCTGGAAACTTGATAGGAATTGAATTGCTGGATCACTTGATTATCGGAGATCATCGTTATGTGAGTTTTAGAGAAAGTGGTTTATTGTTTTAGACAGGATGGAGAGATTCTGTAAAAGCTTTATGACACGGAGAAGCGAAGGAGAAGAGCAATTATGTTATTTCATAATACATATGGTGTAGATATGGGAAACGATACGATTAAGATTAGTGATCGAGATGAAAGAAAATTTTTAACGGAGAGAAATATGATTGCAATTCGGGATCAGACTCATGTGATTGCAGTGGGGCAAAAAGCATTTGAAATGTATGAAAAGACACCTGGCTGCGTGGAAGCAACATGTCCGATGGCAGGAGGCGTGATCGCAGATACCCAGAATATGGAAATTGTACTTTGGAAATTTTTAAAAAAATGTGCAGCATTTCGTATGCGGCGGCCTCAGCTTTATTTTGCAGTTCCCAATAATATATCAGAAGTGGAAAAGAGAGCTTATTTTTCGACGCTGAAAGGAAGAATCAAGGCGAAAAAAGTATTTTTAGTAGAAAAAGGTATTGCAGATGCGGTTGGCATGGAGCTTCCTATTGAAGAACAAAGAGGAAATATGGTGATCAATATTGGAGCACAGACTACAGAAATTTCTGTTATATGCGGCGGAAAAATTATACTGAGCAAGACGCTGAAAATTGGAGGCAGGAGTATGGATGAGGCAATCTGTACCATGGTTCGCAGAAACTTTAATCTGAGTATCGGAATGAAAACAGCAGAGATGTTAAAAAATAATTTGGCTTATCTTCTGCAAGGTCAGGAAAGAGAGATGCGAGTATGGGGAGTCAATACCTTATCAGGACTTCCAAGAGAAGCGGCTATCCCAGCAAGCGCCGTCAGTTTTGCTCTTTTAGAAATCTTAGGAGAGATTACAGAAAATATAAAATCAGTAGTTGAGAGAACCCCGCCTCAGATTCTGCAGGATATTAAAAGAAGCGGTGTATATTTGACAGGAGGTGTTTCTTTAATCCCCAACATTGCGGATTTTATACGTTTAGAAATTGAAACAAGGGTATATCCTGTTCAATATCCGATTTTCAGCACAATACGGGGACTTCTTAAAATTATGAATGAACCCAAAAAATATAGAAAATATACGTATTCTTTAAAAGATCTGACAGGAAAAATGATGTAATAAAAAGAGGAAGCAATATGAAAAAGAAAACAAATGATTCAATCAAAAGCAAATATATTTTTATTTTTGTGATGATTTTCTGCTTTGTCTTGATCTTACTTACGTTTACAACAGACGTGGTATCAGGCCCATTAAAACAGGTAGCAGAATTTGTGATTGTTCCGGTACAAAAAGGATTCAATCAGATCGGAACATGGATTACTGATAAAGGTGTATATTTTCAGGATTCTGCCAACATCTATGAAGAGAATCAGGCGCTTCAGAAAAAAGTAGATGAGCTAACAGCAGAAAATACACAGCTTTTAAGAAATGAAGAAGAATTAAATCGTCTTAGAGAACTGTATGAGTTAGACAGCCAATACGAAGATTATCCAAAAGTGGGAGCAAGAATTGTTGCAAAGACATCAGGAAATTGGTTTAATCTTTTTACGATTGATAAGGGAAGCGAAGATGGCATTCAGGTAGATCAAAATGTAGTTGCAGGAAGCGGATTGGTAGGAATCGTGACAGAAGTAGGCAAAAATTGGGCCACTGTTCGCGCAGTCTGTGATGATTACAGCAATGTCAGTGCAATGGTTTCTACAACATCAGATGTCTGTATCGTATCCGGCAATCTTAGCTTGCTGGATGAAGGAAAATTAGAGTTGAGCAAATTGATGGACAAAGAGGATAAAGTTTCGATTGGCGCAAAAGTAGTGACCTCTCATGTCAGTGAGAAATATCTTCCTGGTATTTTAATCGGATATATCAGCGATTTGTCAAGTGACAGCAATCAGCTGACGAAATCAGGATATATTACACCGGTTGTAGATTTTAAACATTTACAGGAAGTGCTTGTAATCACAAAACTGAAAGAGACAGGAGAATCTAATTTTGAAAATGTAAAAAATCAGACTCAGACAGAGAGTGAACCATCAGAAAAAGAAACAGCTAGCACGGAGGAGTAGAGACGTATGAAAAGAAAAATCACGGTGATATTGATGATATTTTTCTGCTTTATTCTTCAATCTACTTTATTTCAGCAATTCTCCATTGCCTCCATTGCGCCAAATCTGTTGTTGATTGTAACAGTGACGTTTGGATTTATACGAGGAAAAAGAGAAGGAATCTGGATCGGATTTTTGTGTGGACTGCTGATGGATCTTTCTGTAGGACAGCTGATTGGGATCAACGCATTTCTTTATACGGCGGTAGGATATATCAATGGATATTTTTATCATATTTTTTATGACGATGATATACGAATGCCTATATTTTTTGTAACGATCAGTGATCTGGCGTATGGAATAGCTGTCTATATAATTATGTTTTTGCTGAGAGGAAGGATTGAATTTTTTTATTACTTAAGGCGTATTATCATTCCAGAAGTACTTTATACGCTGGTAATGACAATTTTAATGTATAAAATAATATATCGTCTGAACCGATGGCTAGAAAAGACAGAGTTAAAGGGGTGATAAAATTTGTTTCAACATATGAAATCTAAGATGAAAAAAAATTTAAGCTCTAGGATTTTAATATTGGCAATCGTATTTTTCATTTTAGGAGGATTTTTAATCCAACGTCTGTTTGTTCTGCAGATTATTAGGGGAGAAGACTATGAGAATAACTTTACCATGCAGATCAAAAAAGAAAAAGTGTTGAATGGAACGCGAGGAAATATTTATGATGTCAATGGATATCCGCTGGCATATAACAAATTGGTGTATTGTGTGACCTTTGAAGATGTGGGAAGTTATGAGACCGTAAAAGAAAAAAATCTAAAATTAAACGGCATCTTTTATCAGTTGATCAAAATTATTGAAGAACATGGAAGTGAAGTGATCAGCGACTTTGGTATTCGCATAAATAGTTCCGGAAATTATGAATTTGCAAAAACCGGTTTTAATTTAATGCGTTTTAAGGCGGATGTCTATGGAAGAATTTACATTGAGGATTTGACAGATGAAGAAGAGCAAATAGATGCAGCTGCCATGATGGAAGAACTGTGCAGCGATGACTACTATGGAATCTTAGGAGATTATACGCAGCAGGAATTATTACAAAATGGGCTGCCATCAGAATTGACGATGAGAGAAACCTTGCAGTTAGCTACACTGCGCAGCGCGCTTGCGGCAAACAGCTACCAAAAATATATGTCTATCACGATTGCAGAAGATATCAGTGAAGAAGCGGTCGCTGTTATTATGGAAAACAAAGATAAATTCTTAGGCGTAGATGTTGTGGAGGATACGATTCGTGTTTACAACGATGCGATCTATTTTGCGCCAATTATTGGATATACAGGACCAATATCAGAAGAAGAGTTAGAAGAATTGACGAAAGAAGATTCTTCTTATAACCGAAGAGATATTGTCGGAAAATCTGGATTAGAAAATTATTTTGAACTTGAACTGCAAGGGGAAAAGGGAAGTCAGACTTTTTATGTAGACAATATGGGAAAAGTATTGGAAGAAGAGAGCTATATCAGTCCTTCAGCCGGCAGTGACATATATCTTACGATCGACCATGAAACCCAGATTGCGGCATATAAAATTTTGGAACAACGTATTGCAGGTATTTTATACAGTATGATTGAAAATACGGAATTTTATCCGGAAGGATATCTAGAAGAGCTGGCGAATCCTGATAATATACGAATTCCAATTTATGATGTATATTATGCTTTATTTAAGAATAATGTCATTGATATTGCGCATTTGTCGAGTGAAGATGCAACCGCATTTGAACAGGGAATTTATCAAAAATTTGCGGCAAGACAAGCAGAAATTTTTACAACATTGAAGGAAGAACTGGTCAGTGAAACGCCAACGATATACAATGATTTAAGTCAAGAGTATCAGGTATATCAGACGTATATAGCAGATACCACATTGATTGAAAGTGGAATTTTATTGGAAGATACGGTAGATCAGTCAGATGAGACGTATAAAGCATGGCAGGATGGGACAATCAGTCTGAGAGAATATCTGACCTATGCAATTTCAAAAAATTGGATTGATGTATCAAAAGTAACAGAAGAAAACCAATATCTGAATTCCGATGAAATTTATTCAGCACTTGCAGATTCCATTTCCGCATATCTGACAGATGATCTGGAATTTTCAAAATATGTATACCGCTATATGATTTCAGATGAAACATTGACCGGCACAGAGATTTGTCTGTTATTATTTGAGCAGGAAATCATTGAGTGGAATGATGAGGATTATAATTCTTTGGCAGCAGGAATTTATATGCCATATGATTTCATGAGAGCGAAAATATATTCTCTGGAAATTACACCGGCGCAGCTTGCGCTTGCTCCTTGCTCTGGATCTCTTGTTGTGACGGATGTCAATACAGGGAATGTTGTGGCATGTGCAACGTATCCAAGCTATGACAATAACCGTCTTGCTAATAGTATAGATTCGGACTATTTTATAAGTTTGACAAATGATTTATCAAGTCCATTCTATAATCGTGCTACTCAGGAGGTAACTGCTCCAGGTTCTACCTTTAAAATGATAACAGCTGTGGCAGGAATCGAAGAAGGCATTATCAGTCCAGGGGAGTCCATTGAATGTAAAGGAACGTTTGAGGAAGTAACACCAAATATTAATTGTTGGATTTCTCCGGGAAATCATGGCGTTTTGACTTTATCAGAAGCAATAGAAAAATCTTGCAACTATTATTTTAATACCGTCGGATATTGGCTTGGATTTAATGGAGGAGCGGAATCCGAAGATGGTGTTGGTATAGAGCGTTTAATGCAATATGCGGCCTTATTTGGATTAGATGATAATTCAGGAATAGAAATTGCAGAAAGTGATCCGCAGATGGCGGATGTAGCGGTAGCGCCGGCTGCCATGGGACAGAGTAACAATGCCTATACTACGACACAGTTAGCAAAATATGTGGCAACCATTGCAAACAGGGGAACTTGTTATGATCTGACATTGCTTGATAAAATTACGGACACAACGGGAACGGTTCTTAAAGAACAGACTCCAAATATCCATAGTCAGATTTCATTAAGCGCAGATGCTTGGGGGTCGATTCAATATGGAATGAATCAAGTGATTCATAATACAGCATCCATAGAAGGAACGGATGCAATCGAGTGGGCAGGAAAAACAGGTACAGCCGAAGAAAGTAAGATACGTCCAAACCATGCAGTTTTTGTGGGATATGCGCCATATGACAATCCACAGTATGCAATCGCAGTCCGTGTGACAAATGGATATACCTCTGCGAACTCAGCAGCGATTGCAGGCGATATGGTCAGCTATTTATTCCATCTGCAAAATGAGGAAGAATTACTCTCCGGCGTTGCAAAGGAAGGAACGACAAACACAGTACGTACCGACTAAAGGAAAGAAAGAGGGAAATGGCACAATGAATCATCATTCTGTAATGATTAAGAGTAATAAATATGGGTTGATTGTGGTACTGGATGATAAAATTCCATTTGCACAGCTGCTGATTGATGTGGCCGATAAATTTAGAGAAGCATCCAATTTTTTTAAAAATGCTAAAATGGCGATTTCTTTTTCTGGAAGGGTATTAACGCAAGAACAGGAAAAAGAATTGGTTTCAACCATCGTAAACAATTCACACATTCATATTTTATGTGTGATTGATGAGAGAAAAGAATCGGAAGAATATTACCATAAGGCAGTCGAACATTCTATGGATGAAATAAGAAAACAGGATGGTCAGTTTTATCGTGGGACATTAAAAGCAGGGGAAGTTTTGGAAACAGAAAAGAGTATTATTATTGTTGGGGATGTCAATCCCGGAGCAAGTGTTATATCAAAAGGAAACATAGTGGTGATTGGTTCCTGCAGAGGAAATGTATACGCAGGAGCTTCTGGAAATGCAGAATGTTTTATTGCTGCCTTAATACTGCGACCGATACAGGTTCGCATTGCAGATAAGGCAGCACGCAGCGCCATTGTAAAATGGAATGATACAACTACTTATCAGATTGATCCGAAAGTAGCTTATATCAAAGAGGAACGGATTCATATAAAAACAATCTCACAGGATGTCTTATCCGATCTCAGCCAGACAAAAGAAGAATAAGAAAAATACAAAAGAGGGCAAAAAAAGAGAGTGGGAGGACTGAATATGAGCGAGGCAATCGTAATCACATCTGGAAAGGGAGGAGTCGGAAAGACGACTGCAACGGCAAATATTGGAACAGGATTGGCAAGGATGCAGAAAAAAGTGGTATTGGTAGATACCGATATCGGATTGCGCAACTTAGATGTTGTGATGGGGCTGGAAAACAGAATCGTCTATAACTTAGTGGATGTTATAGAAGGAAACTGCAGAATGAAACAGGCTTTGATACGCGACAAAAGATATCCAAATTTATATTTGCTTCCATCCGCACAGACAAGAGACAAATCAGCAGTAACACCGCAGCAGATGGTAAAATTGACGGACTGCCTAAGAGAAAGCTTTGACTATATTTTACTGGATTGTCCGGCCGGAATTGAGCAGGGATTTCAAAATGCCGTTGCTGGCGCTGATCGGGCGATTGTCGTGACTACACCAGAAGTGTCAGCTATTCGGGATGCTGATCGAATCATTGGATTATTGGAAGCGCATGAGATAAAAGATGTGCAGTTGCTAGTAAATCGTGTGCGTAGAGATATGATTCGCAGGGGTAATATGATGTCAATAGAAGATGTGGCAGAAATTTTATCAATTCCTCTGATCGGCGCTGTGACAGATGATGAAAACGTAGTAATTTCTACAAATCAAGGAGAACCTCTTGCTGGAAATGATTCTTTGGCAGGTCAGGCATTTTTGCAGATTTGCCGGAGAATCGAAGGAGAAGAAGTGCCTATCAGCGATTTTTCGAGAAGTGAGAGCATTTTTGAGAGAATCTCTCATTTTTTCAAAAAAAGTGAGAGAGGTGTCGTATAATGTGGTTTAGCAGGAGAGAAGAAACGAGGTCAAGAACGATTGCAAAAGAAAGAATTCAGTCTACGTTGATTTCTGATCACACAGACTGCACACCAGAAATTCTAGAACAGATTGAGAAAGATATTTTTCAGATCGTAAATAGATATTTTAATATTGAGCCTGAGGAATTGCATGTGCGGCTGGAGATCGTAAAAAATCAGAAATAGGGTGTAATTATGTTAAAACAATACAAGATAAAAGATTATGGATTTCGATTAGTTTTATGGGTACTTGCCCTGTCAATTCTTGGAATCATGATAATCGGAAGTGCAGATGAGAGCTATCAGATGAGACAGATTTTAGGTCTAGGACTTGGCGTTGTGATGATGTTGATTGTCTCTCTCATAGATTATAAATGGATTTTAAACTTTGTATGGCTGCTTTATATAGGAGGTATAGGTCTTTTGCTTGCTGTTCGCTTTTTTGGAGAGGAAGTAAAAGGCGCTCAGCGTTGGATTCAGATTGCAGGTATTCAATTTCAGCCATCAGACTTAGAAAAAATCATCTTGATTTTATTTTTTGCTTATTTCTTTTCAAAACATGAAGAGAATATTAGCAAATTGAAAATTATTATTATTTCTTTGATCTTATTAGGAATACCGTGGATTCTTGTAAAGGAACAGCCAGATCTTTCTACAAGTATCGTTTTGATTCTTGTATTTTGTGCAATGTTTTTTATTGCAGGCTTGAGTTATAAAATAATTGGTGGTATCATAATGGTGTGTATTCCAGCGGCAGTCATTTTTCTTAGTATCGTTACACAGCCTGGACAAACTTTGCTGGAAGGATATCAGGTAAAACGTATTCTTGCCTGGCTAAGACCAACAGAATATGCAGAGGAAGCAATTCAGCAAACAAATTCGATCATAGCGATTGGGTCTGGACAGCTTTACGGAAAAGGATTGAATAATAATATCGTATCTTCCGTAAAGAATGGTAATTTTGTTGCAGAACCTCAGACAGACTTTATTTTTTCAGTTGCAGGTGAGGAATTAGGATTTATTGGATGCTGTGCGATTATTCTTTTAGAGCTTTTGATTGCTTATGAATGTATCAGAATTGGAAGAAAAGCTCGTGATCTGACTGGTACATTAATTTGCTGCGGCGTAGGAGCATTAATTGTTTTTCAAACTTTTATGAACATCTGCGTTACAACAGGACTTATGCCAAATACAGGGCTTCCATTGCCTTTTGTCAGTTACGGCTTAACATCGCTGGTTAGCTTTTTTATAGGAATAGGAGTTGTACTAAATATTGGACTGCAGGGAAAAAAATATTAAAGATAGGGGGGTGAAAGTATTATGAATATTGGATTGATTGCTCATGATGCGAAGAAAAAATTGATGCAAAATTTTTGTATTGCATATCGAGGAATTTTGTGTAAAAATGAATTGTATGCGACTGGAACGACAGGACGCTTAGTAGAAGAGGTTACGAATTTAAACATTCATAAATATCTCGCAGGTCATTTGGGCGGAGAACAGCAATTAGGAGCACAAATCGAACATAATCAGATCGATTTATTGATCTTTTTAAGAGATCCACTGACCAAAAAACGTCATGAACCAGATATCAATAATGTATTGCGATTATGTGATGAACATAATATTCCGCTGGCAACAAATTTAGCGACAGCAGAGCTTCTAATAAAGTCTCTTGATCGAGGCGAATTAGAATGGCGTGAAATGTATAAATAAAAAATAAGGCAGGCTAATAAAAAATGGCGATTTTGGAGAGAGAGCAAAGAGAAAGACGAGAAAAGATGAGAAAAAAACGCAGAAGAAAAGCGACTTTGCTTTGCGGTACTATTTTTCTGCTTTTTTGCGCTATAATTGGAAGCTTACTCTATTTTTTTAAATGGCGAGAACCTGAAGCACAGCTGCAATATCAATTTGCGCTATTTGATCCCGTTTTAGGAGTAGAAAAGACAACTTTGACAAGCGAGAGAGCAGTTTCTTTTGCAGGTGATTTATGTGTAGAAAAAGAAGATTATGGAACGGATCAAGTTTTCCTGACATCTGAAGCAGCAGAGCTGTTTGATCTGGAAAATAAAGAGGTTCTATATGCAAAAAATATTCATGAACGATTATATCCAGCAAGTTTGACAAAGATCATGACAGCGCTGATTGCATTGAAATATGGAAATCTGGATGAAGAAGTAGCAGTTGGATGGGAGTGCGAAGATATTGATCCAGATTCCTCCATCTGTGAGATCGATCCGGGAGAGACGTACACTCTTCGACAGTTGCTATACGGTCTGATGATTGCTTCCGGAAATGATGCTGCTATGACGATCGCTGTCCATGTAGCTGGAAGCGTAGAGAATTTTGTGGCTTTGATGAATCAAGAGGCAATGGAAATCGGAGCAACAAATACTCATTTTGTCAATGTGCATGGATTACATGATGAGAACCATTATACAACGGCATATGATATTTATTTGATTTTTCAGGAAGCATTGAAATATGATACGTTTGAGGATATGATTAGCCAAAAGACCTATACAGCGACCTATATTTCAGCAGAGGGAGATCAGATGGAAATTACATGGAATTCCACAAATCAGTTCCTGACAGGCGAATCGGAACAGCCAGATAATGTGACTGTGTTTGGAGGAAAAACAGGTACGACAGATGAAGCAGGAGCGTGTCTTTCTATTTTGAGCAAAGATGAATATGGAAATTCTTACTTCTCTGTGATTTTAAAAGCGGATTCTAAAATTACTCTTTATTCAGAAATGACAGAATTATTATCACAAATTAAGAAATAATTCTTGTATTTTATCGGCAAATGTTCTATAATCATTCTTATAGAAGTTGTGTTTTTAGACATAAATACTAAATAACATCAAAACTGAAGGAGGAGATTATAATGATTCAGATAATCGCAGGCAAGAAGGGAAAAGGAAAAACAAAACATTTGTTGGAGAAAGCAAACACAGAGATCAAAGCAGCACATGGCAGTATTGTATACTTAGATAAAAGCACAAAGCATATGTATGAATTAAATAACAAGATTCGTTTGATTGATACATCCGCTTATCCAATCACAAACAGTGATGAATTTATCGGCTTTATCTGTGGTATTCTTTCTCAGGATAATGATTTAGAGCAGATGTACTTAGACAGCTTCTTAAAAATAGCAAATCTGGAAAATGCGGACGCAGACAAATTGGAAGGAACCCTTGAAAAATTAGATAAAATTGGTGAAACGTATCATGTAAATTTCGTTTTAAGCATTTCTATGGATAAGGATGAACTTCCAGAAAAAGAAAGAGAAAAAGTAATCGTTTCCCTGTAAAGACGGGATATTATAAAAAGAATAGTCACATTTATTTTATACCTGCTATTTAGAGTACATAGAAGAAAAATGGGAAAATAGCAGGTATAAAATAAAGATAAGAAATCTTAAGATTTGAGGGATGAAAGGAAGAAAGTGTATTCCTTTCTTTTATTTTCTTTTATATATGTTATCGTATGAATTATACTAATAACAAAAAATAAAAACACAAACAAAAAAAGCGCTAGATTTTTCCAGCGCCTTATCGCTACTCTATATGACCATATAAACGAATCATATAAAGCCCCGCAATTCCAACAACTGCATAAATAATTCTCGATAAAAGTGAGAGATTTCCGAACAAAAAAGCTACCAAATCGAACTGAAAAAAACCGATAAGTCCCCAATTAATAGCTCCAATAATAACGAGTGTCAATGCAAGATAATCTAACCATTTCATAGATCAATCTTCCTCCTTTTTTCTTATTTTGTACAATTATTTAAATTTTATTCATGATAATGCGTCAGATTGACTTTCACGAATTATTCTTATATAATATGTTCAGCTTTATCAAAGAATATACAGTTATATGATGTTACTTTTTTAGTATTCAAAAGGTTGTGCTATTTTTCAATACATGATAAAATACACAAGAAAGGAGACAAAAGATTGATACGAAATAAAAGTAATAAAAAAATTGTACGGTATAAGCGCCATCTCAGCATTAATATAGGAACCATTTTATTTGGACTAATTTTTATCTATATTATAATTAATCTCATTATTTATATGACCAGTTCACGCGTCACAATTTATGAAGTTACAGCTGGTCCGCTATCCGGAAACTATCATTTTACAGCATTAGCTTTAAAGGACGAGCAGATTGTGACAGCTGAAGAAAGCGGAACTGTCAGTTATTATGCGAAAGAAGGAAGTAAAGTAGGAAAAGGAAATAGTATTTATTCTGTAAATGATGGCGGCTTAAATAGCGATCTATCCTCCGATGAAGATACTACTTTTTCTACAAAAGATTTATCAGGTATCCGAAATGAAGCATCTGCATTTTCAGAAAATTTTCGTGAAGTTTCCTTTCAAAATGTTTACAATTTTAAATCGAATATACAGGGAAGTATCTTAGATTTAGTTACAGAAAAAGCGATGAACAGAATCAATGAATCTGGAGATATCAGTTATACAAACTCTTATACTGCACCGCAAGCCGGTATCATCGTTTATTCTATTGATAATTATGAAAATCTTTCTGAATCGGATATTACGATGGAAACATTTGATCAAAAAAATTATATACGTACAAATCTGAGATCAGATCGAAATATCCAGATGGGAGAACCAGTATATAAGCTTTTAACGAGTGAAAATTGGTCTTTGATTATTCCATTAAATGATAAATATCTTGGAGAATTAAGTGGTATGTCACAGATACGGTTTCGTTTTTTAAAAGACGGAACAAGCTTTAATTCAGATTTTTCTGTTATCCAGAATGGAGATCAATATTTTGGAAAATTAGAGATCAGCAATTCATTGATTCGTTTTGCGACAGATCGCTTTATTGAGATTGAATTAATCATCAACCAACAAACAGGACTGAAAATACCAAATTCTGCATTGGCAGTAAAAGAATTTTTTGAAATACCAAAAGAATTTGCCCAATATGATGGCGAAAATCCATCCGTCATCACTTTAATGCAAGAAACATATGCAAACGATGGATCAGCCATTATCCGTGAAGTAGAAGTTCCCGTTTATCGTGAAGAAGAGGATTCTTTTTTTATTGACGATGCGGTTTTTCAACTTGCTGACTATGTATTAAAGGGCGAGGAACGGTTTCAGATTTTAGAAGCAGAAGAATTAATGGGTGTTTATAATGTCAATATGGGATATGCGGTCTTTCGTGAGGTCGATGTTTTAGATTCTAATGAGGAATATAGCATTGTAAAAGCGGAAGACGTATACAGTTTATCACAATATGACCATATTGTTTTAAACGCTTCAGATGTGACAGAAAATCATATTATATTTTAATTTTAGAGGTGAAAATCCATGATAACAAAAAATTTAAAAGAGGTAGAAGAGAAGATTCAAAAAGCCTGTTTGCGTTCAGGAAGAGATCGAAAGGAAGTTACCCTGATCGCCGTCAGCAAAACAAAACCTGTTTCTATGATTGAAGAAGTATATAACGAAGGCATTCGAGATTTTGGCGAAAATAAGCCTCAGGAATTAAGAGAAAAATATGATTCCATGCCAAAAGATATAAATTGGCATATGATCGGTCATTTGCAGAGAAATAAAATAAAATATGTGGTGGATCGAGCCTGTATGATTCATTCTGTGGACTCTATCCGTCTAGCTCAGGCAATCGAGGAAGAAGCAGCGAAAAAGAATCGTATAATCCCGATTCTTTTAGAAGTGAATATTGCCAAAGAAGAAAGTAAATTTGGATTTATGGAGGAAGAAATCTATGACGCAGTAGAAATTATTTCTAAACTTCCTCATTTAAAGATTGAAGGATTAATGACAATCGCTCCATTTGTGGAGAATGCCGAAGAAAATCGAGTACATTTTAAAAATTTAAGGAAATTATCTGTTGACATAAAACAGAAAAACATTGATAATGTTAATATGTGCAATCTGAGCATGGGAATGACAGGAGACTATGAGATTGCTATAGAAGAAGGCGCCACATTTGTTCGTGTAGGAACAGGGATTTTTGGCGAACGAAATTACATAAAGTGAGAAACGATAAAGATTGGAGATTTTGAATATGGGTGTTCTGAATAAGTTCTTAAATGTAATGAAATTAACAGATGATGAGGACATGGATGATGAAGAATTTCTGGATGATGAAGTAGATGATTTTGAAGAAGAACGTCCGAAAAAACGTTTATTCAAAAGCCGGGATGACGAGGATGAAGATGACGACGAGGATGAGGATGATTTTAAACGTCGTTCTAAGAGCAGCCAGACAAAAAATGCTTCAAAGCAAAAGTCAGCTCGTCAAAGCCAGAGTCAGACTGCACAGGTAATGAGCAGCACTTCCTCTAGCAAGGTTTCACCAATTCGTCCTAGAAAGAAGAGTAATATGGCTGTCAGTGGAGAGATTATGGTTTTAAAGCCTCGCTCTTTAAATGATGCTTACCAAATTACACAGGCTCTTTGGAATAATTGTACGGTAATTTTAAATTTGGAAGAAGCGCCGACAGAAGAGGCTCAGCGTATTGTAGATTTTTCATCTGGAACTTGTTTTGCTTTAAGCGGAAGAATTGAACAGATTTCTCCGAGCAATAATAAAATGCTGGTTATTACACCGGAGACAGTAGAGTTGTCTGGTGATTTTCAGGAAAGAATGGGAACAGCGCTTGACGTACACAGCCGTTTCTAGTAGGTAATCAGCTATGGATGAACAATTTGAAAAACGACTTCTGGATCTTGCAAATCAATCCAGAATGAAAAATATTGTCATATTCAGTGATTTTTTAAATTTAAATGAACTTCATATCTTTCATAGCAACCTCCAGAAATTTTCTTTTGTTAAATGGAAAATTTCTGGAGGCTATGACTTTGCCGAGCGTCAGATAGTAGCCTTTCTTCCTGATGCTTTTTATTTATATGAAGAAGAGACAGAAATTTCTTTTCCCATTGCGACTCTTGAAATTAAGCCATGCAGCCTGCGTTTTGCCGAGCAACTGACACATAGAGATTATCTGGGAGCTGTATTAAATTTAGGGATTGACAGA
>CBCTVZ010000051.1:0-15356 GCA_965150505.1 uncultured Robinsoniella sp. | reverse complement strand
TATTAACTTAGTGGGAGGTGGAAGACATGAGTAGATTATTTTATGCCGGTCTGTATCGGCTTAGAAAAAGTAAGGTATTTTTGGCTTGCCTTTTTGTTCCGCCGCTTTATTCTTTCTTTTTGATGCTTTCACAGTATTTTTACATGAAAGAAAGCGGAGTACAGTATTCTCCAGATTCGTTTGTATTTCATTTTTTACTGCTGACAGGTATTTTAATGGCTGTGTTTGGAAGTTTGTATGTGGGAACGGATTATCATGATGGAACGATCAGAAATAAATTGATCGGCGGTTTTTCGCGAAATGCTATTTATTTATCGAATTTATTAATTTTATGGATGGTTGGGATCTTAAGTGTGTTACTGGCTTATCTGGTTGGAGTGATAGGAGGTATTTCATTTTTTGGAATGTTTAAAATGCCGGTAGAAAAAATCGTTCAGATCGGAGCAGCAGGAATCTGTATGACTATGGCATATGTTTCTATTTTTCATATGATTTCTATGGTAACTTCTAATAAGACAAATTCTGCAGTGAGCTGTATTTTACTGGCAATCTTGCTTATTATTTTTTCGGGGATTCTTTATTCCAAATTAGTCCAGCCAGAATGGATGGATCAGGCAATCATCCGAGACGGAGAGACCATCATGGAGACGGTCAGAAATCCGGCGTATATAACGGGAATAAAAAGGAGTGTCTATCAAAATATTTTAGATTTCCTGCCTTCTGGTCAGACAATACAAATTTTAAATCAAGACAATATGAATATCGGAAGAATGATGATCTATTCTGTTTTTATTATTGTGACAGCCAATCTTACAGGTTTGTATCTATTTAAACAGAAAGATATAAAATAGGAGATTTTATGAGATGGAAATAGGATTATGGTGTTGCGTATGTCTGTTTCTGATATACAATATTTTTCTTCAAATAAAAATTTATTTATTTAAAAAATCTGCAAAAGAAATAAAAAAAGCATTTTGTACTTGTATTGAGAAAGACACAAATGCCATAATCGAAATTTCCAGCCGTGATCCAGATTTGTGCAGTCTAGCTTCTGTCATAAACACACAGCTGGAATTATTTTATAAAAAAAGACGTTGCTATGAACAGGGAAATTTGGAGTTAAAAGAAGCAATCACAAATATTTCTCATGATTTGCGGACTCCGCTGACAGCAATCTGCGGATATCTGGATCTTTTAAAAAAAGAAGAATGTTCGTCTGTCATAAGAAGCAGTCTTGATGTGATAGAAAATCGAATAAAGGCGTTAAAACAGCTTACTGAGGAGCTGTTCCAGTATACGATTGTGCTTTCAGAAGATGAAAATATGGCAATGGAGCGAATCTGTCTAAATGGAATTTTAGAAATGAGCATTTCTTCTTATTATTCTGTGCTAAAACAAAAAAATATGAATCCTCAGATTTTCATACCGGAAAAAAAGATTGTGTGTATGGCAAATGAAAACGCATTGTCTCGTATCTTTGGCAATATACTCAGCAATGCTATCAAATACAGCGACGGTGATCTGAAAATTGTGTTGAAAGAAAACGGAGAAATTTTATTTTCCAATCATGCGGAAGAATTGACGGAAATAGAAGTGGAACGAATGTTTGATCGTTTTTACACGGTGAATACAGCCAGAAAATCAACAGGTTTAGGACTGGCGATTGCCAGAACTTTGACAGAAAAAATGGGAGGAACTATCACAGCAGAGTATACAAAAAATGTTTTGACTATTTGTGTAAAACTTTCCCGCGTTGATAAAGTTGATGAAATGGAAATAAAATACGAGTGATTTGGAGTGTTTTTAAATCAAATCTAAATAATTCTATGATAGAATTGCTTTAATTATAAAATTCATAGGTGGTGTTTGTATGAAAGAACATATATTGATTATTGAAGATGAAAAGGCAATACAATCGGTTTTATATGAATTATTAATTGAAGCAGGGTATGAGGTTTCATTAGCAAGCGACGGTTTAGAGGGACTTTCCCTTTTTCGTAGACAGTCCTTCTCTCTTATTTTGTTGGATATTATGATGCCTAAAATAGACGGGTATGCTGTATGTGAATTAGTTCGTAAAGAGTCTAAAATTCCAATTATTATGCTTACTGCTATGGATGAAGAAGAAGCGCAGATACGAGCGTTTGAACTGCAAGTTGATGATTATATTACAAAACCGTTTTCTCTTAAACTTGTTTTGATGAGAATAGAAGCTGTGCTGAGACGATTCAAAGAAAAATCAGAAAAGCAAAAGATACTATCAGCTCAAGGCATAGAGCTTTATATAGATAGCCATGAGGTATATAAAGATCATGTTCCCGTAAATCTGACACAGCTTGAATTTGAGCTTTTACAAACTTTTTTAAATCATAAGAATCAAGTTCTTACCAGAGATATTCTCATACAGCAAGTGTGGGGATATGATTTTATGGGGGATGAAAAGACAGTAAATATACATATTATGAATTTACGACGCAAATTAGATACAGAATGTATTCATACGATCCGAGGAGTGGGATACAAACTTGAAAGCGAAAATTAAAAACAGTTTAAGTGCAAAAGTTTTTTTGTGGATTGCAGGTTCTTTGATTTTATGCAGCTTGTTTATTTATGGAAGTATTATGTTTTGTCTGCCTAAAAGTTATGTGGCTGTATCATCACAAAGTATAAATGAAGAAATAGAAGAATTGACAAATATACTTTCTAAAACAAAATTTCAAAATTCAAAAGATGTATTAGAAACATTTTGTTCAGATAATCAAGCAATGATTGTATTTCAAGCTGACGGGCAAAAGTATCAGTATGGAAATTCTTCTGAAACTTCCTCAAATAAAACAGAGATGTTATCTTTCGCTCAAGAAATTCAATTTTCTGATAGAGTGGAAACGTATATACTCAATGTTATTGCGCCTATTTCTTCAAGTCATGAGTTAATAAATGCCCTATTAAAATTATTACCTCTTCTTTTAATCATTATTTTTTTTGTTTCGTTTTTGGGAGCTTGGATTTGTAGCCGTTTAATTGTGAAGCCTGTTGTTGAAATTAGTGAAGTTTCAAAACGTATGGCAAAATTGGATATGACATGGGAATGTAATGTAAAGCGTACGGATGAAATCGGAATACTTGCAAATAGTTTAAATACCATGTCAAAAGAATTGTCTCATACGATGAATGAACTTGAATCTGTAAATAAACAGTTAAAGGAAGATGTGAGGTATATCGAAAATTTGAACAAACAACAGCAATATTTTTTTGCTACGGCTTCTCACGAATTGAAAACGCCTATAACGATTATCAAGGGGCAGGTAGAGAGTATGATTATGGAAATCGGACGTTATAAAGATACAAAAAAGATTTTGCCAGAAACATTAAATGAAATTGAAAATATGGAAAGTCTTGTGAAAGAAATTCTATCTGTTTCAAAGCTGGAATTAAAAGTTATAGATGATATGAAACCTATCTCTGTAACAAATATTTTGAAGCATACTTGTGAACATTTATATCCTCTTGCAGAGGAAAAAAATATAACCATTCATCAGCAGATAACAGAACAAATTCAAATTATGGGAAATCAATCTCTTTTTGAAAAGGCATTGCATAATATTGTAAGTAATGCTGTTCGTCATTCTCCTATAAACTCAAATGTATATGTTACACTTTCAGAAAAAGAATTGGTAATCAAAAATGAGGGTATTACCATTCCCGATCATGATTTGGATAAAATATTTACCCCATTTTATCGAGTAGAAAAATCACATAATAAATTAACTGGTGGCAGTGGATTAGGACTTTACCTTGTGAAAAATATTTTAGTGCAGCACCATTTGCCATATCAGATTAAAAATGAAGAAAATCGTGTTTGTTTTAAAATCACAATAAATTCTCAAAAACTAAATCAAAACTAAATAGGAATGAAATCAAATCTAAACCGTCCTGCTTTATGATGTAACCAATCAAAAAGAAAGGACGGTGTTTTTATGCACATAGGCAAGCGGGTTTTCTTATATTTAACTCGCAAAAAAGGAAAAAACTTTATCCTATGTATCGTATTTTTCCTTATCTCATTTTCTTTGCTAACAGGGAGTTCCGTTCTTCAAGGAATTTCTCAAATATCGAAAGACTTGCGTTCTACAATAGGGGCTTCTTTTGATATTAGACCATATGAACAGTTTACATCAGAAAACGGGCAAGTTTTCAGTAAAGGAACTCCGACGATCAATGAAACTTCTATCCAAAAAATATTAAATATTATTGGCAATGAATTAAAAACATATAATACTGAGCAAAGCGGTTATGTAAAAGGACAGGATATTTCATTTATTGCAGGAGTGGGACATAGTGACGATGGTAATATGGGACAAATCAAAGCTGTTCGTGATTCCAGTTTAAGTAAGGCTTTTTTTAATGAAGAATATCGATTGATAGAGGGGAATCATATTACATCCGAAGATAAAAATAAAATTTTAATCAGTAAGGAATTGGCGCAAGCAAATCAATTATCTATTGGAGATACAATTTCTCTAAATCATGCAGAACTTGGAAATGAAAATGGAAAATATTTTGATTCATTAAAAGAAAAATCTTCTTTTGCAACGGTAGAAATAAAAGGTATTTATGAAATTAAAAATAATACAGACAGTGGTTTAAATCCAACAGCAAAAAAAGCAGAAAATATCATGTTCTCTGACAGTCAACTGCTTTTTGATTCAGGTAAACAAAAAATATATAACGGTGAAGTGTCTTTCTTTATATCAGATCCCTTATTGCTTGATGAAATAACAAAAGAAGTAGAAAAAGTAACTTCTATCAACTGGGAAAATCATATTATAGAAAAAAATGATTTTAAATTTTCTAAAATAGCAGAGCAACTTGAAAGCATACAAAAAATAGTGTCTTCTCTTATCGGAATTGTTTCTGTTTTAGGAATTGTGATATTGACACTGATTATGACCTTGCGGATCAGAGGACGAATAAAAGAAGCAGGCATTCTGCTTTCTATAGGAAATGATAAAAAAGAAATTATCGGTCAATTTGTTTGGGAAACACTTATCTTGTTATTTATAGGATTTATATTGGCGATCATTCTTTTTATTCCCATATCTGCTATACTAAACGATTTCCTATTTGATTCCATTATTCACACTGCGTCAAATATGGAAACAGTAAATCAACATAATTATTTGCAATTAGAATGTTTGAAGGCAGTATTGTTGTTGCTGATTGAAATTTGCACAACAACATTGACAGTTATCATTTCCAGTGCAACGGCGCTTTCATTGAAACCAAAAGAAATATTAACAAAAATGAGTTAGGAGGATTTGTATGAACTTTTTTAAGCGGGCTATAAAATATTGCTGGAGGCAACGGCTTCGCAGCTTATTGCTCTTATTGACTTTTACATTACTATCAACAACGGTGTTGATTGCAATTTCCAGTGAAAAAGCGGTAAGACAAGGAACGAAACAAATCAAAGAAACGGTAGGCGCTTCTGTTCGGATTGAACTTGACACAGGCAATCAGGCAAATTACGGTTCGGCAGAGGACTTTGGAAATGGCGCTTCTGGATATACTTATAATGGGGATTTTATTACAGAAAAAATTGTTGATAAAATTTCCAAGCTCGAAAATGTAATAGGATATAATGCGAAAAGTTCCGAGGGATATTGGGGAGTGCCGAAAAGTTTTTCTCCATTTCCAGCAATGGTTACAGAGGGATTAGCCACACCGTATCAAGCAGTCTTAAATTCTTCTTTGGATACGAGATTTTTGAATGGAACTTACAAATTAGAAGAAGGTCGTCATATTAAAGCGGATGATTCTTATGTTGCTTTAATTTCAAAAGAATTAGCTGATAAAAATAATCTTTCTGTTGGCGATAGTATTGAATTTATAACAGAAACAGATATCGATGTTACCGATACTACTTTTAAAATTATAGGAATTTTTAGCGGTACAGAGGGAATGTCAAAATCTGCAATTACACCTAGCGACATACCGGCAAATTTGGGGTATATAGATATGAACAGTTTAAAGGAGCTTTACGATTCCGAGGGGTATGATTTTCTTGACGTTTATACTCATACGCCAGAAGAAGCAAAAGAGCTTATGGAAACAATCAAAAATCTTCCAGAAGTAAAAGGAAAGACATTTACCTTTCATCTCAATTCAGAAGATTTTGATTTAGTATCAACACCACTATCTTCCTTCGGAAGTATGGTAGATACAACGGTATTCGTGATTACATTGATTGGGGTATTTGTTGTTATTTTATTGCTTGTGCTATGGACAAGAGGACGTAAAAAAGAAATTGGTATTTTACTTGCAGTGGGACGTAGTAAAGCGGAGATTATCGGACAATTTTTAACCGAAAATATATTGATTACATTCTTATCTATGATTGTGTCGGCTGGAGTATCAACAACATTTGCAGATAAGATTGGAGCTTATATCATTCAAAAAACAGGAGAAAGTGCAACAGATTTAACCGTTTCTATTGCAACTTCAGATATGGCAATGGTTTATAGTATAGGATTTGTTTTAATATGTTTTTCAGTACTTGTCGCTTCTTATACAGTCGTTCGATTAAAACCGAAAGATATTTTATCCAAAATGGACTAGGAGGATTTTTATGAGTATATTATCATTTTCAAATTTGAGTTATAGCTATGACAAGAAAAAGAATGTGTTTAGTAATATCAGTGCAGATATGGAACTGGGAAAAATATATGCAGTTTTAGGACAGTCTGGGTGTGGCAAAACAACATTGCTTTCGTTGCTGGGCGGATTGGATCGCGCTACAAAAGGTGAGATATTGTTTTGTGGAGAAGATATTATGAAAAAAGGGTTAGCAAATCATCGACGCAATCATGTTTCTTTTGTTTTTCAAGCATATAATCTCATTGATTATATGACACCATTAGAAAATGTAAAATTGACAAGTAAACTGCCAGCCGAACCGATTTTAGAAAAAATGGGCTTAACAAAGGAAGAAATGAAGCGAAATGTGTTACAGCTTTCTGGTGGACAACAGCAACGTGTAGCGATAGCAAGAGCGTTAGCCAGTGAAGCACCTGTCATATTGGCTGACGAGCCTACTGGAAATCTTGATGAAGATACTGCAATGTCGATTATGCAGATATTGGAAAATAATGTTCGTCAAATGAATAAATGTGCAATTATTGTTACACATTCAAATGAAATTGCAAAACGGGCAGATGTTATCTTACAATTAAAACGAGGTACTCTTGAAAAAATAGAAAATAATCAAAAGAAGAACGATAAAAATTAAACAGAATGGAAACGATATCTTTGGGTAGCAGTCAGATATAGGATTTTTGAAATAAAAGAGTATCTATCAAAAGAGAAGAAATAATCTTCCAAAAAATCAGAAGCGTTGCAGTTCAATTTGGAAAAGAAATATTTTGCACAAATAGGTTCAGATATGATACAATAAATTGTATTTTGAACAAAAATGAAAGATGAGGATACAAAGATGAAAATAGCAGTAACATATGAAAATGGAAATGTATTTCAGCATTTTGGAAAAACAGAGTCTTTCAAAGTGTATGAGGTTGAAGATAACAAAGTGATCGCAAGTGAAGTGATTGGATCAAATGGCGCTGGACATGGAGCATTAGCCGGACTTTTAGCAGATCATTCTATCGATGTATTAATTTGTGGCGGAATTGGCGGTGGAGCACAGGCTGCACTTACAGAAGCAGGAATTGAATTATGTGCCGGAGCTAAGGGAGATACGGATCAGGCTGTGGAAGCTTATCTGAAAGGAGAATTGGTTTCAACGGGAGTAAACTGCGATCACCATGGAGAAGGACATAGTTGTGGAGATCACGGAGATGGACATTCTTGCGGAGGAAATTGCGGTGGCACATGTGGATCAGAACCAGCGCTGACAGGACGCAATGTAGGAAAAACATGCCGCACTCATTATAGAGGAACGTTTAACGATGGAACTCAGTTTGATTCTTCTTATGACCGTGGTGAACCACTGGAATTTATCTGTGGCGCTGGTCAAATGATTAAAGGATTTGATGCAGCAGTGGCTGATCTGGAAGTTGGTCAGGAGGTAGATGTTCATTTAATGCCAGAAGAAGCATATGGTATGCCAGATCCAGAAGCAATTTTTGCAGTGGAAATTGCACAGCTTCCAGGATCTGAAAATCTGGAGGTTGGTCAGAAAGTATATCTGTCCAATCAGTATGGTCAGCCTTTCCTTGTGAAAGTAACAGAGAAAGACGAGAAGACGATTACCTTTGATGCAAATCATGATATGGCTGGAAAAGAATTAAATTTCCATATTGAATTAGTAGAAGTAAAATAAGTAGAAATAGAGTGAATAGGAAAGCATTCTCCCATAATATTGACGAGGAGAATGCTTTTTTTTATTCATATAATAGTTTGATATTTAATGTAGATTGGATTCTGGCAGACTGGAAGGAAGAGTTTTTAGGGATGAAAACAGCATAAATATAGCAATGAATATTGTTAAATAATCAGAGACCGTTTGGGTGTAATTGATACCGTCTAATCCAAAAAGATGATTTAAAAGAAATAAAAGCGGAATAAAAAACAATCCTTGTCTGCATAAAGAAAGTAAAGTTGCTGGAAGCGGACGGTTTAATGCCTGCATACTGTTGATTGACAGGAACATCAGACCTAAAACAGGACCAGCAAGAGAAGTAGCGATTAACATAGGGACACCATATTGAATAACTTCAGAATTATTGATGAATAATCCCATAATCTGTCGGCTGAATACAATGTATACTAATGTTAAGATACTGCCGCAGATTACAGTTAAAATGCCACTGAATTTTAATATATCAATAAAGCGTCTGCGGTTTCCAGCACCATAACAGTATCCAAGAAGAGGCTGAATTCCATTAGAAATTCCCATGTGAATAAATACAATAAATAAATAAACTTTTGTGACAATTCCCATAGCAGCAACAGCAGAATCTCCGTATGGAATCAATGCATTATTTAATAATACTGTTGATATACTCATCAAAGCAGAGTTGATTCCGGCAGGAATACCGATAGACAAAACATTTTTGGCAACAGAAGCACAATTTTTACAATAATGAAACTTTAAAGACATCGATTTACTTTTTTTTATTAAAAAGTAAATATAGTAGAGACATCCAAATATATTTCCTAGAACGGTCGCAATCGCAGCACCAGCTGTTCCCATATTGAAGGTTAAAATAAAAATAGGATCTAAAATGATATTGACAACAGTTCCAATCATTCCGCCGATCATAGAAGCTTGAGAAGCTCCCTCTCCTCTAACAGCATGACCAAACGTATTTGCAAGTAAAATGAATGGAGCGCCAATGGCAATATAAAATAAATAATCTTTTGAGTATTGATATGTGTCATGATTACTTCCTAATATATTGAGAAGTGGATTCATAAATAAAAGAATAAGGATACCAGCTACGATACCAATAATGAAAGAGCCGTAAAAGCAAAAAGAAGAAGCGCTTTTTGCTTTTTCTTTTTCACCTTTTCCAAGTAAGATAGAAATGACAGCACTGCCTCCAATTCCAAATAATTGGGCGATTGCCATATACATGACAAATACAGCGTTTGTGAGAGAAACGGCAGCCACTTGCAATGGATCATGAGTTTGCCCGATAAAAAAAGTATCTGCCATATTGTAGATGACAAGAACCAATGAAGAGATTACTGTGGGAACAGCCATCTGAAATACAGATTTTTTGACAGGGGCATTTTGAAATAAATCTTCTTTACTGTTCATAAAAATAAAATTCCTCCAAAATATTTTTAAATAAGTTTGCAAGCAAACTATTAAAAGGAAAAATAACAAAGATTAAAATTTTACTGATACTATTATAAAAATAGAAATGTGTGTGAAAACATTTTTTTTTAGTATACTCCTACGGCTAAAGCACGTGGGAGGAAAGTAGCTTATTTGTAAGTAAAACAAATAAAAATTTGAAATGAAATCAAATTCAAATAGGTGTTAGATATGATCAAGGATACGAAAATAAATAGATTTAAAAGTTTTAATTTCTTCTTCCGTGAGACAGGAAGTAAGCTGCTTTTCTATTTCTTCCCTGATATAACAACAAACTTTTTGTAATTCAAGACCACGTGGCAGTAGTTCTATTTGCTTTAAACGATTGTCATCATCATAAGTAGTTCGTTTGATTAATTTTTTCTGTTCCATTAGAGCTAACATTTTAGATGCAGTTGCTCGATTAATAAAAAATTCTGCTTCAATATCTTTTTGAAAGACAGGTATTTGATTTAATTCCATATGAAAGAGATAGTCTGCCACCCACATATTCATCAAAGAACATTCTTGAAACTCTTTTCTATTATATAAGGCATGAATTTTTCTTTGGATATGATTATCTAATTTTTTATTTAAAAAACTAATATCTGTGTTTTGGATATAGCTATCCTGCATGAATCAGTGTTTCCTCCTCTGTATTGTTTGCTTGCAAACAATTATAAAAAGATTTTATTATTTTGTCAAGTCGACTTGGAAAAATGTTTTTTTGTCTTTAATTAGATTCTAAAAAATATATTAGGATGACAAGGGAAAGTTTTACTTCATAAAATAACCTTTTGTTTTTCATGGGCGGAAAACCACTACCTTTAGGTGGTGGGTGATTGACAGTATTTAAGACAAAAGTGTTTATTTTTTGAAAAAATAAATATAGATGACTTTTGATTTGGATTATGATATATTTATTTTATATAGAAAAAATATTTTAAAGAAAGGAGAGAAACTCAAAATATATAAAAGGAAGGCTTAAGAAACGGAAGACGGTAATAAAAATTGATAGATGTGAAATATATATGAATTTGCACGAATCTGTTTTTGACATAAAAGAATCTATATTGAAGCAGTAAAGGGTATCCGTCGAGACTATTTTCAACAGAAATTTATTTTCGTCATATTTTGAGCGATATACGATATGGAAGAATGTAAAAACTGTAATTTAAAAAAATTTTTAATGAGAGGTTTTTCTGTTTGTTTAGCAATTTTTGCTCTAGTATTTGGAGGCACATGGAAATTTCATAATATCTCTTATGGTGATCGGATTTTTAGCCGTATAGGTTTACCAGCCTGGTCAAATGGAACAGAAGGATTTCACTATTCAGGAATTTTTGCATTGATTTTATTTTGCCTTGCCTGTTTTTTATTTGCTACAACAACAAAAGAGAAGGGAAAAACATTTCGAATTCTTATTTTGAGCAGTATTTGCATTGGCATTTTCATTAGTTTTTTTGCAATATAAGAGACTAATTTTTTGATAGCGAATATAAGATCGGTATTGTATGTAAAGGCATCAAGACACCTTATATTTTTATATAGAGGTGTCTTTTTTATGGTTATTGCAATTAGAATAAAGATGAAAATGGGATACGTCTCTTTGGTGAGAAGATATCTTTAAGAAACTAGAAAAATTGATATGAGTGATGAACTATGTTTCAATATAATTATGGAGGATAAAGAATGGGACATTTTTATTTTGTTCGCCACGGACAGACCGTATGGAATGTTGAAAATAAGATTTGTGGATCTACCGACAGTCCCCTTACAGAATATGGTCGTGAGCAGGCCAGAGAAACTGGTCGAAAAATTATTGCAGAAGGAATAAAAGCAGATGAGATTTTATGTTCTCCACTTAGCAGAGCAGCAGATACAGCGCAGCTGATTTCGGAAATGACTGGGATTCCATGCAGAGTAGAACCAAGATTGATTGAGCAGAATTTTGGTAAATGGGAATCTACACCACGCGACGGATTGGATTTTAAGAAGGCAAAGGAGTTTTTTGCCTGCAGCCATGATGGCGGTGAATCCACACTTCGTTTGGCACAGAGAATTTACAATCTGCTCGATGAGATAAAGGCAGAGTCTGAAAAAAAGACGTATATTTTGGTTGCTCATAATGGAATTGCTAGAGTCGTACAGTCGTATTTTGCAGATATGACGAATGAAGAATATGCTGCATGGGGCGTGAAAAACTGTGCGGTTATTCGATATGATTTTTAGAATAGAGAGAATTTTTGATTATTTCATTACCAGAATGTGCCGCAAAGCCCATTGCTAAAGCAAGAGAGAGGTGCGGTACATTCTGGTAATGTTTTTTATGTATGTTAAAACGTATATTAAATTAGGATAAAAAAGAAAGATTGAATTTTATAATGATTAGTTTGGACAAGTAATCTCTATTACTTGCTCGATCATTTTATGAAGAAGTTGACTTTGTTTTGTATCAGCTGCATGGTAATAAACTTCTTTTCCTTTTCTGTGGGATACAATTAATCCATTGCTCCGAAGTAAACGTAAATGATGGGAAACAGCTGGACTGGACATTTCCATCAGTGCAGAAATATTGATGACACATTCCTCGCAATGGCATAAAAGCCAAAATAGTCTGATTCGTGTTGTATCGCCTAATTGCTTAAAAATATCAGCAATCAACTGAAATTTCTCAATATTATCCAATTCTTTTTTTATACTGCTTGAAATGGTTGGAGTATTATGTTCATGCGGTAATTTATTATTTTCCATAATTTTGACCTCTTTTTCTACAAATTGAAAATGATTGCAGCACTTTAGATAGAAAGTACTTCTGAAATATTGCTCTCTTTTTGTATCTGCATTATACTATAGCTATAATAATTAAACAAGCACTTAACTGTTAGGAAAGTGAAGCGAAGCATCTAGGTTATGGATAAAAACAGAATAACACCTAGAGACAGAAAAGTAGGATATTTTGATTGAATAGAAAATATAGGAGGCGGATATGGTGAATTTAAAGATGGTTGGGAATTTCCAGGAGGAAAAATTGAATCAAATGAAACACCAGAAGATGCTATTGTAAGAGAAATAAAAGAGGAATTGGATACAGAAGTGGAAATCATCGAATTGTTTGATACCGTTGAATATGATTATCCCAAATTCCATTTATCTATGGACTGTTTTATCTGTAAGATGATATCTGGAAATTTAACTTTAAAAGAACATGAAGCGGCAACATGGCTGACAAAAGATATGTTGTATGGTGTAGACTGGTTGCCAGCAGATCGAGGACTTATTCCTCAAATTGAAAAATATTTATAATGAAAAAGAGAATTTGAAAATTCTTATAAAAGAGGTGAGAGCATGGCGTATCATGAATTAGTAAAAAATTTCAATCATGTTCGTGACTATATGCGTGAATTTTATATTTATGGTTTTAAAAGTCGAGAAGAATATACAAAAAAGAGTCCTCGTTCTTACGACGACGAACGAAGACGCGTGGAAAACTGGTTAGGTGATTATATGTATTTCCGACAGAATCCAGATGGAAAAAATGTTTTTTTGGCTATTGATAGTCGTGTGTCTCACCATAATCCATTTTATAAGGCTTTTAAAACAAAAAGTTTTACAGATATAGATATTACTCTTCATTTTATTTTGTTAGATCTTTTCGAGGTGGCAGAAGAGGCGTTACCTATTGGCAGGATTATAGAACAACTGGATCAATATTTATCTGTTTTTCAAAAACAGAAAATATTTGACGAGTCAACCATACGCAAAAAGCTGAATGAATATGTAAAAGAAGGAATTTTAACGACAGAAAAGCATGGGAAATCTTTCTATTACAAGCGGACGGAAATGGGGTTAGAATATGATACAGATATTTTAAATTTCTTTTCAGAGGTTGCTCCTTGTGGCGTAATCGGTTCTTATCTGCTTGACAAGAAAAAATTTGTGAGGAGCATTTTATTTTTAAACATCATTACATAAGCAGTGCGATAGATAGTGAGATTATTTGCCAGTTATTTTTAGCTATAAGGGAAAAGAGAAGCATTTTTTTAGAGACAAGCAAGCCTCAAGGAAAGCATAGCGTTAGGAGTCATGTAATTCCTATTCGAATCATGATCAGCGTGCAAAATGGAAGACAATATTTGATGGCATATATCTCTCAATTTAAAAGAATTACGTCTTTCCGAATTGATCGTATTGTTTCAGTAAAGCTTGCAGAAAAAACGGAGAGGTTCGATGAGCTTCGTGAAAAATTAAATGGTATGCAGAAACATATGTGGGGTGTCAGTACACAAAGCAGATCTTATCGTAGAATGGAACACGTTGAATTTACCGTTCATTATTATAATGATGAACAACATATTCATCACCGTTTAGAACGTGAGAAACGGTGCGGTACAGTAGAAAAACTTGATAATAATACAAGCAAATTTTCTGCCGATGTGTATGATGCCAGTGAGATGATACCGTGGATCAGAACGTTTATTTGTCGGATTACAGAGGTACATTTTTCAAATGAAAAACTGGAAGAGCAATTTAAAAATGATATTGAGAAAATGTATCAGATCTATGGAGTGGATGGTGATAAAGAGGAATGATTTTTAATGAAATATATGGCGTATATTATAATGCGGTAGCTAAGATTCTAAAAGAAGCAGTTGACCATCCTTTGCAGAAGAATGAATTACGAGAAATTATAAGGAAAATAGCATTTGAAGAAAGTGTCTTCCATATCGAGCCAGCGCTTTATGAAGGAAGATGGCAGCTTCTTAAAGAAGATGGAACGACACCCATTAGGAAGAAACCTACCATGCCGCTTACAACGATTCAGAAACGATGGATGAAAGCAATTTCTTTAGATGTACGAATGAAATTGTTTCAAGATGAGATCCTTGATTTTCCAGATGTAGAGCCTCTGTTTACAAAAGAGGATTACGATGTATTTGATCGATATGCGGATGGAGATCCCTATGAAGACCGTGATTATCGTTTGCGTTTTAGAATTATTCTGGATGCAATCAGAAATCATGATCTTCTTGAGATAGAGATGGAGAATAAAAAGGGAAATAGAACAAGAATACAATTCATGCCAAAATATTTGGAATATTCAGAAAAAGATGATAAATTTCGTCTGATAGGTTCTGGAAAACAATTTGTTGGCACAGTGAATTTGGGGCGTATCCTCTCTTGCAAACGATATGAAGGCATTTCAATCAAAACATCTATGAAAAAACGAAAAGCAAAACTAGAGAAAGTTGTTTTTGAATTGGTAGATCAGAGAAATGCCTTGGATCGCGTTCTTCTTCATTTTGCTAATTTTGAAAAACAGGCAGAACGATTAGAGGAAAATCGGTATCGAATTATAGTAAATTATGATAAAGAAGATGAAACAGAAATGGTTATACGAATCTTATCATTTGGCCCAATGGTAAAAGTAGTAGCGCCGGATTACTTTATAAATTTAATTAAAAAAAGATTATTACGTCAAAAAAGGGGATGTGAAAAAACTCGATTGAGTTTTTTCACATCCCTCTTTTTGCTT
>CBCTVZ010000050.1:0-16164 GCA_965150505.1 uncultured Robinsoniella sp. | reverse complement strand
TTTTCCGTCATACTATCGATTCTTTTCGCATCCTCTATGGTATACATCGTTCCAAGCATTGGCGCTATAATTTCTTCTAGTTCTTTTTTTGTAAACTCATCTGCATAGGAATAGGAATCATATAAATTAATTTCCATTACTTCTTCATAATAGTCATCGCTCAATTCACTTCCCATTTCCTGACATCTTTCATAGTCATTTGACATATCCATTTTCAGATGTTCCGCAAGTCGTCTCAATTTGCACATTACCTCTTCTTTTCTCTTTATATTAATGGTAATCATGCTCTGTTCCTGAAACCGTTTCATCATCTCATTCGCAATCAATTCATCGAAATCATCGCCGCCGATCTGTGTATAACGTGAGATCGCAATATCTTTAATATTTAAAATGCCACTCTCAGAATATCCTACCCGATGGATCGTCACATCCAGCGTTCCGCCTCCTAAATCAAATACTAAAATATTTTTCGGCTCTGACAGATCAATCACGGAGGAAGGAATCTCTCCGCTTTCCTGCATCTGAAGGAAATCATAGATGACTGCTTTTGGCTCATACAATAAGATATCGTGCTGATTGTCAATATCAATCCCCGCATATTTTGCCGCATCCAGCGTCGCTTGACACTGATCAGAGTCAAACGATGCCGGCACTGTGATAATCACATCATTGATTTCATCCTGAAACAGTCTGCTTTTTGCAGAGCGTATCATATGCTTTAAAATCTGTGCTGAGACGGCTGCCGGTGTCTGATCCTCAATCTCTTCTGCCAGACTTACCCCCTCATTCTGTCCCATCAGAGATTTAACAGATTTACTCACATATCCGCTCTTCGTTCCGTATCGGCTTTTCGCATAATCCCCAACCTCCGGAACCATTCTTCCTTCGTTATCTTTGTAATAAAAAACAACAGAAGGAAGAAGTTTTCCCCTGGATCGGCTTCCGTTATCGCTTTTTCTGTCAATATCCACAACGATTGGCTTTAAGATCCCTGTATTTGTGATATTCCCATAAGCCATAACGGAATTTGTCGTTCCAAGATCAATTCCGTAAAAATAATTTTTTGCATTTTCCATTGTACCATCTCCTGTCTATTCTTCTGCAACCTCCTGAACGGTAGGAGTTGAAATAATAAGTTCCCCATATTTCCATCCAGGTGTCGCCACCCTTAATTTCTTGATTTCTCCATCCCTCTCATACGGTGTGCCCATATAATTCAGCAGAGAGATTTCTTCATATGTAGCCTCAAATTCTCTTCCGACTTTCTCCATCGGCTCAATCCCTGAATCTTTGATGAATCGAATCAACTGTTTAAAAATAATCGTAAGCGACATAAACTGAGGCGGCATTTTCACGCCAGCTTTTCTCGCATTTGCCAGATTTTGTTCCACCACTAAAAGGCTGTCCAAAATATTTCCATACATTGGAGAATTTAATTTGCCAAAAAAATCTGAGATCGCTGTTTTTTTCGCTTCCTCCGCAGATTCTTCCACAGATTCTGTCAGCTCATCAAACATCGCCTGCACCATCTCCAGAGAATTTCGATAATTTTCATTTAAAAAGCGTAATTTTGCCAGCTCATCATTTCCAGCCATCTCATATTCATTTTCTGTGGATGCAAGCACCGCTTCTGTCTTTTGCAGCACGTCGCGCGTCGTTTTTTTCTCCTCTTTGACTCCAAGTTTTTTATTCAGCTCTTTTTTCAGTTGTCTGACCACACGCTCACAGTAACGCTCCCCATAGCACTGTGCAATCTGCTCATACTCTTTGTTTCTCATCTCCGTATCAATCCAGATTAAATACACAAGCAGATACTTTGCTTTAAAATACACCTTTCCTCTTGTATGATCACGCTCTGTCATATCCGATGCAAAGTCAGCAAATGCCTCCGCATCTTTTTTGCTTCCATCCAACGCTTTCTTTAAATGCTCTGCTGTCTCTTTTATGTGTGTACATATATAGCATCGTTTTCCAGGATCATCCAAATTTACAGAACGCAGACATCGGATCAGCATTTCATATGAGATATGATATTTTTCCGCTTCCATCATCTCTAACATTTCTCTTGGATGACTCTTCGGATAACGCAGAGCCGCCAATATCGCCAGCCACTCTTCGTTTGTTCTTCCAACTGTACTGTTTTTATAGCTTTCATATTCTGCTGTCCTTACCTCAGACTGCATGATCTGTTGATAAACTGTAAAATATTTCATTTTTTTCCTCTCTTTCTTGACAAATCACAGTACTCTGATCTCTAATTTTCCAGCTTTCCTTTCTATTTTCTTTCCAGCTGAAATTTCTATTTTTTTAAGCTTTCTTATAGAATCTCATAGATTTGCTCGTTGCGTGCCTGAATCACACTTCCCTGAAACGACTTTGACTGTTCTAATTCCTTTGCCAGATTTTGTTCCCCGAATCTAGGCTTTGTATGAAGAAGATATGTCACATCTGCTCCCTCATTTTTTATAAACAATTTGATCTCCTGATAAGAAGCATGGAGAGAATAGACATCAAATGATATCGTCTCATATCCTTCCTTGCTTGTCTCCTCACTGATCAAAATATGTGGCTCTTTTGGCGCTTTTCCGCTTCGGATATGACCGTCATACACCAAATAACCTAACTCTGTCAAGGCATTTCCTATTTTTTCAGACTGTTCTGTGATATAAACCGGCACTTCATATCCTACTTCTGCAGAGATTTCATCTATATTTCGATTGATAAAGTAAAATAAATCTAAATGTTTTGCAATGCTGCGTGAGCTAATCAGCACACGCTTTCCCTCTCTGATCTTTTCTTCCACTACCTCTGTAAGATCTTCATATCCATTTTTCACTCTCTTTTGAGCCTGATATGCGTTTGTCGCATTCACCAAAAATACATCCGGTCTTCCATCTCCCAAACGCATCTGATTAATTCCAAACATTGTCCGTATGCTGAAATCTCCAGAATAAAAAATCACATGATTTTTTGTCCTGACCTCAATCATCGCTGCGCCTGCCATATGACCTGCCGGATAAAACGTAAAACTACATTTTTCCCTCTTCATCTCTTTCATCACCGGAACAACATTGATTCGATTGATTGCCGCCTCTGCCTGACGATATTTCGCTTTCTTAATAATCTCTTTTTCTTCCGGTGCAGTCATTCTGCCAAAATCAATCAACTGAAGTTTCGTAAATTCTTTCGTTGCCTTTGTAGCCACAATCTCCGCATTTTTTGCCATATCTCCTAAAATATGATACGATCCAATATGATCATAATGACCATGGCTTAAAAAAATAAAGTCAATATCTGCATAATCATCCAGATACTCCAGCAACATATGATAATCAGGATAAATTTCCATCCCATGAATCCTTGCACCGGCATCAAAAATCATCCGTACTCCATCTACATTCACAAAATAAGAAGATGCACCGACTTCATCTGCCCCACCAAGCGGGAGAAAATAATTTTTCATCTGTTCCCCTCCTGCTCTTTTCTATTAAATGATATATGTTATACTTCGAGTATATCACAAGCTATCTCTTTTGCCTATCTTAACCCAAGATTTTCCTTCGCACTTCTATCCCTCATCTATCTCGATATTCCCATTATAGCACAAAAAGACACCCTGTTCCACAGAAGTGAAAAATCGATCTTCTCTTTCCCGTCTGTTCTTGGAAAGAAAATCACCTGTGCCAGAATGTCTTTTTTTCTTTTGTTATCTCATCTTATTTTTGATTATAATATTTTTTGATACAACTTCTATCTATTTTTTATTTTTGATTTCTTCTTTTTTCCAACTATTTTTTATTTCTTGTTTCTCCTTTTTTCCAATTCCTTCAATACAGAAGGATACCTCTGATAATCGGTGTGCGGAACTGCCATCGCCGCGGTCATCAGATGCAGAAAATCTTCCACAGCCCCAAACTGAATATATTCCATATTTTCCAAAATCTGCTCTGCTTTCTCTTTCTTTTCTCTGCAAAGCAGCATTTTTCTCGCTCCTATCAAAGACGTATTTCCAGGAGAAATAATTTTTTTCCTGTCCATGTCAGGGTATAAACCGATTGTAACGCCAGATTCCTTTGAGATATGTGTTCCAAAAGCGCCGCATACATAAAAACGTTCGATCTCATCCATCGTCATTCCCACTGTCTGCATCATATACTCTACCATCGTCGCTGCCGCTGCCTTTGTTTTCAAAAATTCTTCGATATCGCTTTGATAAAAATAGAGATTTTCTGCGTATTCAACTGCCATCTCCTCCCCCTGTCTCCTGATTTTCTCTGACATCCCCTCTTGAAGTTTTCCTCTTAAGTCCATCCAGCCGTTTAAAAATAACTGTGCCAACAAATCTACAATGCCAGATCCGCAGATTCCTCTCGCTTTTTCTTCCCCGATTGTATGAATGTGGATTTCCCCTTTTTCAATCACAACACGGTCAACTGCCCCTTTTTCTGCGCGCATTCCCGTCTTTACCACTCCGCCTTCTAACGCCGGTCCTGCCGCCCCCGCTCCTGCAATTAAAAAGTTTTTATTTCCAATCACTAATTCTCCATTCGTTCCAATATCCAAGAAAACAGAAATCTCTTCACGTTCAAAAATCTCTTCCGCAATGATTCCGCTTATGATATCTCCTCCCAGATAATTTGCTTTTCCAGGATAACAATACAAAAATCCTTCCATAGGAATGTCGAGTTCTTTTGCATGGTACACATCTGGTTTTAGAGTATGAACCGCATACGGGCTATGAAAAACACAAAAAGCATCCATCCCAAACAAAAAATGAATCATAGCCGTATTGCCTGCCACAATCATCGCAGCACATTTTTTTACATCAATCCCTGTTTTTTTCTCCAGTTTCTTCATCAGCTCACAAAATCCATCTGCCGTAGCTCTGCGCAGTTGTTCTCTGTGTTCTTCCTTATCTTTCGTGTAAAAAATACGCGTCAGAATGTCGCCCCCAAATGCAGTCTGTGGATTAAAAATCGTCTCCCTTTCAACAACTTCTCCACTGTTCATATCAACCAATTCCATCACCATCGTTGTACTGCCAAGATCTGCACAAAGTCCATAGTGATAAGATGTGGTATCGCAACACTCTACATCCGTGATTTCCCATCCCGTCCCATCAAATCCCAATGTGACGGTAATCTTCCACTGTGCTTCATCACATACCGCAGAAAACTTTCTCAATACAGACGGTGAAATTCTAATCTTTTCCTCTTTCAACTGCCCCGACTCTCTCAGACCATCTAAAATCCTTTCACTGTCAGAACGGTTATCTTCCTCTGTAGGAGGCAAAAGCTCCAAATATATTTTTTTGCTCCATCCCTCTGTCATTTTATTCCCCCTTTTTCTCATTTCCAATTCTGAATCTCTTTTATGATGGTTTCTTCATATTCTCCGACAATGTCTTCACTAGAACCTCCATTTTTCACATTCGTCTCTGCGCCCCAGATTCCATCGAAAAATTCCCAGATATGATAAGAAACGCCTCGATATTCAAAATCAATGCTTCCACATCCATCTTCCTCGACATATTGGTAGTTCCAGTTTTTCTCTTTTAAAAAATTTTGAATCTTTTCCAGTCTCATCGCTCGCTCTTCCTTTTATTTATTTTGAGTTGAATGATATTTCTTTTCGGCTTTTTTTATTTCTTTTGAGCTAAATCGTATTTTCTTTTCGGCTCTTCTTTTATTTATTTTTTCTGAATTTGAGAGGCACACAAATAGCCATCGGTCTCTTTGGCCGCTAATATGGCTCGGTTGACTGCCTTTCCCATCACATACGAAGCCAATGTTCCCACTACGTTTAGGTCTGCCTGTTGTTTTCCTGCTGAAACTGCATAGATGGAATCTCCATCTGCCGTTGTGTGAACAGGTCGGATTGTTCTTGCATATCCATTATGAGCCATTGAAGCAATCTTGTTCATCTGCGTCTTTGTAAATGCGCCATTTGTCACAATCACACCGATTGTTGTATTTCCTGTAAATAAATCATGGATACCGGCTGCGTCCTTGTACATCTCTTCTTCTGTCTGTCGAAAACCATCTTTTGTCTCGTTCAAAAGACCTGCCATCTGTTCTCCCGTGTCGATATCAAAAATATCTCCCAAAGCATTGACCGCTACAATCGCGCCTACTTTTACTTCTCCTGCCTGAACAGCATACATTCCGATTCCACTCTTCATGGCATATTCTTTTCCTCTGTACTTTCCAACTGTACATCCCATTCCGGCTCCGATACATCCTTCTCTTGTCTCTTCTTTTCGTGCATTCTCACATGCCTCATATGCCATTTTTGCGTCAGGACGCACCTGCATATTACCAATCACAAGATCAAATACACAGGACTGACACACAAGGGGTACTTTCGTCACACCGACATCAAATCCTATTCCCCTCTCTTCCAGATACTTCATCACGCCTCCAGCTGCATCTAGCCCAAACGCTGATCCTCCTGAGAGCAAAATCGCATGGATACCGGCTGCATCTGCGGTAGGATTTAAAAGCGGAGTCTCTCTTGAAGCCGGTCCGCCTCCACGGATATCTACTCCCGCCGGAGCGCATTCATCAAACAGTAAAACGGTACACCCTGTCGCTGCCTCCTGATCCTGTGCATGACCAATCCGAAATCCTCCAATTTCTGATATGGAAATTTCTTTTTTTACCATACTTATCCTTCCTTTCTTTTTTAATCTTTCTTTTTTAATCTTTCTTTTTCGATTTGCAATCTTTTTTTAATCTATAAGCTTTTTGATCTGTAAGCCTTTTTGATCTGTAAGCTTTTTTATTTTTTAAACTGTTATTTTTTATAGATTTTATAAGCAAAAAAGCCGCTGTAAGTTTCCTCACAGCAGCCTTATATCTTTATCTATATGGAATTGCATTTGGCATTCTTTTCGCCACAGTGCGCAAAGCTCTTCCGATTGTCAAAGTCAAAATGCCGGCTATCACTGCTTCTGGCACACCATTTAAACCGATGACTCCTAAAATCACCTTATACAAAAGAGAAGGATCTGTACCTCCTGCTGAGGCATACTGCTCTCCGAAAAGCACTCCGATCAATGTCATAACTCCTACTGTATTTACCAGAGATCCTAAAAATCCAGCTGTCATCAATGCTGTATTCTCTTTTTTGAATTTTTTCATCATCATCTGGAATACCAATGCTGCTGTAACTCCTATTAAGACTCTTGGAACGATTGCCACAATCAAGCTGGAAAATCCACCATGAAACTCTGGACTGAAACTGTAAAAAGGTGTGAATACAAATGAGGTCAGATTTGGCTGAATCGTCGCCTTTACTACACTTGTTATTCCAAATACAGTTCCTAAAATAGCGCCGCCCTTAACGCCTAGCATACACGCGCCTACAATGACTGGAATGTGCATCGTTGTCGCATTCATAAACGGCAATGGGATATATCCCAGAGGCGTAAATGCCATCACAATCATAATTCCTGTCAGCAGAGCAATCTGCACCATAAAAGTTACGTCCATTTTCTTATTCTTTCTGTTATTCATTTTAACCTCCTGCTACTTTCCCCTTATATTTTCTGGACGAAATGGGGTAAAACGCATTGCTTTCTCTTCTGTTCCCTTATCTCTGCTATCCAGTCTGTCTGCCATTCAAAATATGATTTTCTATATTTCCATCCGGAAATTAAAATCCTGATGATAGTATCCAGACGATACGCAGATTCTCTGACAGATCAGCCATTTGACCGTTTCTTCTGTGCCGCCCTCACGGTACGACCAGAATCATTCTCTCTGCCAGATTTTTATAAGATCCTAGAAATTCATCGTTATTCTATCACACGTTATTTTTTTTGTAAAGTATTCCTTTTTCGTGCATACCGCTCAACTTTTCCTCTGATTCTATGATATAATCAGAAACCATAAATAAAAACTCTTTATTACTTGGTCGAAATCTCAGCGGATATCCCACGATTTTATCAATAACTTCTTTATTATTTGACCACGCATGATTGATGGATGTTCTGATTGCACGCTCTACACATTCCGGTGAAGTACCATACTTTTGCGCAACTTCAGGATAAATATCCTTTGTGATCAAAAGTGGCTCTTCTCCTCTTTCTTTAATAATTTCTACCGCGTCATTGATATAATAGTAACCTTTTACCTTCGGCATAATTCCTAATACCTTGATTAAATCTTTCGTTTTCATATTTTTCCTCCTAAAGAATAGCTCCCTTTTATTCCTCATCTTATATATAAACGATTATACTATAAAAATTTGATGATTTTCGACATTATTTTATTATTTTCGATGTTTTTCGACTTTTTTCGTATTTTTAATATGATTTTCTATCTGTTTATCCGATTTCTATCTAGCTGTCCCAATTCTTTCTTGGCATTATGATTTTTTTATTTTTCCTTCTTGTTTTTTTCTGGTATAATAATAAAAAATACGGATGTGGAAACATTGTTTCGATACATCTGATCTACCATGAAAGGAGGTCTCTGCAGTCTGCTGTCCAAAAACAGCATCTTTCTGCAGTTTTTTAATATTCATGAAAAAACAAGGTTACTACTCTTCCGGCGAATTTGCGCGTATGGCGCAGGTCACTCTGCGTACCATCCGTTACTACGACCAACATGATATCTTAAAACCTTCTCTCGTCACCCCGTCAGGAGCAAGATTTTATACAGACGAAGATTTTGCCAGACTTCAGCAGATTCTGCTTTTAAAATTTCTTGGTTTTTCTCTCGATGAGATCCGAGAAATGACCATTGATGATTCCGATTACCACTTTATGCTGAACTCTCTCAATATCCAATTAAAACTGGTTCAAGATCGGATTGAGCAGATGCAGCTTGTCGAAAAAGCAATCCGCGATACAGCCACTCTGATTCAAACACATCATACTGTTGACTGGAGTCAGATGTTGAACTTGATTCATCTGACTGGTATGGAAAAAAGTCTGAAAAATCAATATCAGAATGCGTCTAATATCTCTTCTCGAATCCATCTTCACCATCTATACTCTAAAAACAAACAAGGATGGTTTCCATGGATTTACGAACAATGCCATCTCGCCCCTCATATGAACGTTCTCGAAATCGGATGCGGAGATGGTACGCTTTGGAAAGAAAATCGTGACCAGATCCCAGCAGATGTCTCGATCACGCTGTCCGATCTCTCAAAAGGAATGCTGCGCGATGCCCGTCGTACAGTCGGTACAAACGATCCTCGCTTTTCTTTTGAAGCATTCGACTGTCACTCCATCCCGTATCCAGATGAAAGTTTCGATCTGGTCATCGCTAATCATGTTCTCTTCTACTGTGATGACATTTCTCAAGTCTGTTCAGAAGTACGTCGTATTTTGAAAAAAAATGGAACGTTTCTGTGCAGTACATACGGGCAAAATCACATGAAAGAAATCAATCAGCTCGTTCAAAATTTTGATGAGAGAATCGTCCTTTCGGCTGACCGATTATATGAACGATTTGGCATGGAAAATGGAGCAGATCTCTTATCCCCTTACTTTTCCAAGATCAAATGGCTGCTTTACGAAGATGAATTATGCGTGACCGATCCTGTTCCTCTGATTACCTATGTACTTTCCTGTCATGGCAATCAAAATCAATATCTGCTCGACCGCTATAAAGAATTTCGTTCGTATGTGAAGAAAAAAACAGAGGAAGGTTGCATCATTTCAAAAGAAGCCGGCATTTTTCTTTGTACAAAATAGACAAAGTTTTAAAAAAAATAAAAAAAGACTTGAAGGTGACGTAAGGTTATCTTTTATAATAGAATATAATCAATGTAACATACTATCTAAAAATATTCAGACGGTATGCTCAAATCGACTGATAAGAACGTCATAAATCCAAATAATATAAAGGAGGATTTTATTTATGAAAGGAATTATATTAGCAGGAGGTTCCGGCACTCGCCTTTATCCTCTGACTATGGTAACTTCAAAACAACTGCTTCCTATTTATGATAAACCAATGATCTATTATCCGATGTCTGTTCTCATGAACGCAGGAATCCGAGATATTTTGATCATTTCCACCCCACAGGACACACCTCGTTTTCAGGAATTGCTTGGCGACGGTCATCAGTTTGGTGTCCATCTTTCCTATGCCGTTCAGCCAAGTCCGGATGGACTTGCTCAGGCATTTATCATCGGAGAATCTTTTATCGGTGACGACACGGTGGCAATGATCCTTGGTGATAACATTTTCTCCGGTCACGGTCTGAATAAACGCTTAAAAGCCGCTGTTGCGAATGCAGAGACAGGCAAAGGTGCAACCGTCTTTGGCTATTACGTCGATGATCCAGAGCGTTTTGGCATTGTATCATTCGATCAGGATGGAAAAGCCATTTCCATTGAAGAAAAACCAGAACATCCAAAGAGCAACTATTGTGTGACAGGTCTTTATTTCTACGACAATCGTGTAGTAGAATACGCAAAAAATTTAAAACCAAGCGCAAGAGGAGAACTGGAAATCACAGATCTGAACCGTATCTATCTCGAAAATGGAGAACTGAATGTGGAGCTTCTTGGTCAGGGATTCACATGGCTTGACACTGGAACACATGAAAGTCTTGTCGATGCCACAAACTTCGTCAAAACGATGGAGACACATCAGCACCGCAAAATTGCGTGTCTCGAAGAAATCGCCTACTTAAACGGCTGGATTACAAAAGAAGATGTCATGAAAGTCTATGAAGTTTTAAAGAAAAATCAATATGGACAGTATTTAAAAGACGTTTTAGATGGAAAATATTTAGATATTCTTCGCTGATCTTCCTAATTAAAAAAATACTTTTTTGAAATATTGAAAAGAAATATTGAAATAGAAAACGAGATCGAAATCACATAGAAAAGGAGATTTTCACTATGAATATTATTGTAACCGGCGGCGCCGGATTTATCGGAAGTAACTTTATTTTTCATATGTTAGACAAATATCCAGATTACCGCATCATCTGTCTGGACTGTCTGACTTATGCTGGAAACCTCTCTACACTCGCTCCTGTCATGGATCGGGAAAACTTCCGTTTTGTAAAGGCAAGTATCACAGATCGTGCGGCTGTATATCAATTATTTGAAGAAGAACACCCAGATATCGTCGTAAACTTTGCAGCAGAAAGCCATGTAGACCGTTCCATTGAAAATCCAGAAGTCTTTTTGGATACAAATATCAAGGGAACTGCTGTCTTGATGGATGCCTGCCGCAAATATGGCATTAAACGGTATCATCAAGTATCTACGGATGAAGTGTATGGAGATCTCCCTCTCGACCGCCCAGATCTGTTTTTCACAGAGGAAACTCCAATCCACACAAGCAGCCCATACAGCTCCTCAAAAGCCGGCGCTGATCTTTTAGTGCTTGCTTACCACAGAACGTATGGACTTCCTGTGACGATCAGCCGTTGTTCCAACAACTATGGTCCATACCATTTTCCTGAAAAACTGATTCCACTTATGATTGCAAACGCTTTGAACGATAAACCGCTTCCTGTATATGGAAAAGGCGAAAATGTGCGTGACTGGCTGTATGTAGAAGATCACTGCAAAGCGATTGATCTGATTATCCACAAAGGACGCGTCGGAGAAGTCTACAACATCGGCGGTCACAATGAGATGAAAAACATTGATATCGTTAAGATCATCTGCCATGAACTGGGAAAACCAGAAAGTCTGATCACTTATGTAGCAGATCGAAAAGGTCATGATATGCGCTATGCTATCGATCCGACAAAAATCCACAATGAACTGGGCTGGCTTCCTGAGACAAAATTTGCAGACGGTATCAAAAAAACAATCCAGTGGTATCTCGACAACAAAGAATGGTGGGAGACAATCATCTCTGGAGAATATCAGAACTACTATGAAAAAATGTATGGCAACCGCTAATAGAAAAGATCAGATAATCGAATCAGATGGAGGATATAAAAAATGAAAGTATTTGTGACAGGTGTCAAAGGACAGTTAGGACACGATGTTGTCAATGAACTGAGAAAAAGAAATCATGAAGCCATCGGCGTTGATATCGAAGAAATGGACATCACGGACAAAACTTCTGTGGATCGTGTCATCAAAGAAGCAAATCCTGATGCCGTCATCCACTGCGCTGCATGGACAGCCGTCGATGCTGCGGAAGATGAGGATAAAAAAGAGAAGGTACGTCTTGTCAATGCTGTGGGAACACAGTATATTGCAGATGTCTGCAAAGAGTTAAACATTAAAATGATGTATATCTCCACCGATTACGTTTTTGACGGTCAGGGCGAGACTCCATGGGACCCAGACTGCAAAGATTATAAACCGCTCAATGTATACGGACAGACAAAACTAGAAGGCGAACTTGCTGTCTCTAACACACTTTCTGATTATTTTATCATCCGTATCGCATGGGTATTTGGAAAAAATGGAAAAAATTTCATCAAGACGATGCTCAATGTCGGAAAAACACACGATACACTGACTGTTGTAAACGATCAGATCGGTACGCCTACGTACACTTACGATCTGGCAAGACTGCTTGTTGATATGATTGAGACCGAAAAATATGGCTATTATCATGCTACAAACGAAGGCGGCTATATCAGCTGGCATACCTTTGCGTCTGAAATTTTCCGTCAGGCTGCTGCCATGGGTCATCCAGAATATGACAAAGATCACTTAACTGTTCTTCCAGTTACGACTGCTGAATACGGTATTTCAAAAGCAAAACGTCCATTTAACAGCCGTCTCGATAAAAGCAAACTGGTGCAAAATGGATTTACGCCTCTTCCAACATGGCAGGACGCACTGGAACGCTATTTAAAAGAAATTGAATTTTAAAAAAGTTAGATTGGCGATTGCACAGAGAGATTGAAAAAATCTTTTTTGATGCAAAATAAATAAAAAAGAAAGTATAGAGTGAAAAAAATGGGACAGATTAAAGTTGAAAAAAATGCCGGCGGCATTGAAGGACTCTGCGTCATCGAGCCAACGGTTCATGGCGATGCCAGAGGATATTTTATGGAAACGTACAATCAAAGAGATATGGAGGCAGAAGGTCTTACAATGCAGTTCGTTCAGGACAATCAGTCCTGCTCCGTCAAAGGCGTTTTAAGAGGACTTCACTTTCAGAAACAATTTCCTCAGGGAAAATTAGTGCGTGTCGTAAAAGGCCGTGTATTCGATGTTGCCGTTGATTTAAGAAGCCATTCTAAGACATATGGAAAATGGTTCGGCGTGGAGCTGACCGAAGAAAATAAAAAACAGTTCTATATTCCAGAAGGCTTTGCTCATGGATTTTTAGTGCTGTCTGACATCGCAGAATTTTGCTATAAATGCACTGATTTCTATCATCCGGGAGATGAAGGCGGACTGGCATGGAACGATCCGGAAATCGGCATCAAATGGCCAGAATTAGAAGGCGTATACAAAGGAAATGCTTCTGCACAAGGCTACCATCTGGCAGATGGAACAGCGCTGAATTTAAGCGATAAAGATCAGCTTTGGGTAGGATTAAAAGATACGTTTAAATTTTAAAAAAGTTTTAAAAAGAAATGGTAAATTTTTCAACTGCTCCTGACGAAAGTCAGGAGTTTGTTGTATTTTTTCAGAAGGTATTAAGAAAAATAAATGACAAATTTATATCGAATCTTTATGACACACAATAGGGCATGGACGCTTCGAGAAATTATATTTTTTATGATTTTAACCGTGGCGGTGGCTTCTCTCTTAGTAATCCATGTTCATCGCCAAAAAATCAAAAAATCACAGGCTATCGCCACACTAATCTTATTTCTATTTTTAGGTATTGTGTTCGCTTCCACTGTATTTACAAGAAATATCGGAGCGCGAACGTATAAACTCATCCCCTTCTGGTCATGGTTTGAGGTGATTGTTCATCATCAATGGGGATTATTAGAAGAAAATCTCTTAAATGTGATCTTATTTTTGCCAATCGGATGTCTGCTTCCCTTTGTTTACAATCACCCTGTCGCCATCAAAACTTCTTTTAAAATAGGATGGATCATTTCAGCAATGATTGAGACTTGTCAGCTTATCTTTTGCCGTGGATTGTTTGAATGGGACGATATGATTCATAATAGTCTAGGCTGTGTGGTGGGATGTATGATTGCAACAAAACTTTTTACTTGTTTCACAGATAAGAAAAATAAAATATAAGATAAATAATCTTAATATAAATCTAGTTATAATTTTATAAATGGTTCTTTCTCAATCTTAGTTAGATTGTATCGAATATCATATACAATCGCATCGTCAACTTTCGAGAAAGAACCATTAATACATGGATTCTAATACTCTTTACTCAGCAGAAAATCTGCAACGTGCATCGTCTTAATTCCCTCATAATTACTTTTTTATTATTAATCCGCTATTCCTCTCCGCAAATTCAAACTCTCCTGGAGCATTGGTCGTCCACAATCTCTCCACGTCAATTTTATGCCGGTCCAACATACTCCGGCACTGCTCATCCTTCATTTTCCTAAAGTCTGTTTTGAAATTACTTAGCGATTTACTTTTTGTAAGTTCCAGCACCGTCTTTACGTTTGTGCAGCGCACCAGCTCATCCTCCAGATTTTTCACTTGAAGCAGATTAATGATTTTTACTCCACAACAGTACTTCTTAATATTTTCGATGTTTTTCTTCACTATATCCAGATTTGTGGTTACATCTGTATCAAAGACCAACACCACATTTGTATTTGGTTTAATTCCAAGTAAGATTGATTTTGGGATTAGACTCTGAACCACATTCAATTTCTTAGATTTCCCTGGCTGAATTTTGGACGGTGAGACTTTCAAGGCATCAATCAATTTCTGATCATCTTCACCTTCGCAATAATAAACACATGTTTTATTCATCAACCCACCCCATTTCCAATTCATCCAAAAGTGAATCGTCTGGAAGTGATCCAAAGACATCATTTTCAACTGCATTGCGGATATTGTCAGTATTTCTCTTCAATATTTCTGATGCTGAAATTGCCGAAACCTTGCACTCACCTTCTTCCACTTTCTTACGCAAAAACATATATGAATGCTTCGGCAGGTTCAAATCCAACATGTCCGTATTATTCTTTGTAAAAATCAACTGCTCATTATTTGCAATTCGATCAAGCATCAAACCGAATATTCTTTTCTCTATGTCGCTCTGAATATACGAAAAATGCTCATCACAATAATAGAAAGTCTTATCCTTAGCTAACATGGATGCGAGGAATAATGCTATGTCAATTCCCTCCGCAGTACCACTTGATAATATCTCTCTATTCAGAAGTTTTCCCTCCTGAATAATAATTTCAGCATTGTTTCTTCTTATTATGAATGTATCTTTCAAATCGCGTGAAATGGTTACCTCTCGGAGTGTCGGATCAAGCGTTCCTATTACAGCTCTTAGAGTCTTCAGGAAAACTTCTCTATCAATATCATCTAATAAAATTGATGATTCAATTTCAGGATAAGCAAATCGATAGCTAACTGATCCTACCAACTTCTTCAGCGAATTCATTGTAGCAGTTGCTTCTGATGTATGATCCTCCAGTTTCGCTACGCATTTTTCATAAGAATCTATTTTCTCAATTTTCACAGAACTATATGTTATTTCTATATCAGAATCTGCAACATTAATATTTGCAGTCAATCGATGTAGCACAAAACCTTCATTTACAAAATCAATTGAAAAAGCGCCTTTATTTCCGGTCACCATATCACACAAGACAGCTGTATTACTGGTGTTGATATAGGTAATGATTTTCAGTAATGCTTTTCCAAGACTGGTCTTTCCAGTTGCATTTGCTCCCATCAAAATCACTGCTTTTTTATATCGGAATCGTTCCCTTCCTTCAAGATATTCATCATCAATAATAGAATTCACTACCTTCTTCGGGTAAGTAAAACTTATTTCAAAATCCTCGAAACCATAAATACGATCTAATTTTAAGTTCATTACTATCATATCTATCCATCTCCGTTTCTTCGCTTATTACGAACTAATGATATCACATTTCTCTATATCAGTCAATTCAGCATCGTATAGCAAAAAACACCTGACACTCTAACGGCTAAAGCTCGTTGGGTTCTTATGTACATGAATTACCCCTTCTAAAGTCAGAGCCCCTGCCATTAGGCGGGGTTTCCTATAAAAAGACGAAGGCTTATGGCTATTCACA
>CBCTVZ010000049.1:0-16400 GCA_965150505.1 uncultured Robinsoniella sp. | reverse complement strand
AAATGAAAACAGCGATTTTTTTAAAGGAGCAGAAAGATTATTTCTGCGCTTTTGCATCATAAATACAATGGACTCCTTCGTGCTGCATCATACCGCCGAGACATTTTTTATTGCAGCGGACACAACGTTTGATTTGTTCTGGATGATTCTGGATGACTTTGTTAGGCCAAGAGGAATCCGCAATCAACTGACGGCTCATAGCAACACAGCTGATTCGATCAGAAGCAAGTTGCTGTTCGATAAAATCAGGAGAAGTCAAGCCACCGACACCACAGATTGGAAGTTTTGTGTACTGACGAACCATATCGCAGTAAGGCAGAAAACAGCCTTCTGCTCCAAAAAATGGATGGGAAGCTGGCGGAATGGTGTCCATAAGGGAGGAATGATTTGCAAGTGTCACATGAAAACTGGTAACACCTGCTTTTTCTAACTGCGGAACGACTACACGAAGTTCGTCCGGCAAAACACCAGCGTTGCCGTAATGAGGATTTTCCTGACGAACAACCAGTTTAAAATCAATAGGAATATCAGGAAGAGCGGTTCGGACTGCACGAACGGCCTCGACAGAAAAGCGGATACGATTTTCAATAGATCCGCCGTATTCATCTGTTCGATGATTAAAGATAGAGGAAGCAAAACTTCCGCACATTCTGTCACCGTGAATCTGTACCATATCAAAACCAGCCTTTTTAGCGAGGACTGCAGCTTCGCCAAATGAAGAGATGATAGCGTGTACCTTTTTAATTGGAAGGTTTGATATATAAGGGCTTACTTCTTGATTGAGAAGAGGACGAAGTTCCTCCTGACTGATTTTTTTTGTCAGAACTCCAGGAACGTATTTTAGCATGGCTTTTACATTAGAATCGGACTGATGCAGCTGCGCACATGCCAAACATCCTTCTTTGTGAATTGTATCGGTCAGGAGTTTATAATAGTTAAATCCTTTTTTTGAGAAAAGACTTGCACCAAAACCATGTTTGCCAACAGGAACGTCACCAATAATAATCATTGCGCAGCCGCCGCTGGCGATTTGCTGTATCTTTTTTAAATATTCATCTTCCTTTAACCCTAACGTTGTAGGAGCAAAAATGATTCGGTTTTTTAAATGAATGCCACCATAATTGATAGGACTAGATATGGTATCATACATTTCATTCACATCCTTTCTGATTTATGACCTTTTGCAGTAATTTAATGAGTTCGCTGTGTTCTTTGTCTGTTAAACATTGAAGATTTATTTCATCCCAGTCAAAAAATACTTGATGACTGAGCTGGAATGCTTCCAATCCTTTTGGGGTTAGATTTAAATGATAACTACGACCGGATTTTTCTTTTGTTAAAAAACCAGTTTCTTCTAATTTTGTAATGGTGCGCTGGGAATGACCCCAGTCAACTTGTAAGGCTTTTGTAAGTTCTGATGGCGTACAGTCGGGATTTTTTCCGACATAGATAAGAAAGAACAAAGAGCCATAATTTAAACCTAGACTTTGTAATTTTTCACTTGTGTAATTGACAAAGTCTTTGTAAAAAATAGAAAAATAATAAGATAAAGTACGAAACATGTTGTAACCTCCACTTGACAATGTCAAGTATATACCTGTTTCTTGACAATGTCAAGTAAGATTTCAAAAAAAATTGGGATGGAAAGAGAAAAAAGTGAGCATGAAAAAATAGTTAGACGTCAAAGTTTATGAAAAGTTTATGCTTTTTTTATTGAATTTCATAAAACGCAATGATAGACTGTTATGGATTTAACGAGATAGAGAGAGGTGATAGGATGAATCAAGAGAAACAAAAGCAATATGAGAGAATTGAGAAACTCGATATGCAGGTACACAAATATCAATTTCGTTATATCAGACATCTGATAGATGAGGCAGATTTGTACAAAGGTGATCCAAGACTGATTATGACCGTAGTAAAAAAAGAAGGATGCACGCAGGCAGAATTAGCAAAAATTTTATGTATCAAACCGGCAACGTTAACCGTGATGATTAAGAGAATGGATCTAGCAGGTTTGATTGAGAGAAGAGCAGATGAGAAAGATTTGCGTGTGATCAGAGTGTACTCTACCCCTAAAGGAAAAGAAATTGCTGAAAAAACAGAAGAAATCTTTCATAATGCGATCAGTATGATCTTTGATGGAATTGATGAGAGAGAACTAGAAGCGTATGAAAACGTTTTGAGAAAAATTTCAGAACGTCTGGAACATTGTCTGTTATAGGAGAAAAATAAAAAAATCTTCTATATCGATATGAGAGAGGAAAGAAAGGAGAGTCCACTCAAAAAACGATAGAGAACAATTTATCGAAAGAAAATTTTGTTTGAGTGGCAGGACACCATGTTAAAATTAATGAAATATTTAAAGAAGTATGCCGGAATGATTGCAGTGATTGTTGTACTTCTGTTTATCCAGGCATCATGTGATTTATCACTGCCAGAGTATACTTCTAATATTGTCAATATCGGAATACAACAGTCTGGTATTGAAGATGCAGCGGCAGATACAATAAGGAAAGAAACAATGGATCAACTGTTTTTACTGATGCCAAAGGAAGACAAAACAGTTGTAGAACAAAATTATGAACTAGAAGGCGAAATCTGGACACGCCAAAAAACAGATCAAGAGACAAGGGAAGAAATAAGCCAAATTTTAGGAAAATCCATGCTGATGTTATCAGGGATGACACAGGAAATGGGATCAGAGAAGTTGGCAGAAGACAAAATGAATCTTCCACAAGGCACAGATCTGATGAAGGTCTTAAGTGTAATGACAGAAGAACAATGGGAAGAAATGCTTGCAAAGACGTATGAGACGTTTGAACAAATGCCAGAATCCATTATCACGCAGTCTAGCATTTCTTTTGTCAAACAGGAATATGAAGCACAAGGAATCGATATGGAAAAGTTCCAGAATCGCTATCTCTTTAAAGCGGGCGCAGTAATGCTAGGATATGCAGTTGTGATTATGGCAGCGGCAGTGATGGTAACCTTTTTATCCTGTCGTGTTGCAGCAGCATTGAGCCGTGATTTAAGAAAGAAAGTATTTGAGAAAGTAGTTTCTTTTTCAAGTGCAGAATTTAATCAATTTTCCACTGCATCTTTGATTACTCGAAGTACAAACGATATTCAGCAGGTGCAGATGATGATGATGATGATGTTTCGCATTGTTTTGTATGCACCAATTATGGGTATTGGAGGAATTATTAAGGTATTAAATACAAATGCCAAGATGACATGGGTAATTGCCCTGGCTGTTGGAATGATTATGGCAGTAGTTTTGATTTTATTTGCTGTAGCAATGCCTAAATTTAAGATCCTTCAAAAGTTGATTGACCGTCTGAATTTAGTGACGAGAGAAATTCTTCAAGGTCTCCCTGTGATCCGTGCTTTTAGTACGCAAAAACGTGAAAAAGAACGATTTACAGAGGCAAATAATAATCTGATGAAGACAAACTTATTTGTCAATCGCTGTATGACATTTATGATGCCGATTATGATGTTTATTATGAATGGAATTACTGTTTTGATCGTTTGGAAAGGGTCATATGGTATTGACAATGGAAGTATGCAGGTAGGAGACTTAATGGCATTTATTCAGTATACGATGATGATTATTATGTCCTTCTTGATGATTACAATGATTTCAATTATGCTTCCAAGAGCATCTATTTCAGCGGCGCGTATTACAGAAATTTTAGATACAGAACCAGTATTAAAAGATGTACAAACATCAAAGAAAACAGACCCGAAAAAAGAAGGTGTTGTAGAATTTCGTCATGTTTCGTTTGCCTATCCAGGGGCAGAAGAAAATGTATTGACAGATATTGATTTTACGGCAAAACCGGGGGAAACAACGGCAATTATTGGAAGCACAGGATGTGGAAAATCTACTCTTGTCAATCTAATTCCGAGATTTTATGATGTCACAGAAGGCGAGATTTTAGTAGACGGCGTCAATGTAAAAGAGTTGACCCTTCATGATCTGCATGATAAATTAGGATATGTTCCGCAAAAGGGAGTGCTTTTCTCTGGTACAATCCGTTCTAATATTATGTATGGCGCTGACAATGGAACAGAGGAAGACATGGAAAAAGCTGCAAAGATTGCTCAGGCATATGACTTCATTTCAGAAAAGATAGAACAGTTTGATTCTGCGATTGCTCAAGGAGGAACAAACGTATCAGGAGGACAAAAACAGCGTCTTTCCATTGCAAGAGCTATTGCAAAAAAACCGGAAATATATATTTTTGATGATAGTTTTTCAGCTTTAGATTATAAGACCGATGTTGTTTTGCGAAGTGCATTAAAGAAAGAAACAAATAATGCGACAACGATTATTGTGGCACAGCGTATCAGTACGATTCTCCATGCAGATCAGATTATCGTCCTTGATGAAGGAAAGATTGCAGGAATTGGAACGCATGAAGAATTGCTGAAAAATTGTGAGACATATTATCAGATTGCCAGCTCACAGTTATCAAAGGAGGAATTAAACCATGAGTAATGAAAAATTCCATAGACCAAAACACGGACCAATGGGGCATGGCGCAATGGGAGGAAGAGAGAAAGCAAAAGATTTTAAGGGAACGGTAAAAAAACTTGCAAAACATCTGGAACAGTATAAATTTCGATTTCTCTTAATGCTTATTTTTGCAATAGCCAGCACAATATTTGTGATTATAGGACCAAAAATTTTAGGAAATGCGACGACTGAAATTTTTTCTGGTTTAGTGGCAAAAATTAATGGCACAGGTGGAATTGATTTTGAAAAAATCAGTATGATTTTGCTGACTTTGTTGGCGCTTTATATTACAAGCGCACTCTTTTCTTTTGTCCAAGGATGGATTATGACAGGAATCTCTAATGATGTGACATATCGTCTTAGAGAGGATATTTCTGATAAGGTTCACAAAATGCCAATGAAATATTTTGAGAGCAGAACGACTGGAGAAGTCCTTTCAAGGGTAACAAATGATGTAGATACTTTAGGGCAGAGTTTAAATCAAAGTATCACACAGTTGATTACTTCCGTAACCACATTGATCGGTGTTCTGATTATGATGTTAAGAATCAATGTGTTAATGACAGTATTTGCACTTTTAATTTTACCAGTTTCTATGCTGATTATCTCAAAAACAATGAAATTTTCACAGAGATTTTTTAGACAGCAACAAGAATATCTGGGCAATGTCAATGGACAGGTAGAAGAGATTTACAGTGGACATAACATTGTAAAAGTGTTTAATAAGGAAGAAGATGTCAATAAGGTTTTCCAGAAGACAAATGACAAGTTATATGAATCAGCATGGAAATCACAGTTCTTTTCTGGAATTATGATGCCGATTATGCAGTTTGTTGGTAATTTAGGATATGTGATGGTAGCATTAATCGGAAGCTGGCTTGCAATAAAAGGCAGTATTCAGGTCGGTGAAATTCAGTCTTTCTTTCAGTATATCCGAAACTTTACACAACCGATTCAACAGATTGCTCAAGTAAGTAATATGCTTCAGATGACGGCGGCGGCTTCTGAGCGTGTATTTGAGTTCCTTGATGAGGAAGAAGAAGACCAGAAAGTAGAACATCCAGTATCCATCGAAGGATTAAAAGGAAATGTACAGTTTGACCATGTCAGCTTCGGATATCGCCCTGACAAAATTACGATTTCTGATTTCTCAGCTGATGTAAAGGAAGGACAAAAAATTGCGATTGTAGGACCTACTGGAGCCGGTAAAACGACAATGATTAAATTGTTGATGCGCTTTTATGATGTCAACAGTGGAAGCATCAAAGTAGATGGACATGATTTAAGAGAATTTAACAGAAATGAACTTAGAGAAATGTTTGGAATGGTGCTTCAGGATACATGGCTGTTTAATGGTTCAATCATGGACAATATTCGATATGGACATTTAGAAGCGACAGATGAAGAGGTCATTGAAGCCGCAAAAGCTGCACATGCACATAAATTTATAAAGACGCTTCCTGGCGGATATAACATGGTTTTGAATGAAGAGACGAGTAACATCTCACAAGGTCAGAAACAGCTTTTGACGATTGCGAGAGCGATTCTTGCTGATCCTAAGATTTTGATTTTGGATGAAGCTACAAGTTCTGTTGATACAAGAACAGAGATTCAAATTCAAAAAGCAATGGATAATTTGATGAAAGGCAGAACCAGTTTTGTCATTGCTCATAGATTATCAACGATCCGCAATGCCGATATGATTTTAGTTATGAAAGATGGAAATATTATCGAGCAGGGAAATCATGAAGAATTAATGAAAAAAGGTGGATTTTATGCGGATTTATATAACAGCCAGTTTGTACAAGATTTGAGTGCATAAAAAAAGAGGAAATGGAAAAATAGGAGGAATAGGAGATGGGAGAACTCTCAGGAACGACCATCATGTGTCTGCTGCTTGCAGCAGCAGGCTGCGTAGCGCTGCCGCTGAGTACATTGTTTATTTTTAAAAAGAAGACAAATGCAGAATGGTTTCCATTTTTTGCAGGAATGGTATCGTATTTGTTTTTTGTCGTGATGTTGGAACAGATGATTCATATGCTTTGTATGGGGACAAACAATCCAATTTCAAATATGATGGAACAATATCCGTTTGTCTATGCAGCATATTTATGCGTGACAGCAGCATTGTTTGAGGAAGGCGGAAGATATTTGCTGTTCCGAATACTTTTGAAAAAAAAGCGAGGCAGAGAGAGCGCAGTTACATTTGGCATAGGATTTACAATAATTGAAACGTTAAGCGTAATTATGACGATTCTTGGAATGGTCTTTGTGGCAATTACGATCAAAGATGGAGGAGTAGAAGCATATTTAAGTGGGGTAGCGCCAGAAAATTTGGCAGAAACAAAAGAAGCGGTACAAAACTTTATAGGGACAAATCCAGCTAATTTTCTTGTTCCATTTATAGAAAGAATACCTTCTCTTTTGACAAGTATAGGGTTATCCATCTTTGTATTTGCTGCGGTGTGGGAAAAACGAATGATCTTTTTTGGAGCAGCAATAGGGCTTCATATTTTACAAACATTATCTTGGAGTTTCTACCAGACAGGAATCTTAAATCATACGATGGTGGTAGAGATAACGGCTATCGCCGTTTCACTTGTGATCGGATATTTTGCATGGAAAATTTATAAAAGATTGCCTCAGTCAGATCTGCCTCAAAAAGAGAAAAAGAATGGCGAAAAACGAATGAAAAAATTTGAAAAAATGTATTAATTGGGCTATGTTTTTGAATAAGATAAAGATAAAATAATCTGAAACACAACGAGAATTTTATAACAATGCAGGCGAGAATATCGGCAGTCTTTGCTGTGAGAATAATCGCCTGCTTTTTTATATAATATGTCAAAATTTTCTAAAGATATATTTTTTTGTAAAAAAATGAGAAAAAATATTGACAATTTTTAAGTTCAATGATATGTTAATAAATAACAGAAAAGCAAAATGCAATGATGAGGAATAGTACAGAATAGACTGATTCAGAAAGCTGTCGGGTGATGCGAGACAGCGAGGAAAGTTGTGGAACTCACCTCTGAGCGGCTGCCCCAAATTTTGATAGATGAGATCGAAAAAGTAGATGCAGACGGTTCCCGACCGTTATCCGGGTAAGATATAAGATGAGATCATCCGTATCTGATGAGTGTATGAAATAATTCATAAAATAGAGTGGTACCGCGTGAGAACTATTATTTAGTCTTTCGTCTCTAACAGTAGAAAAACTGTGAGAAGATGAAAGATTTTTTTTATTTTCTGAAAATGATTCATATATTATAAAAATAAAAAATAGCGAGGAGAAAAAGTGATGGAGAATTATAAAAAGTATAAGAGACAGTATTTTATGCCACCGGCAAAAAGTATGAAATGGGCAGAAAAAGAATATGTAGAAAAAGCGCCAATCTGGTGCAGTGTGGATTTACGAGATGGAAATCAGGCTCTTGTAGTTCCGATGACATTAGAGCAGAAAATTAACTTCTTTAAATTGCTTGTAAAAATTGGATTTAAGGAAATAGAAGTTGGTTTTCCAGCGGCATCTGAGACAGAATATCAATTTTTGAGAGCATTGATTGAGCGAAATTTAATTCCGGACGATGTGACAATTCAAGTATTGACACAGGCAAGAGAGCATATCATTAAAAAAACTTTTGAAGCATTAAAAGGCGCTAAAAAAGCAGTAGTCCATGTATATAATTCTACTTCACTTGCACAGAGAGAGCAGGTATTTAAAAAATCAAAGGAAGAAATTTTAAAGATTGCAGTAGATGGCGCAGCATTGCTGAAGAAGTTGGCAGATGAGACAGATGGAAATTTCCTGTTTGAATATAGTCCTGAAAGTTTTTCAGGAACAGAAGTAGATTATGCGCTGGAAGTATGTAATGCCGTTTTAGATGTATGGCAGCCGACACAGGATAAAAAAGCAATCATCAATCTTCCAAGTACGGTACAGATGGCAATGCCTCATATCTATGCCAGCCAGATTGAATATATATGCGATAATCTGAAATATAGAGAAAATGTGATTGTATCTCTTCATCCTCATAATGATCGTGGAAGTGGAGTTTCCGATGCTGAGATGGGAATTTTAGCTGGTGCAGACAGAATTGAAGGAACGTTGTTTGGAAATGGAGAACGAACTGGAAATGTGGATATTGTGACATTAGCGATGAATATGTACTCACAGGGAGTAGATCCAAAACTTGATTTTACAAATATGCCGCAGATTTGTGAAGAGTACGAAAGTTATACAGGAATGAAGATTGATGAGAGAAGCCCATACAGTGGAGCGCTTGTATTTGCTGCATTTTCCGGTTCTCATCAGGATGCGATTGCAAAAGGAATGAAATATCGAGAAGAGCATGATCCAAAACACTGGACCGTTCCGTATTTGCCGATTGATCCTACGGATGTAGGAAGATGCTATGATGCCGATGTAATTCGCATTAACAGCCAGTCTGGAAAGGGTGGAGTAGGATATATTCTGGAACAGAAATTTGGTCTGAATCTTCCGCCTAAAATGCGTGAAGCGATGGGATATGCCGCAAAATCTGTTTCAGATCACACACATAAAGAACTTCATCCAGATGAAATCTTTGAAGTATTTAAACAGAAATTTGAAGGAATTGTTTATCCATATCAGGTTACAGAAGTTCATTTCAAACAGCATAATGGAATGACTGCAGAAGTGACAGCAGAATATAAAGGACAGCCAAGGGTTATTATTGCCTCTGGAAATGGTCGCCTTAATGCGGTCAGCAATGCGCTGAAGAAACATTTCAAATTGGAATATGATTTAGTAACGTATCAAGAACATGCTTTAGAGCAGAGCTCAAGTTCTAAGGCGATAGCCTATGTAGGAATTCGGGATAAAGAAGGAAATATGTTCTGGGGAGCAGGAGTAGATAACGATATCATCCGTGCATCCATTCATGCGCTTGTGACAGCAATCAACAACAAAGAATTGGAAAAATAAAATAGAAATGATAAAAAGAAAAAGGAGATCTTGAAAATATAATTTCGAGAGCTCCTTTTCTTTTTTTGAAATAAAATGACAAAATATTTCAAAAATGTTAAATAAACGTTAAACGAATAAACATAATTGTATATTAAAAAACATAACTATATAAAATGCGATAAAATCAACAAAAAATCGACTTTTAAAGTGGGGAATAATATAGAAAAATGATTGAAAATGTAAAAATACAGAGCGAAAACAGGGTGTATATACGGAGAAAACAACCATAAAATGCGTTATAAATATTACGGAAATATAAAAAATACTTGACAAAAAAGTAAAAAATTAATATAATTGCAATACATGAGGAATATACGTTACCTCTACTACTGAGAAAGGAAGAGGAAATAAGTGATGCGATTCTCGAAAACGATGTTCCATTATGTATCCCGATATCTCGAAAGGAAAACAAAAAAAGGAAGTCATTTTATGACAGTGACGATGGCTGTGATACTTTTCTGCGGAATGGTGGGAATCTGTCACTTTATATTTGGAAGTGACGGTCAGAATACTGTTTATGCAGTAAAAGAGGGAGAACCATCGGATGATAAGCTTCAGGCAGGGGTTGCAGGTTTTGTGAATGGAATAAATAGTATGGAAGCCTATTCAAAAGCGGCCAGAGAAAAAAATCTGGAAAATGCTTATGAAAAGATTCTAGTAGGTACGGCGAGCGTAGATAAAAGAACCCTGAATAAACTTGCAGCGCAGGAAGTAGTGGAGAATGTTTCAGATATCGGAAGTTTAGCAGAACAAGTAGTGGAACAAAACCAAATGGCTTACGAGGATTATTATGCGTTATTGCAGATCGTAGAAGCCGAGGCGACGGGGCAGGACATCAAGAGTAAAATTCTTGTTGCGAATGTAGTGCTCAATCGTGTTGCCGATCCTCATTTTCCGGATACGCCATATGAAGTGATATGGGAAAACGTAAACGGAGCGCCGCAGTTTTCACCAACGTATGATGGAAGAATCTATACTTGTGAGATTACAGAGGAAACCATCGAAGCTGTAGGACGAGCTTTAAGCGGTGAGGATTATTCTCAGGGAGCTCTGTATTTTATTGCCAGATCAAGTGCGGACACACATAACGTGGTATGGTTTGACGAAAGCTTGAAAAGGCTGTTTGAGTATGATGGGACAGAGTTCTATACCTTAGCAGGATAAGATGAAATTTATCGGAAAAGAACCTGCGAAAAAAAGATCGAAAAGAGCAGTTGGCAAGGAAATGATTGCAACTGCTCTTTTTGTGTGATATAATTCTGTCACACATACTTACACTGATTCGTTAAAGTATATAGACTAAAAAAGAAAAGGATGAGGAAAATGGAATTATTATACAAAAGTACAAGAAGTGATTCAGTACCTGCAACAGCGTCAAAGGCAATCTTAAAAGGTCTTGCGGATGACGGAGGATTGTTCGTGCCAGAATATCTGCCAAAGTTGAACCGTTCTGTGGAGGAACTGTCAAAAATGTCCTATCAGGAAGTTGCTTATGAAGTGATGAAAGAGTTTTTGACAGATTTTACAGAGGAAGAGCTGAAAAATTGTATTGAGAGAGCGTATGACCAAAAATTTGATACGGCACAAATTGCGCCTTTGAGAGAAGCAGACGGGGCATTTTATTTAGAGCTGTTTCATGGAGCAACGATTGCTTTTAAGGACATGGCGCTGTCAATTCTGCCTCATTTGATGACGACAGCAGCAAAGAAAAATCAAATTAAAAATGAAATCGTAATTTTAACCGCTACGTCTGGAGATACGGGAAAAGCGGCGCTTGCTGGATTTGCGGATGTTCCTGGAACAAAAATTATTGTATTTTATCCAAAAAATGGAGTCAGCCCAATTCAAGAAAAACAGATGGTGACTCAAAAGGGCGCAAATACCCATGTAATAGGAATAAAAGGAAATTTCGATGATGCTCAGACTGGAGTGAAAAACATCTTTAATGATAAAGAGCTGGCAAAGAAAATGGACGAAGCAGGATTTCAGTTTTCTTCTGCAAATTCCATCAATATTGGCCGACTTGTTCCTCAGATTGTTTATTATGTATATGCGTATGCGCAGCTGTTTGCACAGAAAAAGATCAAAGAGGGCGAGCCAATTAATGTGGTAGTTCCAACCGGAAATTTCGGAAATATTCTTGCAGCTTATTATGCAAAAAATATGGGGCTGCCAATCCATAAATTGATTTGTGCTTCAAACGAAAACAAGGTGCTGTATGATTTCTTTCAAACAGGAGTTTATGACAGAAACAGAGAATTTATTTTGACAACGTCACCATCTATGGATATTTTGATCTCAAGTAACTTAGAGCGTTTGATTTATAAAATTGCAGGCGCAGATGCGCAAAAAGATGTATCCTTGATGAATGCACTGATCAAGGAAGGAAAATATCAGATTACCGAAGAAATGAAAAATGAACTGGCAGATTTCTACGGAAATTATGCAAATGAGAAAGAGACAGCAGAAGAGATCGATTCTTTATATCAGAAGACAGGATATGTCATTGATACGCATACCGCAGTTGCCTCAAAGGTATATCGCAAATATAAAGCACAAACAAATGACACAGTATGCACCGTCATTGCATCTACGGCAAGTCCATATAAATTTACAAGAAGTGTAATGAATGCGATTGATAAAAAATATGATGATATGTCAGATTTTGAACTGGTAGATGAATTAAGCAAGATTTCAAAAACAACTGTGCCAAATGCGATTGAAGAAATTCGTACGGCTCCGGTTTTACATGATACGGTTGTTGAGAAAGAAGAGATGAAAGAAGCAGTCCTTCGCTTTTTAAAAATGGAAGAATAAAAAGGATCTTTAAAGATAAAAGAATAAAAAGACTACTGTAAAACAGATCTGTATCCTCTTTACGGAGTACCCAGCAGGAGGGTACAGATCAAGAAAACGTTTTGCAGCAGTCTTTTTAATTTGATGAAAAATATGTTTGATTAAATACGCTGATCAAGAGGTGTATAAACTTTTCTTTCGGAAACACTTTGATAAGCAGGACGAATAATTTTACCATTATTTGTCAACTCTTCAAGACGATGTGCACTCCAACCGACGATACGTGCAATCGCAAAAATTGGTGTGAAAAGTTCTGTTGGCAGATCCAGCATACTGTACACAAATCCGCTATAAAAGTCAACATTAGCGCTAACACCTTTATAAATGCGGCGCTCTTCTCCGATAACGATAGGAGCGAGACGTTCTACCATAGAGTAAAGTTTAAATTCCTCAACACGGTTTTTAGCAGATGCAAGCTGTTCGACAAAGGACTTAAAGATATTTGCTCTCGGATCGGAGAGAGAGTAAACGGCATGTCCCATACCATAAATAAGACCAGCATGATCAAATGCTTCCTTGTTCAGCAGGCGACGCAGATATTGTTTTACTTCATCCTCATCATTCCAGTCTTTTACCGTTTGTTTCATATCTTCAATCATCTTCACAACTTTTATGTTTGCACCTCCATGGCGCGGTCCTTTCAGTGAGCCAAGAGAAGCTGCGATGACGGAATAGGTGTCAGTTGCTGAAGAAGTAACAACGTGTGTGGTGAAAGAATAGTTATTTCCACCGCCGTGTTCCATATGAAGAACGAGTGCCAGATCTAGCAGTTTTGCTTCGAGTTCTGTGTAACTGCTGTCTGGACGCAGAATATGTAAAATATTCTCAGCAGTAGACAGCTCAGGTTTTGGAGAATGAATATATAAACTTTGTCCATCATGATAATGACGATAAGCCTGATATCCGTATACTGACAGCATAGGGAAGAGACTGATCAGCTGAAGAGACTGACGAAGAACATTCGGAATAGAAATGTCATCCGCTCTGTCATCATAGGAATAAAGGGTGAGAACACTTCGCGCAAGAGTATTCATCATATCATGGCTAGGAGCTTTCATTATAATGTCGCGTACAAAACTGGTAGGAAGCGTGCGGTAAGTAGCTAAAAGATTTTTGAAATCACGCAGTTCAGACGGATTTGGCAATTTTCCAAAAAGCAGTAAATAAGCTGTTTCTTCATAGCCAAAGCGTTTTTCGCTCATAAAACCTTTTACAATATCCTGAATGTTTATACCGCGGTAAAAAAGCTGTCCGTCACATGGAACGGATACACCGTCAACTTCTTTTTTAGATTGTACTTCTGAAATTTCAGTAAGTCCGGCAAGTACACCCTTTCCATTGATATCGCGCAGACCACGCTTTACATCCAGTTTTGTGTACAATTCTGGGTCAATTTGATTAGCTGAGGTAACATATTTTGATAATGCTAGAATATCCGGGGTAATTTCTGAGAAACTATTCGAGTTCATGATTATCTCCTCCATTTCCTTGAAGATTACTTTACATAATATAAAGTTATTTTTTATCATACCACATTTTCACAAAAAAAACTAATAAAAAATTGATTAAGGTTTTATTTTTCTTATCAACGGTTATAACAAAAAGTCAAAAACTTATCATTTATAAAGTATAAAATCTTTTAATGAACAAAGAATGAATAAAACAAAAGCGTTTGACATACAATAAGGATAGATCCAAAAATAGTAAGTCAATAGGAAAGAGACAAAAAAAATATTTTCGTGAAAATCACCGAAAATCTGGAAAGAAAATTTTTCATATTGAAATTTGAGATTTAGTACGGTATAATAATTTCAGTAAATAAATTTCAGTAAAGAAATTCCTGGGGTGTGCGACACTCCCGTTATTTTGAACCTACATTTACTTTTCATGGGATTCTTATATTGCTGTTTTTGATGTCAGGCCCCCTTAAGTGTCAGGGGAAGGCAGAGAAGATGGCTGCGGTTACCCACCTAGCTTAGCTAGGAGTCAAAATATGGGAAACGGCACTTTGGGAATAAAAAGAAGAATAGAAGAGGGCGAACAGCTCTCTTTTTTTGTGCGAAAAATGGCAAAAGAGAAAAATATTTTTGATAAAAATGACAGGAAAAAGAGAGAGATAAAGGAAATCGTCAAAAAATAGTTGATAAAAATGATTATATTATTTATAATAAAAGGAGACAAAAAACACTGCAGAGTAAATGAAGAAAGGAATAGGTGTGAACAATGAAGTTTAGAAAGATGACAGCATTTCTAGCTGCAATGGCAATGATGTGTGGAACAGTAAGCGTACCTGTATTAGCAGAAAGTACTGCAATCGAGGAAAGCGCTGAACAGACCGATTTTGATAAAGATGGAGAATATTTAAAAGTATATTTCGATGTTGTATTTCCATCTGACGAAGTGACAGCGGCTGAATTTGATACCAATTTGGCAAAAGCAATTTTTGGACCAGAAACTACAGCAACAGAAGCTACTGCATCCGAAGCGATGGTAAATGATTGGCTTAGTGCAATCAGAGAAGCTGTATCTTTTGCAAATTATACGGAACTGGCATTGAGTTATCCAGATGAAAAAGTAGCAAATTTGCTTGCACAGTATGGTATTACGGCTGAGGGAGAAAATGCACGTTATCTGGTATGCGCACTTGACACAGAATTACTTTCTGAAGAAGAAGCCGCTCAGATCGTATCTCAGGAAACAATCGCAAAAACAACAGCTGAGAGAATCTTAATGAATGTCATGGAAGCAAGAGGCGAAGGCAGAAACTATCTGGGATATTCAGAAGATGACGATATCTATGCAAAATTAATGCATACATGGAATTCCTTTATTTTATATGATGATGAAAAATTGTCCAAAATCGGAGCTCAGGCAGTAGAAGACAAAATTGTAACAGGATACAACCTGAAAAATGACGAGTTTGATGCAAAATTCTTGCCAGAATTGACATTGCAGTATGGTCATTCAGATATTACCCATGCACAGCAGTTGATCGGTTTATTAAAGAGCGAGGATATTCAGGCAAAGATCCAGTTAGAGCCAAAAGTTTCTATTTATGAATATCTCTTAGAGTGGGGTCCTGTTCCAAAAGAAGCAACTCCTACTTATGCTGTAAAACAGGCAAAAGAGGATCTGTATTTGACCCATGCAGTGGAATACGATTTAAAATTAGAGTTTGACAATAAAGAGGATATGCTTCGCTTTGACGACGTGATTAAACAGTATGCAAAGAAAAATGAAGGAAATGAAGAAGCAGTCGGTCTGATTGCAGGAGCTTGGTGGCAGCCTCTGTATAGCACAACAGAGTCCGATATACCAGAAGATGATTACAATGAAATTGATGACTGTATCATTAAAGATGGTATTTATTCTCTCCATACATTCTGTATGACACAGGATACAGAAAACGTAAAAGCGGCATTAGCAGCAATGGATGATACAATACGTGTTGAGAGTCAGACACGTTACTGCAATAATGCGTTTTACAATTATTTAAGCGGTGCAGATTATCAATAAATCGATATAGTAGATTGAAGAAAGGAAAACACTGAGGATTCAATTTGATGAAAAAAATTGAGTCCTCAGAGGTATAGAATATGGGAGTAAAAATAAGTTCATTTGGCAAAATTCCTTCCGGAAAAGAGACATCTTTATTTACTTTGATCAACAAAAATGGTATGTGTCTTGAAGTGAGCGATTATGGCGCAACACTTGTGGCATTGAGAGTTCCGGGAAAAGATCGTGTGATGACAGACGTGGCTTTAGGATATGAAGATGTGACCGATTATTGGAACAACGACGGATATCTTGGAGCTACTGTTGGAAGAAGCTGCAATCGAAATGGAGGAGCAAATGTAACAATTCAGGGAAAAGTATATGAATTGCCAAAAAATGAACGCGGAAAAAACAATTTGCATAGCTCTCCTGACGGATATGATCGAATGGTTTGGAATTATGAGGTGGATGAGGAAAAATTATCCGTTCGTTTTTATCGAATGAGTCCAGATTTAG
>CBCTVZ010000048.1:0-16600 GCA_965150505.1 uncultured Robinsoniella sp. | reverse complement strand
TGTTCCCTTGTAGGATTCCAGTACCTCGTATGCCTTAATATTCTGTGATTCGTCTGCCAGTCTTCCAAGCACCTTGTCCAGAAGAGCTTCCGCCATATAATACGTATAGCCGTCCGCCGCCTTTACCTTGCAGTACGTCTCGTCCGGATTGACACAGAGTCCGACGTTCGACGGAAGTGTCCACGGAGTCGTTGTCCATGCAAGGAAATAAGCATCCTCATCCTTTACCTTAAAGCGCACGATTGCAGAACGCTCTTTTACTGTCTTATACCCCTGTGCAACCTCCTGTGCAGACAGCGGCGTACCGCAACGCGGACAATATGGAACGACCTTAAAACCTTTGTATAAAAGTCCCTTATCCCAGATCTGCTTCAGTGCCCACCACTCTGATTCGATATAATCATCATGATATGTCACATACGGATCATCCATATCTGCCCAGAAACCGACCGTTCCGGAGAAATCCTCCCACATGCCCTTGTACTTCCAGACACTTTCTTTACATTTATCAATAAAAGGAATCAGACCGTATTCCTCTATCTGCTCCTTACCATCCAGGCCAAGCAGCTTCTCTACTTCAAGCTCTACCGGAAGACCGTGTGTATCCCATCCGGCTTTTCGCGGAACCATCTTTCCTTTCATCGTCTGATAACGCGGAATCATATCTTTGATAACACGTGTCAGCACATGTCCGATATGCGGCTTTCCGTTAGCAGTCGGCGGCCCGTCATAAAATGTGTATGTTTCACCTTCTTTACGGCTTTCCATACTTTTCTCAAAAATCTTGTTTTCTTTCCAGAATTTCTCTGTCTGCTTTTCGCGATCGACAAAATTCAGACTGGTAGGTACCTTATCGTACAACATAGTCTGCCTCCTTCAACAGTGATGTATGTCATAAAATATATCAATAACCTGCTTACAGGGTATATTATCCCTAATATACGCATTTTTTTATTATAGCGTATCGTTCTTAGGATTGTCAATTTGTGAAACGTGAAAAAAAGGTAAAGTCAGGGAGTTTTTTCGTAAAAATATACTATATCAGCCGTTTGCTCCGCTTTTCCCATCTTTAAGATACGGATCTGTCCTTTAAACGGCTTTTTATATATAAGATTAACATTGCTTTTTGTCTGAAAAAATAATATACTTTCCTTTAACAAATGAGAAAGTGAGTGAACTAACATGCGTAACCTTTTTAACATGGACAATCCGCTTTTTCGCGGTCTGTCCCGTCTCGCGGATCTGATGATCCTGAATCTTATTTTCATTGCGTGCTCTATTCCGATCATTACGATCGGTCCGGCTCTGACTGCGCTCTATTACGTAACGCTGAAAATGGCAGCAAACGAAGACAGCTATATCGTCCGAAGCTTCTGGCATTCCTTTAAGCAGAACTTCAAACAGGCGATTCCTATCTGGCTGCTCGTATTCGTCGTAGGCTGTCTGATCGGACTCGACATCAATATCCTGCTGCAGTCGGATTCCACGTTCTCGCAGGTTCTGCTGGTCATCATATCCGCTACAGCGCTGGTACTGTTTATGGTCGTGCTTTATACCTTCCCCGTTCTTTCCAGATTCGAGAACAAGATCAAAACGACCATCAAAAATGCCTTTATTATGTCCGTTGTTGATTTTCCGAGGACCATCGTTATGATGGCGATCACGATTGGAGCTGTCGTCCTGACTTTCTGGAACGGCTACACGCTGATGTACGGCATCATGATCTGGATACTGTGCGGTTTTGCCGCAGTAGCTTACGCAAATTCTTTCTTCCTTAATAAAATCTTCAAAAAATATATGCCAAAGGAAGAGGAAGAAGATCCTGACAAATGGTCCGTAGACGACACTATGCCGGTTGAGTCCTCGGCTGACAGCAATGAGATTGCAGAAGATATTTCTATACAGACGCCGGAAGAAGAGAACGAATAAAAACAAGTATACAAAGTCCTGATCTGCGCAGTATCACAGACCGCAAAAAAAGAAAACAGAATATATATCGGGAGGTTCCTATGGATTACCGAAAAGAAGTCAAAGAAAGTATCAGAAAATCAAATATCAAATTCATTATTTTGTATCTCCTCTTCGCGCTGATCTCAGGCGCAGGTGCATACTCCTTCTACACCTCAAAGAATTCTGTCAAGCTGCTTGATATGATTCCTTTACCGCCTATGGCAGGATGCGTTGTATTCCTCATCCTGTTCTTTCTGACAGGAAGTATGGCGATCCGCACGATCCGTGCCTTCATACAGAACAGTGGCTTTACAGAACTTGAAAAAACAGTCCGTGAATTTGGAAAACCGGACGAGGTATTTTCCTACATCGGAAAAATGGAAAAATCACCACTTTGCAATAACGGCGATTTCCGCTTTGACAAAAAATATATCGCTTATTGTCTCGGAAATACAGCTCTTATCCAGCCGACACGAAATCTTGTATGGGGATATTTACAGGCTCCTTCCGGTGCTTCCTCCAAAAAATCACCGGAAGAGCTGCTGAAACAATCAAAAAGCGTTGTACTGCGTTTTCAGAATTCCGCAACCATCATCGTCAGCTCCAAAAACAATGACGATGCGCAGAAGCTTCTCGCACAGGTAAACGAGTGCTGTCCGCTGATGACGAACGGCTATTCTGCAAAACTTGAGCACGTTTACAAAAAAGATCCGAACAGGCTGCGCAAAACGCCGCCGAAAAAATAGTTTTTGCTTCGACAGAACAACGGAAAGTTCCTCCAATATATAATTTGCTTTCCGTTGTTTCATTTCTTTATCTTTCTGAACAAACTTACTTCCCATTTATTCACACCATCTAGTAATTTTTTCATATCTATCCACACGGTATACAAGTTTTTACGGTTTATTTCTCATAGCATAACTACTTTTACTTTCCTGATGCTATCGCCGCCTGAACAGAATGAAGATATTGACTAGGAGATTGCCCTGTATTCTTCTTAAATATCTGACTGAAATACTGCGGATTTTGTCCACATCCTACCCGTTCTGCTATCGCTAGTACACTATAGACTCCTGTTTCCATATAATATTTTGCTTTCTGAATACGCAAGTTAGTCAGATATTTAGAAAATTTCATACCAGTTTCTTTTGCAAATCTTTTACTAAGATAATCTACATTCATAAATAAATAATTTTCTGCAATCCATTTCAGGGAAAGTTCTGTCTTTTCCAGATTCTCTTCTACACAGGCAATCACTTTCTGACTCAAACTCATATGCGTAAAAGAAATATGATATTCTTCAAAAAACTCCGTAAGCTTCGTCCTCATAGAATCCAGAATAGCCTTTTCATCTGTCAGCTGATTCATATACAGAAGATACTCCATCGCATCTGACATATTGGGAGAGGCCTGTTTGGAAACTGTATAAATAATCAGTGCAAATACCTGCTGCCGTAGCAAATTGATATCTGAAATATCCTCTAAAAGAGAAAATAAATTTTTTAACGAATCGTTTGCTTGATCTATGTCCTGCGAAAAAGCGATATCTACCAATCGATACATTTCTGCGACAACATTATAGTAGTTGTAAATAGGAAAAACTGAACCTCCACTAATCTGATAGATTACTTCATAATTGCGAATATGCTTTACAAAATGGATCATTAGCGTATGTAGACTTTCAAATTTTTCCTCTTTAAACTCTGGTACAACTGAAAACTTTTTCTGCAAAAGAGCGGCAAAAAATTGTTTTATACTATCTTCTTCCGCATAGCCATTTGCATGAAAGAAAAAGCTGATCGTCCCCTTCACATAAAAAATATATAAAATCACTTCTGGAAAATACTGTTTTCCAAACCTTTGCAGATCAGAACAGATTGCTTCATAATTTTCTTTTTCCACATAATAAATATAATACTGATGATAGGGTACCTGATTAATTTCAAACTGTGAGCTGTATGGATAGACCACCTCCTCCATAGCAGAATCCTGTGTCTGCAAATAAAAGGCTAGGATATTTTTCATTACCATCTGAGAAATATTTCCATTACTTTCTACCAAGGCTCTTTTTTTAGAGACTGTATTTAAATAGTCTTCCTTTGCATGACGGAGACTTTCTATAATCTGCTCCTCATTACATGGTTTCAATAAATAATGTTTTACCCCATATTTCATAGCACAGCGTGCAAACTCAAATTCTCCATACCCAGATAAAATAACGAATTGCGTATCAGGATTAATCTCATGGATCCGCTGTATGAGATCCAATCCTCCTAATCCCGGCATTTTTATATCCGTAAGCACAATTTCCGGATATTCATCCAAAATGATATTATATGCCTCAATTCCATTTTCCGCAGTTCCGATCAATGTAATACCAAGTGACTCCCAGTCTACCAGCGACGCTATCGTTTCTCTTATAATTCGTTCATCATCAACAATCAATAATTTCATCCTCTGTTCCTCCTGGAAGATAAATATTTACAACTGCTGTATCTTCATCCTCATTGCAAAGCTCCAGTCCATATTCTGTCCCATAAATCATCTGAATCCTTTTTTCAATATTTAAAATCCCCACCCCAAATCCATGCGTGCTGGTCTGTCCAGATGCCATCTTTTCCAAAGCATGCTCTTCAAACTGGGAGCCATTATTTCGGACCGTCACAATGAATAGATTTCCGCTTCTTTTTGCTGATACTTCAATACAGCAAGGTCCTATGACCTCTTCTAATGCATAATAAATTGCATTTTCCACAAGAGGCTGAATCGTCAAATGCGGAAGCTGCAGTTTCATTAAATTTTCTGATACATTCTCCGTGTACTCCAGCCTGTCCCCATATCGGATTTTTTGTATCGTAATGTAAGCTGAAACAATCTCCAACTCATGTTTCAAAGAAACCACCTTCTCTTTTACACGAATCGTTTCACGCAAAAGACTTCCCAATGACTCTACCATGGCTGAGATTTCTGATTCTCCTATTGCCTTTGCTCTCCAGTTCACCGCTTCTAGCGTATTATATAAAAAATGTGGATTAATCTGATTCTCAAGCGCTTTTAGCTGCGCTTCCTTTGCCAAAATTTCGCTAATATAATTCTGCCGGATCATATGCTGAATCTGAAGTACCATATTTTTGAACTGTTTATGCAAAATACCTATTTCATCCTTTCTGTTCTGGTATAATGCATCTGCCTTGAACAACATTGCATCGTCCTTAAAAAAATCCCTCATTTCATTTACCAGTATCGTAATATCCGAAACAATAATCCTGGTCATCTTATGACTGAGAAAAAGCACCAGACAAAGTGTGACAATAAGCAATACAGCAACCAAAATTTGCGTAGCGTAAATCGTTTTTTCCATCTCTTCATAAGGAACTAAACAAATATACTGCCATTCATTTGGAGAAATATTTCCTTTGACAGCAAAATACGAAGATTTATTGATATTCAACACCTGATATCCCGAGACTACCTTTCTGAATATTTCTGCTGCCTGTTTTTGCGTAAAATTGTCTGACCGATAAAATACATAATCCTCCTCATTAATCAGTAAATACTGTATATTATCTGATAAAAATGCAGACTCTGTGCTGGTCGCGATCATTTTTTCAATATCAAGACATACCACAAGCGTTCCTAGCGTTCGAAACGACAAATGATTTACCTGTCTTGCTTCTCTTCCAAGAAATAATCCATATGTATTGCAATGATCCGTATCCCAGATCGGATACCCTGCATTCATTTTTGTTTCTGTAATAACGCCTGTATGAATATGCTCTGGTGTAGACGCCGCTCCCGGCGCATAACTTGTTATACTAACATCGTTCGAATATAAGCTGATATAGGCAATATTGTTGCTCTTATACGTCTGATGATAGTCAGTCAATAAACGCTCCAAATTACTTTTCGCATTCTTTTTCTTGATTTCATATTCTTCATCCAAAAGAATAATTAGGTTCTTACGTATCTCACTGTTTGTAACGATCATATTTGTCATAGATTCCACATTGGAAAGTTTGGTTGCTATATCTCCTGCCGTATAGCTAAGAGAACCAGCAAGTGCTTTATAAAACATCTCATTTCCGGCATTTACTGTCATTTTCAAGCAAACAGCAGAAACTCCTGTCATTAATATCATCGCAATTAGAACAATACAAATAATCTTAGAACGCAGAGAACTGTTTTGCACAATAGACCGTAACTTTATTCCCATATATCTGACAACTCCACTTCTTATTCCTGTCATGCTCATTTTGAAATTGAAGTATAGCATAGATTGTTTCAAAAAAATCCACTTTTATTTAAAAACTCGGTTTTTTAAAACTTTTAGTCGGTTTTTTTATGTTCAACTATTTTTTTTTGAATTATACTGATTATAGTAAAAAACAGAACCATTTAGAGATCAATGCAGGAAGGAGTTTCTTAATATGCATATGACGCATAATTTTTTTAATTTTGCAAAACCATTTTTCAAAAGAAGTCTCCTTCTTTGTACCGGATGGATCTGTTTTTCCAGTAATGTAAAAGCAACCGCTGATCCGGCTGATTATCAAGTCGTAATGATTGCAAAGCAAAATGACCCTTGGTTTGACGATATGGAGACCGGAATCAAACAGTTAAAAAAAGATATTGGACTAAATGTTTCTATTCAATATCCAGAAACAAATGATGCTACTGGACAAATTTCCATAATGGAAAGTTTAATTGAACAGGGAATTGACGCAATCTGCGTGGTGCCAAATAATCCGGAAGCTCTTTTAAACACGATCGAACGTGCAAGAAAAGCTGGTATTGTTGTTGTTACACACGAAGCTCCCAGTATTTCCAATTATGTGGATCTCGACATTGAAGCCTTTGTCAATCAGGATTTTGGAGAATTGTTTGGAAAAAACATCGTAGAATCTATAGGAGAAACAGGCAGCTACGCTGGAATCGTTGGAACCCGGACAATGGATACACATATGGAATGGTATTCTTCTGCTGTTTCTTATATTGAAGAAAATTATCCTGATATGCACTGCCTGACGGAGCTTCCTCTTGAAGATGGAAACTCTGAAACGGGTGCTTATACTGTTACTCAAAGTCTGATTCAGAAATATCCGGATATTGATGGTATTATCGAATGTTCTGCTTATGGAAGCGGTGTCTGCCGCGCATTAGCAGAACAACACCTTGACAAAAAAATAAAGGTCGTCTCTCTGGCCATTCCATCTGAATCAAAAAAGTATTTAAAAAACGGTACTATGGCAAGCATCCTTGCATGGCGCCCGGCAGATGCCGGATATGCTACCTGTTATGCAGCATATTTACTGGTCTCTGGTCAGCCAATAGAAAATGGCACAGACCTCAAAACAACAGGATACGAATCTATCCAGGTAAAAGATGGTATCGCATATGGAAATGCGCCATTAGAATATACCATAAAAAATATAGAAGATTATGTATTTTAATCCATTTATAAAATATGAAATGAGGTGTCTTATGAATTATCGCGATAAGTATGCAACTATGCTTCAGGAATACCGTCAGGTATTTGAAACATTTGATTCTTCCCAGATAGAAGATTTTGTAAAAATTATCAAAAAATATAACCGAATCTTCTGTATCGGAGTAGGACGGGAAGGTATGATGACCAGGGCATTTGCCATGCGTCTGATGCATATGGGAAAAGAAGTCCATTGGATCTGGGATGATACCACCCCCTATATTGGTTCAGAGGATCTCTTGATTGCAACACTGGGAGACGGACAGATTGGACATATCAATTATGTTTGCCAAAAAGCAAAAGAGGCCGGCGCATTTATTTATGTAGTAACCGGTTCTCCAAGTGGCTATACAGCCAAAGAAGTGGCAGATCAGGTACTTTTTATCCCTGCCTGCGTTTATCGCGGAACAGACAACGTAGTTCCTTCTTTCCAACCAATGGGAAATCTTTTTGAACAATGTCTGCTGATGATATTTGATATTATCGTTATGACACTTGTAGAAGAAACACCTGAATTGACCTTTGAAAAGATGGCCGCACGTCATCGCAATGTTGAATAAACAGCCTGCTTGTAGCAGCAGGTGTTTATATAAAAACTATTTATTATAGGAGGGTTTTTTTAATGAAAAAACGTATCGCATTATTAATGGCAGCTTTAATGACCGCCTCACTCGCAGTTTCTGCAACGGCAGCAGAGAAAAAAGATGCAGAATTTACAATTGCTCTTTGCGCTAAAACAGAAGGTATCGCATGGTTTGATGACATGCGTACCGGTGTAGACGAATTCAACGCAGATCATGACGATGTATATGCGTATGAAATCAATCCAGAAGGTTCTGACGCTGCAAAGCAGAACGCTATGCTTGAAGACCTGATTGCACAGGGCGTTGATGCGATCTGCTGCGTACCAGTAGACGCTCAGGCAGTTGCCGAGACACTGCAAAAGGCAAGAGACAAAGGAATTGTCGTTGTTACACATGAGGCATCCGATATTCTTGATTATGTAGACTATGATCTGGAAGCCTTTGATAATGATTATTTTGGAACACTGTATGGTCAGTACCTTGCTGAAGCAATGGGAGGAAAAGGACAGTATTTCGCAGCAGTTGGCGGACTTGGTATGACAACTCATATGCAGTGGTTTAACTCTATGGTCGCTTATCTGGAAGAAAATTATCCAGAAATGGAACTTGTAAACCCGGATGGTATTCCTGGCGAAGATGACAATAATGAGCAGACCGCTTATGACCTTGCTGTACAGGCAATCGCTGCTTATCCAGATTTGAAAGGACTGGTTGACTGTGCTGCTTCTTCAAATGGTATGGCATTGGCACTGGAAGAACAGGGACGTACAGATATTGCTCTTGTAGGTCTTGCTACACCATCCCAGGGCGGTGCCTACATCAAAAATGGTACACAGTACAGAGGTCTTTGCTGGAGACCTGCAGATGCAGGCTACACTGCTTGCGAAATTGCATACAACATCTTAAAAGGTGAAGAAATCACAGAAGATTCCTCTTTTACAAAAGAAGGATATGACAAGATTACATTAGACGGCAATCTTATCTGTGGCAACGCTCCACTTGTATTTACACCGGAAAATGTTGATGATTATCCGTTCTAAAAAAGAAATCGTACGTTTATGTATACGTGCGGGCGGTAAAACGCCCGCATTTCTTTTAAAAAATTGTTAGGAGACAATAGTTCTATGGCAGAAACAAAAAATATTGTTGTAGCAGAACATATCTGTAAAAGCTATGTAGGTGTTCAGGCCCTTGATGATGTGAGCATTACTATCAAAGAGGGAGAGATTAAATGTCTGGCCGGTGAAAATGGATGCGGCAAATCTACCTTTGTAAAAATAATTGCCGGTGTTGAAAGCTGCACCTCTGGTACCATTTTGATCAATGGAAAGGATTGTACAAAGCATTCTACAAAAGATGCAATTGACGAGGGAATACAAGTCATTTTCCAGGATCTGTCTCTCTTTGACGAAATGTCTGTAGCAGATAATATTGCTATGAACAAGCTGATAAAAGATGGAAAACCTCTTACAAATAAAAAAGACATTCAGAAAATAGCAACAGACACCTTAAATCTAATCGGTGTTGATATCCCTCTCGATGCAAAAATTCAGGAATTATCCATTGCTAACCGGCAACTGATTGCCATCTGCAGAGCACTGGCTCTTGATGCAAAGCTATTATTTATGGATGAACCTACAACTGCATTAACCAAAAATGAAGTAGACCGCTTACTGGACATCGTACTGAGCCTAAAGGCAAGAAATATTGCCGTCGTATTTATCAGTCACAAACTGGACGAAGTCATGCGTATTGCAGACAGCATCACAGTCATTCGTGATGGCCATAAAATAGGAGATTACGCAGCCAGTGAGATGGATCCTCATAAACTTGCCTACTATATGACCGGAAGGGAAGTCACCTATCAGCAGTATGAGCGCAATTGCAAAGAAAATGAAAATTTACTAGAAATAAAACAGTTATGCAAGGAAGGAAACTTCCAAAACATCAGTCTGGATGTACGAAAAGGAGATATCCTCGGCTTAACCGGTCTGCTCGGTGCCGGTCGTACAGAGCTTGCACTTTCTCTTTTCGGATTAAACAAACCCGACAGCGGAGAAATTTATATAGAGGGAAAAAAGGTATCTATTACCTGCCCACAGAATGCCATTGATTATGGTATTGGTCTTGTTCCTGAAGAAAGAGCTATTCAGGGATTATTTCTTTCAAAAAGTGTAAATGAAAATGTCGGCGCAGCAATTTTAAAGCGGCTGACCGGGTTTATTGGAACAATCAACCAAAATAAATCCCGGGCGCTTGCCAGGGAAGCGATTGAGCAGTTCCGGATCAAAGTATACAATGAAGATACACTGATCAATACGTTATCTGGTGGAAACCAGCAAAAAGCTCTAATTGCACGTTGGGCTGCATCACATCCAAAAATATTTATCCTGGATACGCCTACTGTAGGAATTGATATTGGATCCAAATCTGAAATTTATGAATACATACAGTCCTTTGCCAAACAGGGAATCGGCGTCATTATTATTTCAGACGAGGTAGAAGAAATCGTAAGCAACTGTAATCGTGTCATCGTTATGTTTAATGGTGAGATTGTAAAAGAATACTCAGAAGAGGAAATGGCTGCTCCCGATATTCGGGAACAGATCAATACCTTGGTGGAATCCGGAAAAAAGAAAGTTTAGGAGGACAGGTAAAATGAAGGCACTAAAAAAGATTGATAAAACGCAGCGCTTTCTGATCATAATTATTCTCGTTTACTGTACCATTGTTGCAGTAAGAAATCCTGCGTTTTTAAGCTTAACTACACTTTTTAATATGGTACGTTCCTCTGCCGGAACAACCATTCTGGCAATGGGCGTTCTGGTTGTCATGATTTCTGGAGGAATTGATGTCTCTTTTCCTGCGATTGCAATTTTTGGCGGCTACACTTCATTAAGGTTATGCTTGAGCCTGCAGATTGAAAGCCTTTTTGTCACATTTTTAATCTCCATAGCAATCGGCATCCTGCTCGGTCTTATCAATGCATCTTTAATCAATGTCCTAAAATTAGAGCCATTTATTATTACACTGGCAACTGCAAGCGTTTTTTTCGGAATTATGACCATCCTCATCGGAACAAAAAATGTCGGTGCGAGTGATCTTCCTGAACAGTTCCGCGCGCTCAGTTCTGCAAAAATATTTACAACACTTAACGAACACGGAGCGCCTATCGGACTATCTGTATTTATCATTCCAGTCGTCCTTTGCGTATTGCTGACCTATTTTATCTTACATAAAACGCTGATCGGAAAAGGTATTTTTGCAATGGGATGTAATAATGAAGCCGCAAAGAGAGCTGGATTTAACGTACCACTTCTTCGTTTCTTTATCTACGGATATGCCGGATTTCTCGGAGGTATCATGGGGATTATTTATATTGCCAGTACCAACTCCGTAAATCCGGTCTCTCTGGTCGGCACAGAAATGTCTGTCATTGCCTGCGTAGTTATTGGAGGGGCAAAACCAAGCGGCGGATACGGACGAATTTTTGGTACGCTTCTGGGTGTTATTTTATATTATTTATTTAAACAAACCCTAATTTATCTCGGTCTGTCCGCATCATGGCAGGATTTCTTTATGGGCATTGTACTTTTATTTAGTATTATATCCACCTCTTACCAGAACCGGATCAGAAACCGTAAAAACTTTATCTATACGGAATAATGTGTGGAGGAAAAAAAGTGAAAAAATTAAAAGAATATCTCAGTCGAGACATTTCCATGGCAATCTTATTTACATTCTTTTTAGCGATTTGTGTAATTATGGTTTGCTGCTTTGGTACAAGTATGTTTAATGGGCAAACGCTCTCAAGTATGGCATTCCAGCTATCTGAAGTAGCTGTTCTTGCCTTTGGCATGGCTCTTTGCATGTTACAGGGCGGTATTGATCTCTCCATCGTAGCAACAGCCAATCTGTCCAGTCTCCTAGCAGCAATGGTTTTGACCGGCAGGTTTTTCGATATTGAAAAAGTAGGTACTATTGCAACTATTATAATCGCTGTTTTAGTAGCTATTATTGTGGGAAGTCTCTGCGGTTTTATCAATGGCTTCATTATTTCAAAATTTTCAGTCTCCCCTATCGTTACAACGCTCTCTACTATGACGCTGTTTTCAGGGCTTGCGATGGGTATCACAGGTGGCAACAGTATTGGAAACTATCCTTCTTTGTTTCTCAAATTTGGAACCAACTCAATCGGAGGCGTCCCAATTGTTTTTATTACAGCAGTGATCATCTTTATTGTTTTGATCCTTGCGCTCGACAGAACCAGACTCGGATACGAAATACACTACATCGGTGAAAACCATACTGCATCACGATTTGCAGGAATTGACAATGAGCGAGTCATTATGAAAATCTATACTATTTCCGGTCTTATGGCAGGAATTGCTTCCCTGATGATTATGGCACGCTCTAATTCCGCTCGATGCGGTTATGGAGACAGCTACCAGCTTCAGGTTATTATGATTGCTGTTCTGGGCGGTATCAGCCCTTCCGGTGGAAAAGGAAGATTATACGGCGTCTTTATCGCAACCTTCTGTATGCAATTAATGCAGACAGCTTTTACACTGTGGCAGTTCTCTCCTTATTCAAAAAAACTGATCTGGGGCATGATGCTTCTGGTTATTATGCTTATTAACATGATACAGGAAAGAATCAGCAGAAACGCGAAAATAAGAGAAATGAATGCCAAAAGGCTGAACCATGCAGAATAAATTATATTTTTGTACAAATACAAAAATGTCTAAGGGGCTAGCAGAAAGCCTGAGTTACCTGAAAGACCTGCAATCACTCCTGTCTGATGTACCCCAAAAAGATATTGAGCTGGCTGTCATGCTTCCATTTACAGCACTTTATCCGGCAAAGCAGATTTGCTTAAAGAGTAATATCCTTCTTGGTGCACAAAACGTATGTCAGGAAACAGATTTTTCTTTTACCGGAGAAATATCAGCTCCCATGCTAAAAGAACTGAATCTGGACTGTGTCATGGCCGGACATTCAGAGCGGAGAAGAAAAGCAGGGGAAACAAATTCCATAATCAACCAGAAAATTCTCTCCGCCGTTGCCGAAAACCTGACTGTATTTCTTGGCATCAGCGAAACTGCTTCTGAAAAACAATATATTATCTCTGACGAAGTTCTGCGCATTCAGCTAAAACGCTGTCTGTATGGAATCAGAGCAGAGCAGATTCCGCTGCTTCGGATTTTATACGAACCTGCATGGGCGATCGGTAAAGACAGCACCTGCATCTCGCCTGATTATGTAGGAAAAAAACACAATACTATACGCTGCTGTCTGTGCGAATTATTCGGTTCAGACACCGGCAGCAGCATTCCTATTATTTATGGCGGCAGTGTCAGCCCGTCCAATGCATGCAGTCTGATTGATCAGCCGAATGTCGATGGTCTTGGTATCGGACGCAGCGCATGGGACGCTTTCATATTTAACTGCCTCATCAGAAACGTACAAAAACATGTAAATCAATCAACGAGCAAAGGAGACAAACCATATGCAGAGAATTTTAAATAATCCAGATAATATTGTAGATGAAATGTTGGAAGGATTTATCCGTGCACATTCTGATATCGTAGAAACAACAGAAAATCCCAGAGCTATTAAATCAAAAATCTCTACTCAGGGAAGAGTCGCTGTTGTCACTGGAGGAGGATCCGGTCATAAGCCTGCCTTTATCGGATTTTGCGGGGAAGGCATGTGTGACGGCGTAGCCGTCGGTGAAATCTGCTCTTCTCCTACAGCAAAAGCTTTTTTAGATACTTTTACTGCTGTTGACAGCGGAAAGGGCGTGGCCTGTCTGTATGGCAATTATTCCGGCGATAACATGAACGTAAAAATGGCTGTAAAAATGGCAAAAAAATTAGGTCTAACCGTAAAAACTGTCTGTTGTAATGATGACGTTGCCAGTGCTCCTTTATCTGAACGCGAAAAACGTCGTGGAATCGCGGGCGAACTTATTATGTATAAATGTGGAGGAGCAATGGCCTCTACCGGTGCTGATCTTGACGAAGTAATACGAGTCGCACAAAAAGCCGTAGATTGTTCGCGAAGTGCCGGCGTAGGTCTTACTCCCTGCACACTTCCCGCAGTCGGTCATCCGAATTTTCAGATTAAAGAAGGTACTATGGAGGTTGGTGTCGGTCCTCACGGAGAGCCTGGAATGGAAGTATGCCCGCTTGAAGATGCTGCAGGAATTGCAAAACGATTAACAGATATTGTACTTCCAGATTATCCTATACAATCCGGTGATGATGTATGCGTTTTAATTAACGGCATGGGAGCAACGCCGCTTAATGAACTTTATGTCCTGTATAATGAAGTAGTAAATATTTTAGACAAGAAGGATATCCATATTTACAAATCCTACGTTGGAAACTTCCTTACATCTATGGATATGATGGGCGCATCCCTCACCATAACAAAACTAGATGAAGAGTTAAAGAAGATGCTTGATATGCCAGCATACACAATGGGATTTTGTCAAAAGTAGAAAGGAGAACAACTGCCATGAAAAATTCTTTTTATAATGCAGATGGTAAAAATATTATATTAAAAATGGTCAGAGGAATTCAAGAAAATAAAGATTTCCTTGGAGAGGTGGATGGTCTGATTGGTGACGGTGATCACGGAATGAACATGAACAAAGGCTTTTCCGTCTTTGAACAGCGTTTTGGAGAAGACACCTTTTCCTTTTCAGAAGGACTGGGTAATCTCAGTATGATCTTAATGAATGAAATTGGAGGATCAATGGGGCCGATTTACGGGACGATCCTAATGAGCATGGGAGATGCTATCGATGACAGTGAAAAAGAAGAAATAGAATTAAGCAATTTTGCTGCTTATCTTGAAGCCGGATTAGAGGGACTCTATGACATTGTCGATGCCCGAGTCGGAGATAAAACACTGGTTGACACATTAGCTCCCGCAGTCTCTTCCCTGCAAAAAGATGCAGCTGAACAGACTTCTTTTGCAGACGCCTTAAAGCATATGAAAGAGGCAGCTTTAGCAGGAAGAAATTCTACAAAAGATCTCATTGCAAAATATGGACGTTCCAGCAGGCTTGGCGAGCGTTCCAGAGGAGTTCTCGATGCCGGTTCCTGCTCCTGCTATATCATACTGGAAGCAATGGCCGATGGAATATTAGATCTACTACAGTGAGAGACCGCCCGCTCTGCTTTTCTTGATTAGTACCGGGTTCTCCACAAATAAGAATTATAACAAAAGAATAGGCGCAGGCAAATATTTTAATTACGCCTGTGCCTGAGCAAAAAGAAAGGAATGTATATAAATATGAAAATTGCTATTGGATGTGATCCCAATGCACAAAAAGAAAAAGAAGAGTTAATCAAATTTATAAAAGAAAAAAATTTGGGTAGTATAACAGATTTTGGAAGTGAAGACCCTATTTACGCTAATGTAGCTATCAAAATAGGAAAAGCCGTTGCTGCGAAAGAATATGACCGGGGAATCCTGATCTGTGGAACAGGAATCGGTATGTCTATCGCAGCTAATAAGGTAGAAGGGGCTTATGCCGCTTTACTCTCGGATTATTATTCTGCTCAACGTGCCCGGTTAAGCAATGATGCTAATATTGCTTGCCTTGGGGCATTTACCACAGGAAAAAAAGAACGAGAATTTATGATTGAAGAATTCCTGACAAACGAATTTGTCGCAGGATGTTCCTCGCAACCCAAAGTAGATGCTTATGTAAAATATGATCTTTCTCGTTAAATTACCTGATATATTTTTTCTATACTGTTTTCATTTAAGCTTACAATTAATAATTAAAATTTTCAGTAAATCAAATTGCCTTTCTTTTATCAGAGATTAAGTCGTTATTAGCTCCCAGCTTATCATACCTTTATGTATGCTGTCTGATACATGGCAATTTCAACAACTGACCGTCTGAGACTGATAGGCAATTGTGGAATCATAAAAAACCTAGCTTATCAGTCTTCTTTCATTAATATAGCTTACACCACTCCGCATATCACAATTCGACAATAAAATTTCCGCTTTTAATTTCCTTATTAAACAGATTGGGTTTGAACCGGCATCATGAACCAAACTCTCTAAATTTGCTTTTGTATTCTCACAAGATTATCTCTCTATGTGGGCACGGTTCATACATATCCACACCGGCGAGCAGTTTCTCCTGTACATATCCACATTCTGCACAGTATTGTGTGGTATAAATCAACACTTCACACCCTGTTTTATTCGTACGATGCTACTTCCAAATGCCTGTTTTTTAGCGGTGTTCACAGCTCAAAGCTTTTTTTCGGTAAATACCATATCTATGATGGTCCGTCCTGCATCATCATATAATGCTCTTCCTTATGAAACAAAAATGCATCCTCTGGCACAAAATAGCTGGATTCCTCCTCATAAACGCTCTCCTCGTCTATCTCATACACGCCTTCAAGTGAGCTTCTCGTAATCATTTCATCACCTCTCCAGTCTATCGTATACGTTTTATACGCATATACCGGAACAGCGGACAGATCACCACATGACTGTTTTATTTCTGCCGGAAGAATATTTTATCCTTCTTATCCTCTTTTTC
>CBCTVZ010000047.1:0-16818 GCA_965150505.1 uncultured Robinsoniella sp. | reverse complement strand
AGGAGGAATCGCTGGAGCTGGAAAAGGAAGCGAAGCACATGATGCGGCTGTGGTAGGAGATACCGTAGGAGATCCTTTGAAAGATACGGTAGGTCCATGTCTTGATATTTTTATTAAAATTATGTCCACCGTCTCTCTTGTGGCTGTAGCCGTTTTTGCACAGCACAATCTGGCTGACTGGATTGGAAAAATGTTTGGATAATTGACATTTCCAATAACTAAAGCAGGAAATGGTATGAGTTAATTTGAAAAAAATAGAACCCCCATTTTGCTGAATCAGATAAGATTTAGCAGAATGGGGGTTTTGCTTTCAGAACATATATTTACAGATTAGATCCAACAGAATATTTAGATCTCTTTGTTATCTCAGCCATTGTCTTTTTGAACTGGAATGTAAATAAAATGGCGGTGAAAGTGACGGCAAGGGTATCTGCGATTGGCTCTGAGAGATAGACTGCCATGGTCTGATTGTTTTTCAGAATCTGTGGCATAATGTAAATCAAAGGAATCAGCAGAATAAATTTTCGTGTGACAGCTACCATGATCGAAGCTTTTGCTTTTCCAAGCGCTGTGAACGTCATCTGACATGCCATCTGAATACCAAATAAGAAGAGGGCAGCCATATAAATACGAAGAGCAGATTTTGTGAAATCCAGAAGAGCTGCATCTGTTGTAAACAGAGAAGCAAACATCTGCGGGAATAACATAATACCTAGCCATAAAAGCACAGCGTAAGAAAGACTTGCTTTTAAGAGAAGCTTAAAGGCAGCTTTTACACGGTCAGCATTTCCAGAACCGTAGTTGTAGCTGATGATAGGCTGCGCTCCCTGACCAAGACCTTGAAGCGGAAGCATGGCAAACTGCATTACACTTGTCAGAATTGTCATAGCGCCGACTGCGATATCTCCGCCGTATTTCAGTAAAGAAGAGTTAAAGCAAACGGAGATAATACTTTCACTTGCCTGCATGATAAAGACAGATAATCCAAGAGCAAGGCTTGGGAGAATAATATTTGCCTTTAATTTAAGATGACATTTTTTGATTTTGAGCAAAGTTTTCTTTCCGAATAAGAAAGATAAAACCCAGATACAGGAAAGCGCCTGAGAGATAATTGTTGCCAGCGCAGCGCCTTCAACACCCATATCAAATCCAAAGATAAAGACAGGATCAAGGATGATATTTGCAATAGCGCCGATCAAAACAGAAAACATACCTGTTTTTGCAAAGCCCTGTGCTGTGATAAAAGCATTCATTCCAAGTGTCAGCTGAACAAAGAGCGTACCGACTGCATAAATGTTCATATATTTGACACCATATTCAATCGTGTTTTCGCTTGCGCCAAAAGCCATCAGCAAATCACGATTCCAAATCAAAAGAATTGCTGTCAGAGTAAGAGAAACGAGAATCTGCATAAGAAAACAGTTTCCTAATGTCTTTTCAGCAGACTCTTTATCACCTTTTCCCATAAAAATAGTAGATCTTGGCGCACCGCCTGTGCTGACAAGCGCGGCAAAAGCCGACACAATCATAATCAACGGCATACATACGCCGACACCGGTCAATGCCATAGCTCCTACTTTTGGAATGTGACCGATATAAATACGATCAACGATGTTGTAAAGCATGTTGATAATCTGAGCGGCAACGGTAGGGAGGGCAAGTTTTAACAATAGTTTACCGACCGGTTCCGTGCCAAGAAAATCTTTTTCATTTGTCATATTTTTTTATCTCCTTTCAATTCTCTTTGCACATTGCAGTGGATACGTTCATTCATTTTGATATAAAAATCAAGTTCTTCCGGTGAAAAACCATCAAATATTTTTTTCCCAAAAATAGTTTTTGCTTTTTCGATTTCTTCTACAATCGGCACTGCTTTGTCTGTCAAGGAGAGATGAATTTTTCTTCGGTCAGACGTATCTGGCGTACGAAGAAGCAGAGATTTTTGAATCAAAGATTCCACTCCCTGTGAGACATTTCCTTTTGGAAGCATTCTTATCTCTGAAATATCAGTTGCAGTATCTTTATTAGGATGATTGTGGAGAAAACTGATGATCGTGATTTCTATATGAGAAAGATGATATTCTGTGCGAATACTTTCTAAATGCTGATCGTACAGCTTGATCAATCCACGAGTGGATAAAAGAATATGATTCATCTGTGGCATAAAAATCCCTTCTTTGTTTTAAAAAATAATGTTTTAAATAAAAAAGTTTTAAAAAGAACTATATTCAAATTTATTATAGTTCAATTTTTTATTTTGTCAAGAATCAATCTTGACAAAGCGATGATAAGTGATAAAATAATATATATAAAAATTTTATATATATAAAATAAAAAATGAAGAAGTAAGGAAAAAAGGTAAGGGAGATAAGAAAAGTAAGAAAAGTAAATAAGAAAAATAAAAAAGGAAAGTAAAGAAAACAAAGAAGTAAAGAAAGAAAAAGCGAGGGGATCGCTGTGTATTATCCGGTATCCGCACTTTTGATTGAATGTTTGATCTTATGTGTTGTGGAGAGAGAAGATTCCTATGGTTATCAGATCAGTCAAACGGTAAAACTTGTGGCGAATATAAAAGAATCTACGCTATATCCGATTTTGAGAAAGTTGGAAAACAGTGGATATCTGACAACGTATAATCAGGAATACCAAGGGAGAAACAGAAAATATTATGCAATAACGCAAGAAGGAAAGGAACAACTTCAATTTCTGAAAGAAGAATGGAAGACGTACCGCAATATGATTGACGATATCATAGAAGGGAGAATAGAAGAATGAAGCGGGAAGAATATTTAAGTCAGCTCAGAAAATATTTAAAAAGACTCCCGAAAGATGATTATGAAAATGCAATGGAGTATTTTACAGAATATTTCGAAGAAGCTGGAGAAGAAGGAGAACAGAAAGTAATAGAGGAACTTGGAACGCCAAAGGAGGCAGCAGGAGAATTGCTTTCTAATCTTCTGACAAAAAAAGTAAATACACCGAAAAAAGGAAAAGAAAAACATTATACAAAAAATGTAATGTTTCTCTCGATATTAGCTATTTTGACAGCGCCGATCAGTGTGCCTTTAGCGATTTCACTGATTGTAGTTGTGGGATGTCTGCTGATATCGCTTGCCTGTGTGATTGGTTCTGTTTTTGTCAGCGGAATTGCAGTTGCTTTGGCTGGCATAAAATTGATTTTTAGAGCATTTGTGGCAATTCCTTTTTCGGCATCGGGAACACTTGTAATTGGAGGTATGGGAATCTTTGCAATAGGATGTAGTATTTTAATCATTCTGTTAGGAATTTGGCTGATTCGCATATTTAAAAACTGGATTCCTCATTTCGTGCAGAAGGCAGCCAAAATAAGAAGGGGGAAGAACAATGAAGAAAAGCAGTAAAATTGGATTAGGGGTAGGCGGAGCAATGTGTGTTGCAGGTCTTGTTTTATTTGGAGTTGGGATTTCATCAGGCGGCGGAGAATATGTGATCGCATCTGACATCAATGACATGAATGGAAGGATTCAGGAACAGAAAGTCTTTACGATGAAAAAGACGAAGCTGGAAGACATTCATACAGCAGAGATTGATTTGGAAGAATTAAAATTGACCATAAAACCTTCAGAGGATGAAAATTATTATCTGGAATATCAGGCAAAAGCAAAAAAGGGAAAAAATCCTCTGGAATATACGGTGGAAAATGGAGTTTTGAATGTCACAGAAACAATAGAAGAGAAGTTTTATTTGATTTCGATTGATCTGAGTTTTTTAAATGAATGGATTGGCAATCCCAAAAAAGAAAGTCGGGAAGAAGTTGTTTTGTATGTGCCATCAAATAAAAAACTGGATTACTTCTTTGCAGAGATGGGAGAATATGATTTTTATGCAGAAGGTCTAAACTGCAAGGAAGCAGATATTAGAGTGGAGTATGGGGATTTTGTGATCAAAAACAGTGTGCTTGACAGAGGAAGTATTATGGTAGAAAATGGAGGTATGGAAGCCGATCAGATAGAATGGAATGAAACCGATGTTACATTACAGTACGGCAGTCTTTTCGTCAATGACAGCAAATGGAACGATAGTACAATCAAAATAGAAGACGGAGATCTGGAGACGAATCAATTATCCTGCACGCAGACCGATATAAGTCTGGAATATGGCGGCTTTGTAGGTAAGAATATCAGTATGAAAGACAGCGCGGTTTCTTTGGAAGATGGCGGTATGACAGCGGAAGAAATCGCTATCGAAGGGGATGTGACGATTGCCAGCGAATATGGTGATGTTTTGCTGGATGTTGTTCCAGAAAATCTTTCTGGTTTATCCATATCATGTGATACAGAATATGGAGGAATTGAAGTCGGAGATCTGGATGGAAAGATTTCTGAAAATGAAGAGGAAGAAAGCATGAGCTATGAACGAAAAGCAGAACAAGAGAAAGGATATCTGCAAGTAGAATGCGAGGAAGGCGATATCGAAATAAAATAATCGGGAATGGGATATCATTTACAGATACGTTTTTTTGAGCTTTGAAAGATATGGGAGTCGGCGGAAGAAAAATAGAAATCGGAGAAAGAGAGAAGAGGAAAACAGATGGCGCAGTTTCATGAGGTGATTAAAAAATTCAATAAGATTAGAATTTATCTGAAGGATTTTCTTGTATATGGCTACAAGAAAAGAGAGCAGTTTTCTAAGAAAAGCAAACGTACTTATGATGACGAGCGCAGAAGAATCAGCAGTTATTTGGGAGAATATGTACAGGAATCGTATGGGAAAAATGGAAAACAAGTTTTTATTTCCATGAGTACGTCAATGATTTTGACGAATCCATTATATCGCTGTTATGAGACAAAAAGTTTTACCTCAAATGATATACAGCTTCATTTTTATTTATTGGATCAGCTTCAGGATGAGGAAAGCATGGATCTGGTACAGCTGAGTGATGGAATTATGAGTCAGTATGGAGCGGAGATCGATGTACAGCTTGTCAGCAGAAAGCTGAAAGAATACAGCGATATGGGAATTTTCTTCAAAAAAAAAGAAAATAATAAATTGCTTTATTCTCTTGCAGACGATCTTTTTGAAGAGTTCCGAGACGATTACAATGAGCCGAATAAAATGGAAAATCAGACAGTCATGTTAGAAAAGAACAGAAATGAGAGTCTGACAAAAAGAGAAGAGTTGGAATTGTTTTTGGGATTTTATGCGATGGAACCGCCTCTTTCCTTGATTGGAAATTATGTTCAAAAATCTTTAGGAATGAAAAATAAATGGTTTTTGTTTGAACATTATTTTATTGGATGGACACTGGAGGATGAAGTGCTGGCGGCCGCATTAGAGGCAATCCATGGAAAAAAAGTGATGGAAGTGAAAACATTTCCAAATAAAAAGCAGGAAGTTTCCGTTTATCATGCAGTTCCATTTTTCATCATGGAAAGCGTACAAAATGGAAGAAGATATATTGCTTCTTATCATGAGGAGAGGCAGCAGTATACGGCGCTTCGCATGGATTACATAGAACAGATTCACATAAAAGGGGAATATAAAGAATATACGAAAAGAAAAGAGGAAGCGCTTCGGATCAGAAAAAATAGTTGGGGCGCTTCCTGGATTCCTCAAAAGAAACTGGAAACGCTTCGCTTTACCATATGGTATGATGGGGAACGAGAGGAAGAATTATATCAGAAAATAAAAAATGAGTCACGCAATGGTCAAGTGACGAAAAAGGATGATAATTATATTGAATTTTTTATACAGGTATATGATCCGAAGGAATTGATGCCGTGGGTGCGAACTTTTTTGGGAAGAATCTGTGAGTTACAATGCAGTGATGTCGAGTTTGTAAAACGATTTGAGGATGATCTGGAAAAGATGAGGCAGATGTACGGAATATGAGAGGAAAGTAAAGATGGAAATTTTTCATGAATTGTATGGACGATATTATCAGAACATGGCAAGAATCCTTTTGGAGACACCATGTACAAGAGAAGTGATCGAAAGGATTGTAAAAGAGCAGGGATTTGAAGAAAGCCTGCTTTTTTTGCTTCCTCAAGTTACTGGTATAGAAGGATGGAATCTTTTGGAACAGCAAGATCAGTTGTGGTACTCGAAACTTTTATATGAGCCGTATATTCCGACAACAAAACTGGAGCGGCGCTGGTTAAAAGCACAGTTGAATGATCCAAAAGTAAAACTATTTCTATCAGAAGAGTTGATAAAACAGTTTTGGGAACGCTTACAGGAGGAAGAAGAATTATACAGCAAAGAAGATTTTGATTTTTTTGATCGCAATAAAAGGGGAGATCCGTATGAAGAAGAAGCGTACCAAAAAGCAATGCGTACCGTTTTAATGGGAATGTACAGAAGAACAGAATTAGAGATTACAGATCAGGAGAAAAAAGAGAGATATCTGCCTTTACAGATGAGTTATTCTATGAGAGAAGATCTCTTTCGACTGTATGCAGTCAGTAAGAGAGATCTTTTGAACGACCAGATGACGATTTTATGTATGAGCAAAGTAAAAAAGGTTGAGATTGTACAAGAGCGTACGATGCCAGAGATAGATTTACAGAGATGGCTGAAAGAACACAGAGAAAAAAAGCCGGCTATTGTCAGAGTCAGTGATGAAAGAAAGGCATTAGATCGCTTTATGATTCAAATGACAGACTATGAAAAAAAGACAGAAGAGAAAGAAGACAAAAAAGTAGATGTCCATATCTTTTATCGTCCGGAACAAAAAGAAGAATTATTGGAACGATTTTTGGCAATGGGACCGATGTTGGAGGTGATCGAGCCACAAGAATTGCGTCTGGAAATAGAGAAACGGATCAAGGATCAGGTTCGCAGATTTTTTTAAAAGACTTCTGAAAAAAGCTATGGTAAGATAGGGTCACGATAAAGCAAAGGAACAAAGCAGCAATATCCGGAGGTAAAAAAGATGAGTATGAAAGAACTTCTGGCAGAAGAAGGAAACAAGACAAAAACGTTGAACCATGCAGCGTCATATCATTCCACATTGGATGCCTGTCTTGATTTATTTGCAAGCGCCGGTGGAATGCGCCATACAGATCCTGTCTATTTATATAAAAAATGTTTTACACCTGCCTACATTGAAAATCCGGATCTTGCGATGAAGTTATTGTTTTATATCCGTGATATTTCAATGGGAATGGGAGAAAGAGAAATCTTTCGGGAAATTATCAAGCAGCTTGCGATGGAATTTCCAAAGTCTGTCTCAAAGAATATCAAGTATTTTGGAGAATACGGACGATTCGATGATCTGTTCAGTTTGATGGATACGCCATGCGAGGCAGACATGATCCAATTCATAAAAAGACAGCTTGAAGAAGATGAGAAGAAACAACAGCAGTTTGGAGAAGCAGCACATATTTCTCTGCTGGCAAAATGGATGCCTTCTGTCAGCACTTCCAGCAGAAAGACAAGAGTATTGGCAAGAAAACTAGCTTCCAGACTGGATATGTCAGAAAAACAGTATCGCAAATGCTTGTCTGCTTTGCGAAATCAGATTGGACTGATTGAGACAAAATTGAGTCAGGGCGGTGAGATTGCCTATGAAAAGATTCCGGCAAAAGCCATCTTAAAATATCGAAATGCGCTTCTGAAAGAAGAGACGTTTTCTACTTATCTGGAAGAGGTTCAAAATGGAACAGCAAAAATGAATACAGCGCCTGTCTTTCCGTATGAAATCATTCGACCACTCATGAAGATAGAAACAAACTGGTGGGAGATCCCAGAAACGATTGGAAATGAGAAGGAGAGAATGTTTTTAGATACGATGTGGAAAGCCAAAAAAGAAGATTTTACGGCACAAAATGCGCTTGTCGTTGCAGACGGTTCTGGTTCGATGTACTGGGGAGAACGAGACGGCGTGACACCAGCTTTGCTCGCCCAATCACTGGCATTGTTTTACGCAGAACGAAATCACGGTATTTTTCATAACTGTTTTATCTCTTTTTCATCTCGTCCGCAACTGATTGAGATTAAGGGAAATGATTTGATGGAAAAACTGCTCTATGTGCAGTCTTTTGATGAGCCGGCAAACACCGATTTACTGGCAGTATTTCGCCTGATCTTAGACACGGCAGTGAAACATCATCTGGATCAAAGCGAATTGCCTTCAACATTGTACATTGTCTCTGATATGGAGTTTGACGAATGTACTGGATATGCTGGGGATACTCCGTTTGAAACAGCAAAAGAAGAATATAAAAATGCTGGATATGAACTTCCGGCTGTTGTTTTTCAAAATGTAAAACGATGGCAGAAACAGTTTCCAGTAAAAAAAGATACAAAAGGAGTTGCGGTGACAAGCGGCAGTCAGACAGCTTCGTTTCACCAAAAAGTGACAAAAGAAACAACGCCGTACGATTTTATGCTTCAAGTGCTTTTGGCAGAAAGATATCGCCCGATCTGCGCATAAAAGCAATGAGAGCGCTATACGACACATACAGCAAAAAAATAGTTATAATCAATCATAATGGATGAACTATATGCCTGTACAAATATTGTACAAAGATACGTTGCCCAATATCAGAATGGAATCTGAAAATAAGGAGTGTCGAGTGGAAAGAACCTTTTTTCGGCCACCTGATGTTGTGTATATAAGATTTTCAGAGAAAAGAAAGGCTGTAAAGAGACAGCAAAGCAGACATACAGATATGTCATAAGATATTTGAAAATGATCGGATTTCGGCAACAGATCCGATGAGACCCCCTGAATCTGAATCCCATCTCAGATTTAGGGGGATTTTGCGTCAATTATTATTTCTAAAAAGAATATAAATCCAATAAAATTTTCCCTCACCGCCTTGTAATTACAAAAATGGTATGTTAAAGTAAGAGCTGCTTTAGACATTACATTTTAAAGTAAAACAGAAAGGGAAGGTATGTTTTACAGATAAGGTGGTTGAGAACATGAAAAAACAACAAAAAAAATTAACAAAAAGAAGAAGAGTGGTCGGAAGCATTTTAACGTTGCTTGCCACTCTTCTTTGTGCGTCGTATGTTTGGCTAGAGAGCTACTTCTCTGATTTGACGATGGAAAAAATGGTTTTTCAGATGAAAGTCCCAATGGAAGGAACCGGCATGGGCATTATTTTTAACTATCTTTTGTATGCCGTTCCGCCGTGCCTGATTATGGGAGGATTGCTTTTTCTTTTGCTGAGAGAAAGAAAGTCTGATGGGAAGAATCAGGGCAAAAAAGGAATAAAAACAAAAGAGATAAGTGAAAAAGAGGTCGAAGGAAAAGAGGCCGATGGAAAAGAGGTCGAAGTAAAAGAGGCCGAAACAAAAGAAATCGAACAAAAGAAAACAGAGAAAGAGGAATCTGGAAAATCGAAAAAGCCAAAATTTAGAGTCTGCCTGTATGAATGGATCAGAGGTCATATCGTGATTTTATCCTCTGTATTTCTGATTGGAACGATCATTTTTGGACTGTTTCGATACGATATTCCAACGTATCTATATAACCAGACGCATCCTTCCAGATTATATGAGACGAGTTATGTAGATCCTGATAAGACAGAGATCACTTTTCCACAGAAAAAGAGAAATTTGATCTATATTTTTCTGGAGTCTTTTGAGAACACATTTGCCTCAAAGGAATATGGCGGATTTCAGGAAGAAAATTTATTGCCGAATCTGACAAAATTGCAGAGAGAAGAAGACAGTGTCCATTTTTCACAGCCAGATGGAGCTGGAATGATTGAGATGGCAAGCTGTAGCTGGACAATGGCTTCTATGGTAGCGCAGACAAGTGGTGTTCCGCTTTCTATCCCTCTAGCTAACAATAGATACGATATGTATACCACTTTTTTACCAGGAATTACTACGTTAGGAGAGATCTTGCAGAAACAGGGATATCACCAAAAATTTTTGATCGGATCGGAAGCGGCGTTTGCTGGTACAGATCATTACTATGAGCAGCATGGCGAATATGAGATTATAGATTATGATTATGCGTTGGAACAGGGATGGTTGCCGGAAGATTACTATGAATGGTGGGGATTTGAGGATGAAAAGCTGTTTGAATTTGCCAAAAAAGAATTGGAACAGCTTGCCTCAGAGGATGAACCATTTAATTTAACGATGGCGACGATGGACACGCACTGCGTCGAAGGATACGTCTGTGAAAAATGCGGTGACACGTATGATGAGCAGTATTATAATGTTATTGCGTGTGCGGACTCTCAGCTGTATCAGTTTGTAGAATGGGTGAAAGAACAGCCGTGGTATGAAAATACAACCATTATTTTATGTGGAGATCATCTGACGATGGATGCCAGATATGCAGATTCTGTAGATAAAGATTTTAACCGCAGTATTTTTCAAGTGATTGTAAATCCAGCAGTAGAGCCGAAAAAAACAGAAGACCGTCTGTACAGCGCGCTTGATATGTTTCCAACAACGCTGGCGGCGCTTGGAGCAAAGATCGAAGGGGAATATCTGGGATTGGGAGTTAATTTATTTTCCGATCAGCCGACTTTGTGCGAGAAGATGGGAACAGAGGAACTGGCGGCTCAGATCAAGCAGACAAGCCGGTACTATAATAACAAGTTTCTTTTTGCGAAACCCAAAAAGTAAAAAGACTGTTTGAAATGCAAAAGATAAGGGGAGAAAAAGGGGATGAAGCTCAGTAAAAAACAACATCGAATCTATGATATTGTAATCAGTTCTCTGGCAGCGGCAGCAGTCATTCTTGTATTGATTGATTTTTCAGAAGACCTGAATGAGTGGCAGACCATATTGAATCAAGTGATTTTATCTGTTTTTACTGTAGATTATGCAGTGCGATTTTGGAATGCGCCGAAAAAGAAAAAGTTTTTTAAAGAGAATATCTGTGATTTGATCGCAATTCTTCCATTTCACACTATTTTTCGGCTTTTCAAATTCGTATCCATTACGAAATTTGCAAATATTCCAAGAGTATTTGCTCTTTTATATCGTCCCTTAAAAAAGACAAGACGTTTTTTTAACACAAATGGATTTAAATATGTCGTTTTTGTGACGGCTGCTATGATTTTAGCAGGAGGAATCATGATCCATTTTGCAGAAGGCATGAGTTATGCGGATGGAATCTGGTGGGCATTTGTGACTGCGACGACGGTAGGATATGGAGATATTTCTCCTTCTACATTTTATGGAAGAGCGATAGCGATGGCATTGATGCTTGTAGGAATCGGATTGATCGGTACGGTGACAAGTACGCTGACTTCTTATTTTTTAGACACTCGGAAAAAGAGTGTGAAAAATGAGACAATTGATCTGATTAAAAACAGATTAGATGATCTGGATTCCATGAGCGATGAGGATATCGACGATATCTGTAAAATGTTAAAAAGTTTAAAAAATAAAAAAGAAAGTGAGATTAGCACAAAAAAGCAAAATCTCCCGAAAAAATAAATTCCTGTGGTTATCTGCAGAAACAGAGATGTTTTTGCAGAGAGCCACAGGAATTTTATTATATGTTTTGTGAATGTTCCGATAATTCCGTGCGCTTGATCGTATACAGTGCGCTGGGAATACCGGAGCGCAGAAGCGCTGATGTATAAAGCACAATCTGCTCACGATTTTGAATGGGATGCTTTTCAAACCAGTGAAGCAGAATACCGACAACAGCTTCCGTGTAAAATTGAGATAAGAAAGTTTTGAAACTTTCTGAGACAAAAATTTTTTCAATTTGTTCTGCCTGATCTATCGCAGAATGGATCAGTCCAAAAAAGTCAAGATAGAAAAATCGCTTTAATTCATCACGCCCTACTGAGTGATAGATATTTGTCAACATCTGAGTGTTTTTTTCCATATAATCGAGTACAAATGAAATTGCTTCTTCATATTCTGTAACCAGATCAAACTGTTTTAAAACTTCTATTGTCTCCTGCTCCAGTGTCCATCTGAGCAGGTCATATAAATCTTCAAAATGATAGTAAAATGTTTTTCTGTTAATCCCACAGTCTTCTACAATTTCGCTTACAGTCACCTTAGAAAAAGATTTCTTGCTGATCGCTTTTTTTAATGAATCAGCAAGCATTTGCTTTCTCTTTTTCGTTGCAGCGGTGTATTTCAAAAATACCACCTTCCTTTCTGAACATTTTTTCTGAAAAATTTTTCTGAAAATAAGATGATTTCATTATATCTTGCCTGTCAGCTCAATACAACAAATAAATGCGTTTGATTTCGATTTATCAATAAATTTGACCATCAAATTACCATAAATGTCCTATTTTCGTTCAAAATTACTCATATGAGTTAAATTGACCGTTTTATACTCTCTTTTTTTTGAATAGAATCTCAATCGTGAACGACCTATCGCCGAAAGGGAATAGGTTTTTTAGTTATCGTTTTACAAATTCAGCAAAAGAAAGGAGTCAGCAATATGTCAGATGTAGAACATAATACAAAAGAAAGCAGCGGCGGTTTTATGAAGAAATTTTATCAGACGATTGTAAATCATCCAAAAAAAATTCTTGTTTTCTTTCTGCTGCTGGCTGTAACCGGTATTTTTATGAAAGGAATGGTTGCAGTTGACTATGATATCACAGATTATCTGCCGGAAGACAGTGCCTCAACCGTATCACTTGAAAAAATGGAATCCGAATTTGATGGAGGTATTCCAAATGCCCGTGTGATGGTAAGAGATGTGTCGATACCGGAGGCTTTGGAATATAAAGAAAAGTTAGAAGATTGTATCGGTGTCACAGAAGTGACATGGCTTGATGATAATGTAGATATCCTACAACCAGTCGAGACAATGGATGTGGATACCGTAGAGACCTACTATAAAGACAACACAGCGCTTTTTACTGTCACGATTGCAGAAGACAAACGAATCGAAGCAGTCAGCGCAATACGAAGCGTAATTGGAGAAGAGAATGCTTTGAGCGGAGATGCTGTTTCCACTGCTGCCGCAACGGTAGGAACTGTGAAAGAGGTCAGCCAGATTGCAGTGATCGCCGTAATATTCGTTGCGGTTGTACTGTTCTTGACAACGACTTCATGGATAGAACCTATTCTTGTATTATTGGGACTTGGCATTGCGGTCATTATCAATGCAGGAAGCAATCTTATTTTTGGAAAAATTTCATTTGTGACAAATGCGGCTGGATCTATTTTACAGCTTGCTGTGTCTTTGGATTATTCGGTATTTTTATTGCATCGCTATGAAGAATGCCTCAAAAAATATAGCACACCGAAAGAAGCGATGGTAAAAGCATTATGCAAGTCTACAAGTTCAATCTTATCAAGCGGTCTGACAACCGTAATCGGATTTTTAGCGCTTGTATTTATGCGTTTTGAGATCGGACCAGATTTAGGATTGGCATTAGCAAAAGGTGTGGCTCTTAGCTTAATTACCGTATTTATATTTATGCCGGCATTAATTTTATCTGCGCATAAATGGATTCAAAAGACGAAGCATCGCAGTATCTTACCAAATTTCCATAAATTTGGAAAAGGTGTCAGCAAAGTGATGATTCCTCTTGCCAGCCTGTTTCTCGTAGTGATTGCGCCGGCATATCTTGCATCAAATAAGAACTTCTTTTATTATGGAGCGGCATATATCTATGGAAAGGGAACGGATGTAGGAGATGACACAGCGCAGATTGAAGATGTGTTTGGAAAGAGTGACACTTATGTGGCATTAGTTCCGAAAGAAGATTTGGCATTGCAGAAAGAACTTTCTGATTCTCTCCATGAGATTCCACAGATTAAAAATATTCTTTCTTATGTAGATACCGTAGGAGCAGAGATTCCGGAGGAATATCTGGATGAAGAGACACTTTCGCTTTTGATATCTGACCATTACAGTCGTTTTGTGATTACAGTCGATGCGGATTCGGAAGGAAAAAGCACCTTTGATCTGGTTGAAACTATACGAGATACGATCAAACAATATTATCCAGAAGATGCTTACCTTGCTGGAAACGGTGTCAGTACATATGATTTGATGGATACGATCACGGCAGATACGATTAAAGTAAATGTAATTTCAATCGGCGCGATTTGTCTTGTATTGTTATTGACAACAAAGTCGCTGCTTTTGCCGATACTTCTCGTGCTTGGAATCGAGACGGCTGTCTGGATGAATTTGGCTGTCCCATATTTTAAAGGCTCTATCGTATTTTATATCTCGTATCTGATTATTAGTTCGATTCAGCTCGGTGCAACTGTGGATTATGCGATCTTGTTTACGGATCGCTATATGGAATTTAGAAGAAAAATGAATAAGAAACAAGCTGTCATTGAGACGGTATCAAGCGTTACGGTTTCCGTTCTTACCTCAGGTTCTGTCTTAGCAGTTGTCGGTTTCTTGATGGGATATATTTCCAGTCACGGCGTATTGTCTCAGCTTGGAATGTTCCTTGGTATTGGAAGTCTGTTTTCTATGATTATTGTATTGTTTGTACTTCCGGGATTATTGTATCTGTGCGATGGTTTCATACAGCATACAACCTTAAAGACGAATTTTTATCAAGATCGAAAGGAGATTGGTCAAAATGAAAATCAGAAATAGAAGTTTGCCAGTAGTTGTTTCAGCAGCCGTTTTATTAAGCTCTGCTATTCCGGTATATGGAATGGAAGAAAAAAAGGAAAACTCATCCGCAAAAGAAGAGGTGATTTATGTCACTTTAAATACAGATGGTTCTGTAAAAAATGGTTATGTCGTCAATAGTTTTGACGGCGGGGAGATTGTGGATTATGGAAACTATTCTTCTGTGAAGATGATGAATACAAACGATACCATCCATCAGGAGGGAGATAAAATTTCTTTCTTGGCATCTGCGCCAAAAGTATATTATGAGGGAATATTGGAAGAAGTGGAGATTCCGTGGAATGTTTCTCTTCGCTATTTCTTGGATGGAAAAGAATACTCTGGAGATGAGATTGCAGGAAAAAGCGGAAAACTGGAAATTCGCCTTAAAATTACAAAGAATGAGCAGTGTAAAGGAAATTTTTTTGAAGATTATGCTCTTCAGACGATGATTACGCTCGATACAAAAAAGTGTGGCAATATTATTGCGGAGGATGCCACGATTGCAAATGTGGGAAGCAATAAACAGTTGACATATACGATTTTTCCAGAAAAAGGAATTGAGACATCGATCTTGGCAGATGTAGAGGATTTTGAGATGAGCGCAGTTTCGATCAATGGAATCCGTTTAAATTTGAATATAGAAATAGACGATAAAGAATTGAAGGATAAAGTAAAGGAATTGACGGATGCGGCAGTTGAACTGGATGATGGCGCTTTAGAATTGAATGATGGGGCAGGGGAATTAAAAGATGGCTCTGCGGATTTAAAAGATGGAGCGTCTTCTCTTCGAGATGGCATTCTGGAGCTGAATGGAGGCATGGCAGATCTGGAAAGCGGTGTACAGACGGTTCAGGAAGGACTAGACACTTTAAATGAAAAATCTAGCGCGCTTGTGAATGGCTCTGCGGATGTCAAGACAGCGCTGCTCACGATTCAAAAAGAATTAAATGGTATTTCTGTGACAAGTGAGAGTCTGGGAGAATTGACAAAATCATCAGGACAGATCAAACAAGCAATCAGTGATTTATATGATGGAGCATCTGCTCTTCAGAAAAACGTTGGATATACGCAATATAAGAGCGTTATGGCAGAAAATGGATTAGACCTTGATGCGTTGACAGCTGGAAATGATCAGGCAATCACTTCTTTGAATAATCAGATTTATGAATTGCAATTATCGCTGGATCAAGTTGCAGGCGTAGAAGGATATGAAGATCAGGTGGTATATTTGCAGTCCCAGATCGATCAGCTTCAGCAGATTGTAAATTTATTATATGGAAGCAGCGCGGCAATCGGTGGAATGGAATCATATCTGACAGAAGTAAATACACAGATGGCAACTTTAGAAAAAGGTTTAAAAACGTTAAAGACAAGTTATGGATCATTTGACACAGCAATCTCACAGCTTGTAACGACATTAAATGGTATGTTAGGAAAGATGACAGAGCTGACAAAAGCGATCAATACTCTGACAGAAAATTATGCTTCATTGGATACAGGAATTGGAGAATATACGGACGGCGTTGCAAAAATTGTAGCTGGATACAGTCAGATTACAGACGGTGTGACGGCTCTGGCAAAGGGAAGTCGTGATTTGGCAAATGGTTCAAGTGATCTGTATGATGGAACAGCAGAACTTTTTGACGGAGCTTTTGTCCTGTGTGAAGGAACGCAGGAGATGGCAGACGGCACAGGAGAACTGCGCCGTGAGACATCTGGAATGGACACAGATGTGGATGAAGAGATTGATAAAGTATTAGATTCCATCACAGGGGAAGGCAAGGAAATCATATCCTTTGTATCTGAAAAAAATACAAATGTAGAATCTGTACAGTTTGCAATTCAGACAGAGCCGATTGAGAAAGAAGAAATAGAAGCGACGGCAGCGCAGGCAGAATCGGATGAGGAACAACTTACGTTCTGGCAGAAACTGGCACAGCTTTTTGAGGAATAAAATATAAAATTTAGCAGGCGGAGAAGTCAGGGGAATCTGGGAACGTGATAGTTCTGAAGATATTCTTTTACTTCTCCGATATTAATTCCAACGTATTTTTTAAATACTTTATAGAAATACGTTGTATTCAAATAGCCGACGCGTTCGCTGATTTCTTTTACACTGAGGGTAGGATCGGAAAGAAGTTCAATCGCTTTTTGAATACGGATGTCAGTCAGGATCTCAAGAAAATTTCTATTCAGTTCCTGCTTAAAGAGACGGCTTAAGTAAAAAGGACTGACATTTACAACAAACATAGGCGGGAAAGCCCACGATTTTAATCGTGGGATGATAGCCT
>CBCTVZ010000046.1:0-16898 GCA_965150505.1 uncultured Robinsoniella sp. | reverse complement strand
GGACCGTATTATATTTTTGGAATGCAGATTTCAAGATCATACCGATATATTGCGGTAATCATAGGGTTTGTGCTGAATTATGCAGCATATTTTGCAGAGATTTACAGAAGTGGAATCGAATCGATGCCGGTGGGACAGTATGAGGCGGCGCAGTTGTTAGGATATAACAAAGTTCAGACTTTTTTTCTGATTATCTTGCCTCAGGTTATTAAGAGAATCTTACCGTCTGTCACAAACGAAGTCATTACACTCGTAAAAGATACTTCTTTAGCATTTGTAATCTCTGTCTCAGAGATGTTTACAGTGGCAAAAGCACTCGCTTCTTCACAGACGAGTATTATGCCATATGTGGCTGCCGGTATTTTCTACTATATATTTAACTTTGTAGTGGCGGCTGTGATGGAATTTATCGAGAAAAAGATGAATTATTACAAATAAGAAGGGAGAAAAAATATGAGTGCAGATTATGTAGAGATCAAACATATCAAAAAAAGCTTCGGGGATCTTGAAGTGCTTAAAGATATTTCCCTGACCGTCAAAAAAGGTGAAGTGCTTGCAATCATCGGCCCTTCTGGTTCTGGAAAATCAACGCTTTTGCGCTGCGCGACATTGCTTGAAAAAATGGATTGCGGAAGTTTGAGTTATTTAGGCGAGATGGCTGTCAAAGAAGGAGAAAACGGAAAAAGTATCTATGCAGCGCCAGCCGATTTGAAGAGGATTCGTCGAAATTTTGGACTTGTGTTTCAAAACTTCCACTTATTTCCACACTATACGGTGCTGAAAAATATTATCGATGCGCCGATCCGTGTGCAGAAGAGAAAAAAAGCAGAAGTTGTGGAGGAAGCAAGAGAGCTGCTGAGAAAAATGGGACTTTCAGAGAAAGAAAATTATTATCCATTTCAGCTTTCCGGCGGTCAGCAGCAACGAGTATCGATTGCACGCGCGCTGGCATTGCGTCCGAATGTTTTATTTTTTGATGAACCAACTTCAGCGCTTGATCCAGAACTTACAGGAGAAATTTTAAAAGTGATCAAAGATTTGGCGGCAGAACATATGACGATGGTGATTGTGACGCATGAGATGAACTTTGCACGCAATGTTGCCGATCATATTATATTTATGGATCAGGGAGTCATCGCGGAACAGGGAACACCAGAGGAACTTTTTCACTCTGACAATCCGCGTATGAAAGAATTTTTGGGGAAATTCAATGAAGTATAAAACGTTTGAACAGAATTACTTGCTTTCTGCTAAAATGCAAGGTATAATGTAGCCGAAACAATTCAAAAAAACCAAAGCCGAAAATTTAAATTTACTTCAAAAAATATTTAAATGCCTTGGATTATAAGAAAAGGAGAACGTACTATGACTGACAGATATCAGAGCCCGTTGTCTGAGCGTTATGCCAGCAAAGAAATGCAGTATATTTTTTCACCAGATATGAAATTCCGTACATGGAGAAAACTGTGGATTGCTCTGGCTGAAACAGAGAAAGAGCTGGGGCTGAACATCACAGATGAGCAGATTGAAGAGCTGAAAGCACATGCAGATGACATCAATTATGACGTGGCAAAAGAAAGAGAAAAAATCGTAAGACACGATGTGATGTCTCACGTTTATGCTTATGGCGTACAATGCCCAAAGGCAAAAGGAATTATTCATTTAGGGGCAACGTCATGCTACGTGGGCGATAATACAGATATTATTGTGATGACAGAAGCACTGAAATTAGTTCAGAAAAAACTGGTTAATGTAATCGCAGAACTTGCAAAATTCGCAGATGAATATAAAGAGCTGCCAACACTTGCATTTACACATTTTCAGCCAGCACAGCCTACAACAGTAGGAAAACGCGCTACTTTATGGATGCAGGAGTTCTTAATGGATCTGGAAGATCTGAACTATGTACTTAGCACAATGAAACTTTTAGGGTCCAAGGGAACAACAGGAACACAGGCAAGCTTTTTGGAACTGTTCGACGGAGACCATGAGACAATCGACAAAATTGATCCAATGATTGCGAAAAAGATGGGATTCAAAGAGTGCTATCCTGTTTCCGGACAGACTTATTCCAGAAAAGTAGACACAAGAGTATTGAATGTACTTGCAGGAATCGCGGCAAGCGCACATAAATTCTCAAACGATATCCGACTTTTACAGCATTTAAAAGAAGTGGAAGAGCCATTTGAGAAGACACAGATCGGATCTTCAGCAATGGCATATAAGAGAAATCCGATGAGAAGTGAGAGAATTGCTTCTCTGTCCAGATTTGTGATGGTGGATGCAATGAATCCAGCAATCACATCAGCGACACAGTGGTTTGAGAGAACACTGGATGACTCCGCAAACAAGAGACTTTCTATTCCAGAAGGCTTCCTTGCGATTGATGGTATTTTAGATCTGTGCTTAAATGTTGTGGACGGTTTGGTTGTTTATCCAAAGGTAATTGAAAAACGTCTGCGCGCAGAACTGCCATTTATGGCGACAGAAAATATTATGATGGACGCTGTAAAAGCAGGAGGAGACAGACAGGAACTGCATGAGAAGATCCGTACTCTGTCTATGGAAGCAGGAAGAAATGTAAAAGAGAAAGGTCTTGACAACAATCTCTTAGAGCTGATTGCAGCAGATCCAGCATTCAATATGTCTTTGGAAGATCTGCAAAAAACAATGGATCCTGCAAAATATACAGGAAGAGCAAAAGAACAGGTTCGTACATTCCTGACAAAAGTGGTAAATCCAGTTTTGGAAGCGCATAAAGATGTACTTGGAATGAAAGCAGAAATCAATGTATAAAAAGCCAAAGGACTGCCGCAAATGCGGCATCCTTTCTTGTCTCTGCAAAAGAGATTGTGCAAAAGCAGGAAAAGTTGTGAAATAACAACAGGAGGAAAAATTTATGGTAAAAGCAGTAGTAGGAGCAAACTGGGGAGACGAAGGAAAAGGAAAAATTACGGATATGCTCGGAAAAGAAGCCGATATTATTGTTCGTTTCCAGGGTGGTGCAAACGCAGGGCATACCATTATCAATGATTATGGAAAATTTGCTTTGCATACTCTCCCATCTGGAGTTTTCTATGATCACACAACACGCGTAATCGGAAACGGAGTAGCGCTCAATATCCCTGTTCTGTTCCATGAAATTCAGGGAATTGTAGATCGTGGCGTACCGATGCCAAAAATTAAAGTTTCAGATCGTGCTCAGATGGTAATGTCTTATCATGTACTGTTTGATCAGTATGAAGAGGAGAGACTTGGAAAAAATTCATTCGGTTCTACAAAATCAGGAATTGCTCCATTTTATTCTGACAAATATGCAAAAATCGGTTTTCAGGTGAGCGAACTGTTTGCAGAAAAAGAAGAACTGATGGCAAAAGTGCGCAGAGTATGTGAAACAAAGAATGTAATTTTGGAATATCTGTATCATAAACCAGCGCTTGATCCAGAGAAGATTTACGAGGAATTAATAGAATATAAAGAGATGGTTGCTCCTTATGTATGTGACGTATCCTCTTATCTGTGGAATGCGATCAAAGAAGGAAAAGAGATTCTCTTAGAAGGTCAGCTTGGCTCTTTAAAAGATCCAGATCACGGAATTTATCCAATGGTAACTTCTTCTTCCACACTGGCAGCATACGGCGCAATCGGAGCAGGTATCCCGCCATATGAAATCAAAAAGATTATCACAGTCTGCAAGGCATATTCCAGTGCAGTCGGAGCAGGCGCATTTGTCAGCGAAATCTTTGGAGAAGAGGCAGATGAGTTGAGAAGACGCGGCGGCGACGGCGGAGAGTATGGCGCTACAACAGGACGACCAAGAAGAATGGGATGGTTCGACTGTGTGGCTTCCAAATATGGATGCCGTATTCAGGGAACGACAGACGTTGCCTTTACCGTACTCGATGTTTTAGGATATCTGGATGAAATTCCAGTATGTGTCGGCTATGAGATCAATGGAGAAGTGACGACAGAATTCCCGACAACCGCTCTTCTTGAAAAAGCAAAACCGGTATTGAAAAAACTTCCAGGATGGAAATGCGAAATCCGCGGAATCAAAAAATATGAAGATCTGCCAGAAAATTGCAGAAATTATATTGAATTTGTAGAAGAACAGATCGGTTTCCCAATCACTATGATCTCAAATGGACCGGGAAGAGACGATATTATTTATCGCACAAAATAGAAAAAAGAAGGCTTTTAGCCAAGTATGGAGCAGCATTCGGATGAATGCTGCTCTTATTATAATTATAATATAATTTTCCATTCATGCAAAAAAGTGTTGTGGATATGATAAAATATGATATACTACACATATGAAGAATTACAATCATAAAATACCGTGGGACACACGGAAATCTACGCTTGTGGAGAGAATGTGAGACGGGCTTTCCTTCGGGAATAACGCAGTTCTCATCGAAGCAAGAATCCCCTAGATTTATCTATGGGGAGTGTCAAATGAGATTGCTATAATAAAAAAAATCGTGAGAAAGATATAGGAGGAAAAAATATGAAAAAGAGAGCGCTTGTATTGGCAGCGGCATTTTGCTTGGCAGTCACACCAGTTTCAGCGGCAGAACCAGAAACAAACAATGCGGCTGCCACAGCAGCATCCGCAGAGGAAATGTCAGATGATATTTATAGCTTTCAGATCAAAATAGATGGACAGTTATATCAATTTCCTATGAAATACAAAGAATTTGAAGAAAAAGGCTGGAAATTTGACGGAGTTGAAAGCGATGAAAAAATAGAGCCAAACAGCTATGGCTCAGTTGGAATGAAATTGGGTCGCGTGCGTGCAAATGTAACATTTATAAATTTTGGAATCAATACAAAACCTCTGAGCGAATGTTATGTGGCAGGAATTTCCTTAGATGAATACTATATGGAAGATCAGATGAGTTTTGAACTGCCAAAAGGAATTACGTATCATGTTTCCACAAAAGAAGATGTGGAGGCTGCATATGGTCCGGCTTCCGATGTATATGAATCAGATTATTATGTAAAATTAACATATGAATTGGAAGACTATTATAGCAGAGTAGAAATCTATATTGACGCAGAATCAAAGACAGTAAATGAAGTGTCGGTCAGATGTCTGACAGTGCCGGAAGATCTGGAAGAGGAGGAAGTCAGCGAAGAAGTGCCAGAGGTTGTGACACAGTATCAAGCGCCAGCAGAACTGGGAGATGATCTGTCTTCTTGTATCGCTGAAATTGATGGCTTCCTGTATAAAATTCCAGCTCCTGTCAGCGCATTCTTGGAGAATGGATGGAAACTTCTGTACAATGATAACAGCGAAGTGATTGCAGGAAAAGACAGTGGATATGGATATTATCTGACAAAAGACAATCAAAAATTCCGTATCGGCATCAGAAATTATGCAGAGAATGCGACAGCAGTAGAAAACTGCTTTGTTGTAGAGATCTATAATGATGATTACACAACGGTAATTCCTGTGAAATTACAAAAAGGTATCACATTTAATATGAATATGGCAGATCTGGAAGCAGCCTTAGAAGGAACGGTATATGAGAAAAATGATATGTCTTCCATCGCATCGTATTTTATTCCAAGTTTTGATGATAAGTACTATGGCGTGACAATCACAGTCAATAAAGAGGAAGATAAGGTAATCAAAATTGCTTTAAACCGCAACCCAAAAGAGGAAAATCTTTTTGATTAAATACATACTGTCGGGAGACGATAAATGTGAAGAAAATATATCAGGCAACAGTGACAGCAGGTATCTGCCTTGCTGTACTTGTGGGAAATGTATATGCTGAAGAAAATTCTGCCTCTGTTCCAACAGAACATACACAGAAACAGAACAGTATAGCAGATCAATTCTCTTGTTTTCAGATAAAGCTGGGTGAAGAAACGTATACTTTTCCAGCGAGTGTGGAAGAATGGAAACAAAGAGGATGGGAAAATGTGACAGAGGAAGCCGTGCTTTTAGCGCCGGAAAAAAGAAAAAACAGCTGTATTTTCCAAAAAGGAGAGGAACAGATTCAGGTTTTTGTTGAAAATAAAGAAAAGGATCGAAGGAGCATCGAGAAGAGCAGCGTTGTGGGAATGACGATGGATTCCTTTGAGGAAAACGATATGTATGCTGAACTTCCAAATGGGATTGTTGTAGGAGTATCAAATTTAGAAGAGATAGAACGGTCATATGGAACAGCAGCAAAAGTATACGAAGGAGATCATTATTTTCAACTTACATACCAATATGGTATGCAGTCTTACTTGAAACTGAATGTCGAAAAAGAGACAGAAATTTTAAGAGGATTTGAGGTTGTAAATGCAGAAAAGAGAGGGGAAACTGTGAGGAATATGCCGGCTGAACCAGAGGAGAAGCTTGGCACGGATTTGACATCCGGAAGACTTTCCTTTGATGGAGAGATCTATGAACTTCCAGCACCTTTGAGCCAGTTCTTAGAAAATGGATTTGTGCTTTTACCAGAAGAGTCTGATATGGAATTAGATGAAAAGCAGTCTGGATTTGTAGTGATGCAAAAAGAGAACCGATCTGTGCAGGTTCGTGTAGAAAACATGACGGGACAGAAAAAAGATGTTCGCGAATGCGTTGTGACATCTCTTGAGAGCAGTATCTATAAAGATGAATTTTCAATTATCCTGCCGAGGGAAATTCAAATTGGCATGACACAGGAAGAATTGGAAGAAAAATTAGATGGTGTCAATGTGATGAGAGAAGAATCGGAACATTTTATTTATTATGGAATTTTATCAGATGAAACGCAGCTGAATGAGACTTCCATTTTTGTGGAAAAAGAAACAGGATTTGTGGTGAAAATTCAGGTTGAACGATAGAAAAAGAGCCGGAGATTCTAAGGCGTTAATGAACGCCCAGAAGCTCCAGCTCTTTTTTTGCCTGTTCAAAATTTTGGAAAACAATTCCGTGGAGACCGCATTCTTTGGCGGCTTTGATATTAGCAGGCATATCGTCGAGAAAAACAGTTTCCTCTGGAATCAGATCGTATTCAGAGATGATTTTTTGGTAGATCTCGTGATCCGGTTTCACCATATGGACACGATAGGAAAAAATTCCTCCGTCCATTTCTGGAAGAAAATTGAGGGCAAATTGAGTTGTGCGGAAATAATAATCAGAGTAGTTGGATAAGTACAGCACGCGCAGACCTTGTTCTTTTAAATGGCGAATCCATGGAATCGGATAGTCAAGTTTTGTAACGGTCTTATAAAGGCTCTTGCAGACGAGACGGATTTGTTCTTCTAACTGTGGGTCTGTTTCTACAAAGAGGTCAATAACCTGTTCTGTGGATAAGATGCCGCGATCAAATTCAATCCAAGATGGATTTTGAAAGACAGCGTGTGCGATGCGTTCTTCTATCTCTGGATCAAATTGATAGGATGATAAATATTGTCTCCAGTTAAAATCAAGCAGAACTCTTCCAATATCAAAAATAATAGTGCGAATCATACGATATTCCTCCTTTGTCATGAAGAAATCTTAGTACATAGCGAAGGGAAAGTCAACATAAAACGAAAGATCCTTGTATATAAAGAGGTAACAAAAAAGAATCTATAAATGAAAAAGATAATTTTAAGAAAGATTTCAGAAGTTCATTATGAGGAATTTACAAATATCTGGTATAATAAAATTATAAAAATGGAAATTGGTGGGAATATTTTAGTAAGAGGACGCATATATATAATTGAGTAAGTTTGGAATTTCAGGTATGAAGGAAAAGGGGGATTTTCATGAAATACGTTACATATCGCGAAGACAATGTAACAGTAAATGAAGAAAAATGCGAAAGAGTAAAAAAAAGTATTCTTGAGGGGAAAGAAAAAGTAAGATGGCATCAATATATTTTAAGAAAATTGAGATTTGCTTCTGAAGCCGGAAAAGAAGGAAGAGAAGAATCTTCTATTCCAAAATTTTATCTTTGTTTGATGATACAAAATGGCAATAAATTATATCTGGAGAAAAAGTATCAGCAGAATGGCATTTATTTTAAATGCTGCGAAGAGTTGACAGAAACACAGTGCAGAAATATTTTAAATGGGAATGTAGAGTGGATGAAAACGGATAAGAAATCACTGTTTCGGGAATTTTATTTTCAATATACATTAAATAAAATCAGACCGTGGTATGTCACAGAGTATGACAGAGAGACAGCGATCAATATTCATGGGGAGTATCTTACATTCAACAGAAATATTCGACGCATTGCAGGAGGCGTTACGGACTTATTTGACGATGAGAATATTAGAATTTTATGTTTAAGCGAAGGCAGAGTGATGGTAAGTTCTAAGAAAATGATTACCATTCCAACGATATTACGGGACATGCTTCAAAATGCAGAAGAGTCGATGGAAATGAAAGCATTTGCTCATTAAACAGAGAGGAATCATAAAAAACTCACCGTTTTCCGTGCAGACAGCGCGGAACGGTGAGTTTTTTAACGGCGATTTTTTAAATGTTTTGCAACCATAATCATAGCATATAAAATAACTGGAATGATAATCGTACCGGCTATACATGCACGGAACATCATATGGGCAAATTCACTGCCTATTAGAGAAAAAATGAAAGTACCCAGATAGAGCAAAAGTAATAAGCCAACGCCGACTAGAGCGATGATACGTTTTAGTTTTTCCATCGTAAACTCCTCTCCGATAAGATCTTATATTATGTCAAACTTATGTTTCAAAATATCAAGGTTACCATATACGAGATATTATAACGAAGATTTTTAGAAATTGCAAGAACCGATTGACAAGCACAAAAGAGAAGTATAGACTAATCAAAAGGAGAAAATCAGGAGTGTGAAATAAATGGTACGATTGAACTGTGATTATGCGGAAGGCGCGCATGAAGAGATATTAAAATTAATGGTGGAAACAAATATGGAGCAGACAGTAGGATATGGAGAAGATCCTTATTCCGAACAGGCAAGAGAGATCATCCGTGAACGGTGCAGAAATCAGGAAGCAGAGGTACAGTTTTTGGTAGGAGGAACACAGACGAACTTGACAGTGATTTCAGCGGCATTGCGTCCTCATCAGTGTGTGATCGCTGCGGAGACAGGACATATCAATGTCCATGAGACAGGCGCAATAGAGTCATGTGGTCATAAAGTGTGGGCAATTCCGACAGAAGATGGAAAACTTACAGCAAAGCAGATTTGGGATGCTTGGGAGAGTCATGCGGTAAATGAAAGCTATGAACATATGGTTCAGCCTAAAATGGTCTATATTTCAAATCCAACAGAAATTGGAACGATTTACAGCAGACAGGAATTGGAAGACATCAGCAGAACGTGCAGAGAGTGCGGGCTGTATTTATTTATGGATGGAGCAAGATTGGCATACGCCTTGACAGCAAAGGAAAATGATCTCGATTTAGAGACGATTGCTCAGTGCTGCGATGTATTTTATATCGGAGGGACAAAAGTAGGGGCTTTATTTGGCGAGGCTGTTGTCATCACAAATGATACGTTAAAAGAAGATTTTCGATATATTATGAAACAAAAAGGCGGTATGCTTGCGAAAGGACGACTGTTAGGAATCCAATTTATTGGACTTTTAAAGAACGATTTATACTTTCAGTTAGGCGATCATGCAAATAAAATGGCAATGAAATTAAAGGCGGCTTTTCAGAAAGCAGGCTGCGATTTTTTGGTGGACAGCCCGACAAACCAGCAATTTCCTATTTTACCTGACTGGGTTTTAAAAGAGCTGGGAAAGGATTACACATATTCTTATCAGAATAGGATAGATGAGAAGCATAGCGCAGTTCGTTTTTGTACAAGCTGGGCAACGAAAGAAGAAGATATAGACAGTCTGATCAGAGATTTTCAGAGAATCATAGGATAAAACAGATGGGTCTAAAAGAAAAAACTGACGAGAGAAGAAAAATAAAAATTCTTTCGTCAGTTTTTCATGTCGTCCCGTTTTACGATTGAGAAAAAGAAAAATTATGCCAGATATTCAAGCAGAAGTAAAAAGGTGTTGAGGACACCGTCTTTATGGCTTCTCTCATATCCGTGGGAAGCATATACACCAGGTCCAATCAGACCATGGCGAATATCATATCCGGCTGTCAGCGCTGTCTCAGCATCAGAGCCATAGAATGGATAGATATCGACAGCAAAGTCAAGATTTCGTTTTTGAGCCGCCGCAATCAAAGCGCTGACTACCTCATAGTGATATGGACCTTGGCGGTCAGCGGCACAGATTGAAACCTGATGCTCGGTACAACTTAGTCCGTCGCCGACACATCCCATATCAACAGCCAGAACTTCTTTTGCACATGAAGGGATGCAAGAACCGCCATGGCCTACTTCCTCAAAAACAGTGATGTGCTGATAAATTTTTCTTTCAGGAACAATATTTTCTTCCTTGAGATATTTGGCAAATCCAAGCAAAATACCAACGCTTAACTTGTCATCAAGAAAACGGCTTTTGATATATCCGCTGTCTGTGATGCGGGTACGCGGTTCAAAACATACGATATCTCCAGGCAGGATTCCAAGGGCAAGCACATCTTCTTTGGTTTTTACATTTTCATCCAGCACAAGTTCCATCGTGTGATACGTTCTCTCTGTTGTATTATAGTCCGGATTTACATGAATAGAAGCATTTTTTAACTGAAAAGTACCTTCATATTTTTTTCCTGATCGTGTGATGACATGACAGTTTTCGCTTTCTGCGTTGTTTGGATTCATACCGCCGATGCGGGACAGGCGAAGTCTTCCATTTGCCATGATTTCAGCGACCATAGCGCCTAGTGTATCCGCATGTGCCTCCATGACAAGAGCATTGTCTTCGTCACGGCCTCCAAGATCGACAAGAACACCGCCTTTTACCGTATGGACAGCATGGTATCCCATCGCGCGGTATGTATCAATCAGATAGGAAGTCACTTCTTTTGTGTAAGAGGAAGGACTGTCAATGTTTAAAATGGATACGGTCTGGTCTAAGATATAGTCTACATATTGTGAAGTTTCCATAAAAACCCTCTTTTCTTTTTTATTCGTATTGGATCAAAAAATACGCAAGATCCGATAAAAGTATACCATGAAAACATAGGAAAGAAAAGAAGAATCAAAAGAAAAAACAGAGGAAGAGATCAAGGAGAAACGAAAATTAAGTGGTCAATTAAGGGAAAATATGCTATACTTTTCAAGCATAACGATGATAAAGAACGAATGTAAATAAATAAGGGACAGAAAAAATTATAAAAAGATTTTGGGGTGAGATTTTGAATTTAACAAGGGAAGAATTTTTGAAGAAATATAATATTTCCGAAGAAGAATTTCGGGAAGCCGGTCTGTCATGGGAGGATTTGCTTGAGATCGCACGAGATTATCAAAGCAAAATACCAAAATATGATAAGATCCGAAGACAATTTATTGCCGAATTTTTTATGTATCGAGAAAAAGAGACGGGACTTCAGTCATATCGAAGCAGAATGAAAGATCCAGAGCATCTTTTGGAAAAGATTATCAGAAAAAGAAAAGAAAATTATATGAAATATCGTTCTCTCACAAAGGAAAACTATACAAAATTTGTGATGGATCTCATTGGGGTCAGGGGACTTCTTTTGTATCGTGAAGACTGGGTAGTTTTTCATAAATATTTAATCAGTCATTTTCAGAATGATCCAAGAAAGTATGTAAAAGACTGCATCAAAGATTATTCGGACGAGACGGATGGCTGTATTGTAGAACCTCCAAAAGTTCATATGAGATTGGGAGATTATGCCGATATTTATTTTAACTGGATTTCCAGAGACAATATTTTAGATCAGAAGCATTATCGGTCTGTACATTATATTGTAAAGTATGAAGGCGTATATATTGAAATCCAGATTAGAACGTTGTTTGAAGAAGGATGGGGCGAGATTGATCATCACATTATCTATCCATATAAAAAAGATGATCCGATGCTGAATGAATTTTCTGAACTTTTAAACAGACTTTCCGGTATGGGAGATGAGATGGCATCTTTTTATAAGAGGCTTCAGGTAGTGCCGGATCAGGCTTTTCAGAGAAAAGATTCTGTTGTCAATCATAAAATAATGGAAAATACGTTTGACGGAGATCTTCATCCGGTTGACCTAAAAAAGATTTTGACAGTGGAAGATGCGATTAAGAGTGTGTTGAATGAGTAGGAGATATCTTTAAGAAAATAGAAAGATAGATCTAAGTAATGAAAAGTGTTTAAATATATTTATGGAGGACAGGATGACAGGAACAAGAAAACTGGGAATCTCGGAAGAAGCAGAATTATCAGCAGAGCGAATGGCACAGGCAATCTATGATGGGAAGATCAAACAGCATCTGTTGCGCAATACATATCAGGTACAGCAGGGAACTTTAGAGGAGAAAGAGTTTTCAGAATATAGCGATTTTGTGAAGACGAAATTTTCTTTTGAAATTTTAAAGTTAAATGGAAGTGATATTTATGAATAATATAGAAAATGTTTATATCAATTATCGGAATATTTTAGAGGAGTTTACAGAAAATCAGGTGATGAACCGGTATCGTGTTTTATATCAGGAGATCAAGGAATTTTTAAAAAGCGCTGGCATAGAGCAGAAAGTTCGTATTGATGAAGTGATTCTTATGCACACCGTACTGGACTATTACAGTGATATTTCCAGACAGAAGCAGTTCCATAAAGTGGATCATATCAATGATATGAAATCCATATCGTATGAGACATTTTGGTTTTTGCGCAGGAAACCGCTTCAGACGCTGGAAAATCCAAATCAAAGTGAAGTGTTGGCATTTATAAATGAAAAATTTGCCTTCTCCAGAATTGCCTATTTTCTGGTGGGAAGCGGAAAAGGAGCGGCGCTGAGCGAGGAACATAAAAAGGGATTCTTAAACTATCTGGATACCTTTTATTACTTTTTGAAATATCGCAATGTGGATGCTCAGATGTTAGAACTGATGATTATGGGATTTAAGGCCGGAGTCATGGTTGCGGAAGATTTAAAAACAAATTAAATTTTTTTATTTTCCAGTGGAAGTGAGACAGAAAAAATGGTTCCTTCTTCTGCTGTACTGAAAACTTGAATTTTTCCATGATGCTTTTCAACAATGGTTTGCGCTATGGTTAGTCCAAGACCATAGCCGCCATTTTGATATACCCGAGATTTATCAGAACGGTAAAAACGTTCAAAAATATGTTCTAGATCATCAGGAGGGATGGGATCTCCTGTATTGGAAACTTTAAGAAAAACTTTATTTTGTTCAGAATACAGACGAAAGCGTACTGTTCCTTGAGCAGAAGTATATTTGCAGGCATTATCGATTAAGATGACCATCAGCTGTTTTAGCTGTTCTTCGTTTCCATAGATCCATATATTAGGAGAAATTTCTTCAATAATATTGATTTTTTTTTCAAAGGCAATTGATTCAAATGGCAGCAGACAACTCCACGCCGCATCACTTAAATGAAAAGAAGCAAATGTAGCAGGAATCTGTACAGCATCAGATTTTGCAAGAAATAGAAGTTGATCGACAAGCTTTTTCATTCGTTCAGATTCTGCATATGTATTTTCAATCCATTTTATCTGTTTTTGAATGGTATCATTTGGATGAGTTAAAATGATGTTTAAATTGGCAAGTATGACAGTTAATGGTGTTTTTAACTCATGAGACGCATCTGCCACAAATTGGTTTTGCTGCATCCATGCTTTTTCAACAGGACGAAGAACCCATTTGGAAAGAAAAAGAGTGATAAAAAAAAAGGCAATCAATGCTAATGTCAATACAGCAGTACACAGAAAGAGCAAAGAATAGATAGAACTCTTTTCGTAATCAAGCTCCACAAAGGCAAGACGGATTCCCTCTGGTGTGTAACGCTTTAAAAAACGAATTTGAAACTGCTTTAAGACACCGGCATAATTTGAACTGTTTAGAGTTGCCTCTACAGCATCTTTTAATAAATCAGAGGAAAGGGTTGAAGAATTTGACTCCTGATATACAATCATTCCATCTTCCGTGACAAAAACCATATATACAGGAATAAAACTAGTAGGACCAGGAGAGGGAATATTTGCCATATTTCCTTTGAAATCGTCTTGATAGCCATATGGGTGATCAAGTACCATATTCATTCGGGCACTGATATCCCCCTTCAAACGTTTGACCTGAAAAAAGATTAATATTCCAAATACAATTATAAGTATAAGAAAAATGAGACTCATGTTAATCAGAATAAATTTTTTACGTAATTTTTTTATCATGTATTTGGTCCCTCCAGACGATAGCCGAATTTACGGATTGTGCTGATAGCCACACATGATCCGAGAAAGGCAATTTTTTTTCTGAGAAAAGAAATATACGCTTCAACATTATTATCTTCCGCATCGGAATCGTTTCCCCACACTTTAGAAATCAATAGTTCTTTTGAAAGGATGGATTTTTGATTTGCCATCAAAAGCTTTAAAATTTCAAATTCTTTATAGCTGAGATGAATAGATTTTGAACCGCAGCTCAAATCACAGGTAGAGAGATGAAGAGTAAGATCTAAAAATTGTTGTTCTTCTAAAATGACATCTCCTTGTCTTCTTGTCAGTGCGCGAATTCTTGCTAACAATTCTTCAGGGATAAAAGGTTTCGTCATATAGTCATCAGCGCCGCTGTCAAGACCAGCAATTTTATCGTGTACATCATCTTTTGCTGTCAGCATTAAAACAGGTGTGGCAATATGGGAACTGCGAAGTTTATGAACTAAATCAAATCCATTTATTCCTGGAAGCATGACATCTAGAATAATGACGTCATAAGCATGATTCTGCGCATAATAAAGACCGTCTTTTCCATTATAGACAACATCAGCCATATATTTTTGTTCTTTCATAATTTCTTCTAGTGCGTCAGCAAGACGTACCTCATCTTCTACAATCAATAAATTCATATAGAATGCCTCATTTCTTTCTATGAACACCACAATTTATTTTTTAACAATTTATTATATCATATCACACTGAAAATAAACTGAAAGAATTATTTTACAGGAAAAAAAGAATTTAAGAGTAATTTCAGGATTACGTTATATACTTGGCGTATACATAGATCAGCTAATCATGAATCTATAAAACAGCAAGGAAAATAAGAGGTGAAAAGATGGAAGCATATCAGGAAAATTTTAAACGATATGAAAAAAAGTATATGTTAAAGACCGAACAATACAAGAAGCTGAGAGAAGAATTGAACAAAAGAATGGAAGAAGATCAGTATGGTTTTCATACGATCTGTAATATTTATTATGACACGCCAGATTTTCAGATGATTCGACAGTCTTTAGAAAAACCGATTTATAAAGAAAAATTGAGATTACGCAGCTATGGGATTCCAGAAAAAAAAGATGATGTTTTTCTGGAAATCAAGAAAAAATTTAAAGGAATTGTGTACAAAAGAAGAGTTTCCATGACTGATGAAAGAGCTATGAAATATTTAGAAAATGGAATACCGACAGGAATCAATAGCCAGATTATGGATGAAATTGATTGGGTGCTTCATCGATATGAAGCTTTACAGCCAGCAGTATATATTGCATATGATAGGGTGGCATTGTTCCAAAAAGAAACGCCTGATCTTCGTGTCACATTTGATCAGAAAATTCGTTTTCGGACTGAAAATTTTGATCTTTGCAAAGGAAGTTATGGAACAGAGATCATAGATAAAAATGAGATTTTGATGGAAGTAAAAATTCCTGGAGCAATGCCGGTATGGATGAGTGAAATTTTTGGAAAACTTCGGATATATCCTGTTTCATTTTCAAAATACGGCATTTGCTATCAGAATTATATCTTACCTAAATTTACACAGCAAGGAGGACAAAATTGTGCTTGAAAGTATTTTAACAACAGCAGAAGCAGGAATTTCTATTTCAAATTTTTTTATCTGTACCGCCGTTTCTCTCATTCTGGGATTAGGATTGACCGGTATCCATATGTATCGAAATTGCTATACAAAAAATTTTTTGGTTACGTTGATTTTGCTTCCTGTGATTGTACAGATGATTATTATGATGGTAAATGGAAACTTAGGAACAGGGGTTGCAGTGATGGGCGCTTTCAGCTTGGTGCGTTTTCGGTCAATGCCTGGAAATTCGAGAGAAATCACAAGTATTTTTTTGGCAATGGCAGTAGGATTAGCAACAGGAATGGGATATCTGGGCGTATCTGTTATTTTTGTAATTTTAGTTGGAGTGGTGGTTATAATTTGTATCACACTTCCATTTGGAAGAGGAAAAGAAATAAAAAAGGAATTAAAAATTACAATTCCAGAAAATTTAGATTATACCGATATTTTTGATGATTTATTTCAGCAATATACACAATATGTGAAATTATTAAGAGTAAAAACAACAAATATGGGGAGTCTGTATGAATTACAGTATGAGATTCAAATAAAAGAGGAAAAAAAAGAAAAAGAACTGATAGATAAACTTCGCTGCAGAAATGGTAATCTGTCAATTACGTGTGGGCATTTTCCGGACAGTCGAGAAGAATTATAGGAGGTATTTGTATGACAAAAAAGAATAAGATACAGACAGCTTTCGTATGGAGTATAGCCGCAACTGTGATATTGGGATATGGTTTCAGCAATGTTGGAGAGATCAAGGTTTTTAGTTATGAAAAACAGATTACTACACAAGAAGATCTGTCAGAGAAATATTCGGCAGAATGGGGAGATGATTCTGTTTTTATCACATTGGAAGGCGAAGAAGCACAGATTGATGGAAAAGGTGCACAGTGGGAAGATCAGATACTGAAAATTGAGACAGCTGGTACATATGTTATCTCAGGTCAAATCTCTGACGGTCAGATTTTGATCGATGCTGAGAAAGAGGATGAAGTTCATCTCGTGTTAAATGGGGCAGAAATTCACTG
>CBCTVZ010000045.1:0-16962 GCA_965150505.1 uncultured Robinsoniella sp. | reverse complement strand
CGATTGCATTAGGTCCTGGCTTTACGGCAGGAATCGATGTAGATGCAGTGATTGAGACAAAAAGAGGACATGATTTAGGCCGCGTATATTATCAGGGAAGCGCTGCTCCAAATACAGGGATTCCAGGAGTGATTGCAGGATATGGAAAAGAGCGTGTGATTCACAGTCCGGCGGACGGAGTCCTTTTTCAGATAAAAGGAATAGGCTGTTGCGTCAAAAAAGGAGAGGAAATTGCAAAGGTTGGTACAGAGCCAGTTTTGGCATCTTTAGACGGTATTCTTCGAGGAATGATCAAAGAGGGATATGAAGTAAAAAAAGGAATGAAAATTGCGGATATTGACCCTCGCATGGAGCAGCAAAAGAATTGCGATACGATCTCAGATAAAGCGCGCTGCATAGCAGGGGGAGTTTTGGAAGCATTGCTTGTCCTGACAGAAAAGAGCCAGAGAAAAAATGGGGATCTGGAGTCATGATACAAGAAAAGACCTCTTCTTTAGCAGAGGCATTTGACATCACAGAGAAAGATAACGTGATTGCAGTTGTAGGAGCTGGAGGAAAAACAACGTTGATTGACTTCTTGGCACAGGAACTTGCAGAAAAAGGTTTTCGTGTTGGGATTATGACAACAACGCATCGGTATTATCCAAAAAAATTTGACGGCATCGAAAAAGAGGAAGAAGAAATTTTAGAACTTTTGAAACGGGATAAAATTGTAGAAGTTGGAAGTATCGTACAAAAAGAGCAACAGCCATTAAAAACAGGACCTGTATTAGAAAAAATGTATCAGTGGATAAAAAAACAAGTTGATTTTTTACTTGTTGAGGCAGATGGGGCAAAGAGAATGCCGATAAAAGTGCCGGCATTGTGGGAACCGGTTTTATATCCGGATATGAAAAAGGTGATCGTAGTTGCAGGACTTTGCGGTGTTGGGAAAAAATGGAAAGAAGTATGCTTTCGATGGAAATTCTGTTTTTCGCAAGAAAAAGGAGAACATCTTGTACAGGCAGATCAGCTTGTACGGTTGATGCAGAGGGTATATGCAAAAGAAGATGAGAGAAAATGGATCTTTTTTTTGAATCAATGGGACTGTATAAGGTGTGAGAAACAGAAAAAACAGGTAGAATCTGCTGTTGCTATGAGCAGATATCCGATAAGATGGGGACAACTTTTAGAAAATTCAGATAAAAATATTAAGATCTGGAGAATGAAATGAAATATGATCCTGTACTTGCAGAAGTATCCAGATATCCTTTATAATAAAAAAAGAAGGGAATCTAGTCAAAAAAGGAACAAGAAAAAATAAAAATAAGGAGGAATGTAAGTTGTTGACGATTAAAAATTACATAAAAGTATCCAGCTTAGAAGAAGCGTATCAGCTGAATCAAAAGAAAACAAATGCAATTTTAGGCGGAATGGTTTGGATGAAAATGAGCAATAAGACCATTACGAATGCGATCGATTTGTCAGGACTTGGCTTGGATCAGATTGAAGAGAAAGAGGACTGCTTTGAGATTGGATGTATGGTGACTCTTAGAGATCTGGAAAAATCAGAAAAACTTCGGGCTTACTTTGGAGATTTTTTTGAAGAAAGTGTCTGTCATATCGTAGGCGTACAATTTAGAAATTGTGCCACAGTTGGGGGCAGTATTTACAGAAGATTTGGATTTTCAGATGTGCTGACAAGCTTTCTGGCATTGGATTGCGAGGTAGAATTGTACCATGCGGGAAGAGTGCCGTTGAAACAATTTGTAACGATGCCGTATGACAATGACATCTTAGTACGTTTGATTGTGAAGAAAAGCAGAAAAGAGGCAGCATATATAAGCCATCGTATGACGGCAACAGATTTTCCGATTTTGGCATGTGCAGTTGCAAGACAAGGGGAAACTTGGTATATCAGCCTAGGAGCAAGACCGGCAAGAGCCGCTTTATTTGTGAGCAGTGAAATGAGTTCTCATCCAGATGACAAAGAGATCAAAACATTTGCGCAATATGCGGCAGAACAATTTACTTTTGGATCAAATATGAGAGGAAGTAAAGAGTATCGAATGGAAATTGCTAAAGTATTGATTTACAGAGGAATAAAAAAAATAGCAGGAGGCACTTATGCAGATTAAATTCAAATTAAATGGAAAAGTAATACAAGATGATGTAGCGCCTGATATGATGCTGCTGGAGTATGTCAGAAGTCAGGGGTGTTTTAGTGTGAAACGCGGATGCGAGACAGCAAACTGCGGTTTATGTACGGTATTGTTAGATGGAAAACCGGTTCTTTCTTGTTCTACTTTAGCAGTTCGTGCAGATGGCAAGGAAGTGACAACGCTTGAGGGAATGAAAAAAGAAGCAGAGGAATTTGGAGGATTTCTTGCTGATGAAGGAGCAGAACAGTGTGGTTTTTGCAGTCCGGGATTTATTATGAATGTGCTGGCAATGGAAAAAGAATTAGAAGATCCGACAGAGGAAGAAATAAAACAGTATCTGGCAGGAAATTTATGCCGCTGTACAGGATACATGGGGCAGCTGCGTGCAATTAAAAAGTATTTGCAGGGAAAGAAGGTGAAATCATGAGATATGTAAATACGCCAGTCAGAAAAAAAGATGCGATGGCGCTTGTGACAGGACAGCCTGTTTATACAGATGATATCGCTCCAAAGAATTGTCTTATTGTGAAAGTACTCAGAAGTCCGTATGCATATGCGCTCATTAAAAATATTAAAAAAGATACGGCTTTGAAAGTACCTGGAATAGAATGTATTTTAACATATGAAGATTGTCCAGACAGCCGTTTTACAACTGCAGGACAGACGTATCCAGAATTAAGTCCGTATGACAGAAAAATTTTGGATTCTCGTGTGCGCTATGTGGGAGATGCCGTCGCGCTTGTAGCAGGAAAAGATGAAGCGTGTGTCAATCGTGCCATGAAAATGATTAAGGTAGAATATGAGGTGTTAGATGCCGTTTTAGATTTTACAAAAGCGCTGGATCATCCAGTTGTTGTTCACCCAGAAGAGGACTGGAAGGCGATGATCCCGATTGGTGAAGATGTAAAAAGAAATCTGGTCTGTCATGGAGAAATGAAAGAAGGAGATGTCGATGAAGTACTTTCAAAGTGTGATATTGTAGTGGACAGAACGTATCACACAAAAGCGTGTCAGCAGACACCAATGGAGACATTCCGTTCTTATGCTTTTGTAGATATGTTTGGACGATTGACGATTGTAGCTTCGACACAAGTTCCATTTCATGTCAGAAGAATTGTAGCGACCTCTCTTTTGATCCCAAAATCTCAGGTGCGTGTGATAAAACCACGTATCGGAGGCGGTTTTGGGTCAAAACAGACGGTTATCAATGAGATTTTTGCCGCTTTGGTTGCATGGAAGACGAAAAAACCAGCGAAAATTGTGTATACAAGAGCGGAATCTCAGACCGTATCTTCTCCACGCCATGAAATGCAGATCCGTGTGCGTCTTGGAGCAGATAAAGATGGAAAATTTCAGGCAATTCATCTTTATACTTTATCAAATGGAGGCGCTTTTGGAGATCATACGCCGACAACGATTGGGCTGACGGGAACGAAATCGTTACCTCTGTATACAAGTCATGTAAAAGCATTTTTGTTTGACTATGATGGTGTATATACAAATACCATCCCAGCAGGAGCTTATCGAGGATATGGAGCAACACAGGGACTTTTCGCATTGGAATCGGCAATCAATGAACTGGCACAACAGCTTCATATGGACCCGACGGTACTGAGAGCTAAAAATCTTCTGAAAGAAGGAGATTTTATGCCAGCATATTATGGAGAGACGGCAAATTCCTGTACGCTGGACGTATGTATGCAAAAGGCAAAAGAATTGATTGGATGGGACGAGAAATATCCTTGCCGTAAAATAGGAGATCATAAAGTACGTTCCGTCGGAATGGCGCTGGCAATGCAAGGATCAAGTATTGCGCATGTCGATGTTGCTTCCGTTCGTATTAAAGTAAACGATGATGGATTTTACACGATGGCGATTGGCGCTACGGATATGGGAACGGGATGCGATACGATCCTTGCGCAGATGGCAGCAGACTGCCTTGATACGGATATCGACAATATTATTACACGAGGAGTAGATACAGACGTTTCCCCATATGACTGCGGTTCTTATGCTTCTAGTACAACGTATCTGACAGGAATGGCTGTTGTGAAAACGTGCGAATCACTGCGTAAAAAAATTGTATTTCAGGGAGCAAAAATTTTAAACTGTGATCCAGAGGAAGCGGAATTTGATGGAACGTATGTGACTTGCATTAAGACAGGAGAAAAAGTAAGTTTAAAAGAGATCGGCAATCAGGTGATGTGTTCCAATGAAGAACCGCTAGAAGCGTGCGAAGGTCATACTTCTCCTATTTCACCGCCGCCATATATGGCCGGAGCAGTGGAACTTGAAATAGATCTTGAGACAGGCCATGTGGAGATCATTGATTATGTCGGTGTTGTTGACTGCGGAACGGTTATCAATCCATCTCTTGCACGAGTGCAGACAGAAGGAGGAATCGTGCAGGGAATCGGCATGACCTTGTACGAAGATGTTTCTTATAGTCCAAAAGGAAAAATACGAAACAATTCTTTTATGCAGTATAAAATACCAAGCCGTCTGGATGTTGGGGATATCCGTATTACATTTGAAAGCAGTCATGAACCGACTGGCCCATTTGGAGCAAAATCAATCGGAGAACTTGTAATCAATACGCCAGCGCCTGCCATCGCAGATGCCATTTATAATGGAACAGGACTTCGTTTCTATGAACTTCCAATCACGGCAGAAAAAATTCTGATGGGATTGAAAAATAAAAACCATGAATAAAGACGGGGAAGATACGAGACAAGAGAAGAAAATTCGTATCAGTGCGATTTTGCTTGCGGCAGGAAATAGTACGCGTTTTGGATCTGAAAACAAGTTGTTGTGGCATTATGGTCAAAAACCGATGTATCAATATGCGATGGAGCTTTTATCAAACTGGAAAAAGGAAGAAGATCAAGAAGATAAAATCTGCGTAAAAGATTTAATCTGTGTCAGTCAGTATGATACCCTTTTAAAAGCGGCCGTTCAAAATAGGATGAACCCTGTAGAAAATAAAAAAAGCGATCTAGGAATTTCTTATTCCATGCAGCTTGGGATAGAATCTTGCAAAGAGACAGATGCTTTTTTGTTTTTCGTATGCGATCAGCCAAATTTAAAGATCGAGACATTAAAAAATATGGGATGAAGGGCGGCTGCTTTGTTGGAAAAAGATCAAAGATGGATTGTATGTGCAGGAAAAGAGGGACAACCTAGAAATCCGGCGATTTTTTCTGCTTTTTTTAAGAAAGAACTGCAAAATCTTTCTGGAGATATAGGAGGAAAACAGTTAATAAAAAAATATCCCCAGTATGTTTGGGTGTGTGAAGCGGCAGAGGATCAGGAGCTGATGGATTTTGACCAGAAAAGTTCTTTTTTTACCGGCTGAGTCATAAGTATCATCAGAAAAGATTTTTACCTATGTAAGACGAAAGGGTTTTATCTATGAGAAAAAGGATTAGATGGACAGCGATATTATGGATTGTTGGCATTTTGTTTTACACAGGAGGACAGGCTTATGCAAAAGCACAAGAAAATACGGCGCTAGATTTATATGCGATCAGCGCTGTTTTGATGGACGGAGACAGCGGACGGGTACTATATGAAAAAAATGGTCAAGAAGTAAGACCGATGGCAAGTACAACAAAGATTATGACCTGCATTGTGGCATTAGAAAAGAGCAATCCAGATGAAATTGTGGAAGTATCTGCCTATGCACAGTCGATGCCCGATGTGCAGTTGAATATGATGCAGGGAGAACAGTATTATTTAAAAGATCTTTTATACTCTTTGATGCTGGAGAGCCACAATGACACGGCAGTGGCGATTGCAGAACATATCGCAGGCAGTGTAGAAGAATTTTCAGATCTTATGAATGAAAAGGCAAAAGAGATTGGATGTAAACAGACACATTATGTCACGCCAAATGGGCTAGATGGCACAGATGAAGAAGGAATACATGCTACAACGGCAAGAGATTTGGCTCTTGTGATGGCATACTGCATTGAAGAGTCGCCCAAAAAAGAGGAATTTTTAAAAGTGACAGGGACATCATCGTATACTTTTACAAATTTAGATGGCTCTAGGACGTTTACTTGCCAGAATCATAATGCTTTTTTGAACATGATGGAAGGGGCATTGTCTGGAAAAACAGGGTTTACATCAGCAGCAGGATATTGTTATGTAGGGGCATTGCGTCAGGATGGAAAGACCTTTATCGTTGCGCTGCTTGGATGCGGATGGCCTAATAACCGCTCCTATAAATGGAGTGATACCAAAAAATTGATGCAGTATGGTCTAGAAAATTATGAGTATCGATCATTTGAACAGGAAAATGAGGTAGAAATTCCTAAAATTGAAGTAGAAAAAGGAAAAGGAAAGCAACTTAAAAAAAGTGTGCAGATTCAACCTATTTTGATACCCGATCAAAGCGGAAGATCAGAAGAAGGGGTATTGATGAGAAAAGATGAAAAAATAGAACGAGTCTTTGAGATGGTGAAGCGTGTAAAAGCCCCTGTAGAAGCCGGAATGACCGTCGGCAGTATTCGCTATATTGTAGATGGAGTGACATGGAAACAAGACTTGATTGTAATACAAGAGAAGATCGAAAAAATTGATTTTTCTTGGTGTCTAGGGCAGATTTTAAAAATTTTTATTTCTCTGTAAGTTTGACTGGGGATCTGGAAAAGAAAAACAGAAGAAAAAAAATCTGCACAGATTCAAAATATGTGATATACTAGAGCAGAGTTTTTTATTTTGACCCCGTAATTCAAGAAAAAAACTCAAAAAACAAAGACGTTTTGACTACTACAACAGAACAAGAGACAAACGATGGAATAATGGAGGAAAAAAAATGGGCGGATTTTTTTCAGTTGCATCAAAACAAGACTGTGTATTTGATTTGTTTTTTGGAACAGATTATCACTCTCATTTAGGAACACGAAGAGGCGGTCTTGCAGTATATGGAGAAAATGGATTTGACAGAGCAATCCATAACATCGAAAATTCTCCTTTCCGGACAAAATTTGAGAAAGATGTAAATAAGATGGAAGGCTATATGGGAATAGGATGTATTTCAGACTATGAACCTCAGCCATTGCTGGTGCGCTCACATCATGGAACATATGCGATCACAACAGTAGGAAAGATCAACAATGTAGAAGAGATCGTAAAAAAGATTTTTCAGTCCGGACATACACATTTTCTTGAAATGAGCGGTGGTGATATCAATCCAACAGAATTGGTAGCTGCAATCATCAATCAAAAAGAAAATCTGGTGGAAGGAATTCAGTATGCACAGGATTTGATTCAAGGATCTATGACAATTCTTTTGTTGACTCCAAAGGGAATTTATGCGGCAAGAGATAAGCTGGGAAGAACACCTGTGGCGATTGGAAAAAAAGAGGATGCTTTTTGCGCGGCATTTGAGTCATTTTCCTATCTGAACTTAGGATACAGCGAGTACAAAGAATTAGGCCCTGGAGAGATCGTTGTGATGACACCGGAGGCAGTCGTGACACTTGCAAAACCAGGTGAAAAGATGAAGATTTGTACATTCCTTTGGGTTTATTATGGATATCCTTCTTCTTCCTATGAAGGCATTTCTGTAGAGGAGATGCGTTATAGATGTGGAGCATTGCTTGCAAAACGTGATCATATCAGACCAGATATTGTCGCAGGTGTGCCAGATTCGGGAACGCCTCATGCGATTGGATATGCAAATGAATCCGGCATTCCATTTTCAAGACCATTTATTAAATATACGCCGACATGGCCAAGATCATTTATGCCGACGATTCAGAGTAAAAGAAATCTGATTGCAAAGATGAAACTGATCCCTGTTCATCAGTTGATTAAAGATAAAAGAATGCTGTTGATTGATGATTCAATCGTTCGCGGTACACAGTTGAGAGAGACCACAGAGTTTTTATATCAGAGCGGCGCAAAGGAAGTTCACATTCGTCCGGCATGTCCGCCATTGCTGTATGGATGTAAATATTTGAACTTTTCAAGATCGACTTCTGAGATGGAACTGATCACACGAAAAGTAATTGCAGAGATGGAAGGAAAGAATACAAATTACTCTATGGAAGACTATACAAATCCAGAATCAGCAAAATATCATGATATGATAGACAAAATTGGAGAAAAATTGTGTTTTTCATCTTTGAGATATCATCGTTTGGATGATATGATTCAGTCTGTTGGACTTGAACCAGACAGATTGTGTACTTATTGTTGGAATGGAAAAGAATAAATAGAAACGGATAGAATTCGTTATTAAAAAGTATAAAAAAGGAAGAAAATCTGAAAAAGAAAAAGAAATAATTTTTCAGATTTTTCTTCCTTTTTTATGAGTATTTTGTTAAAATAATCTTAAAATCTCTTGCCAATTTTTTAAAAACAAGATACAATTATAATCGGCAGAAATTTGTTTTAAGATTTTATTAATATTATAAATGGAGGGCTGAAAGAATGAGCAATACAGCACAAAGCTTAGCAAGTAAAAGAATTGATTCTTTACTTGACGCGAACAGTTTTGTTGAAATCGGCGGATATGTAACTGCCAGAAGTACTGATTTCAACATGCAGCAAAATGAAACACCATCTGATGGTGTCATTACCGGCTATGGTATTATTGATGGAAACCTGGTGTATGTTTACAGTCAGGATGCCTCAGTATTGGGCGGAACAATCGGTGAAATGCACGCAAAGAAAATTGTAGGTCTGTATGATCTTGCCATGAAGATGGGAGCGCCGGTAATCGGATTGATCGATTGTGCAGGACTGAGACTTCAGGAAGCAACAGATGCTTTAAATGCCTTTGGAGAAATCTATTTGAAACAGGCTATGGCAAGCGGTGTAATTCCTCAGATTACTGCGATTTTTGGAAATTGCGGCGGAGGACTGGCATTAGTTCCGGGTCTGACAGATTTTACATTCATGGAAGACAAAAAAGCAAAACTTTTTGTAAATTCTCCAAACGCACTGGATGGAAATAATGTGTCAAAATGCGATACTGCTTCCGCAAAATTCCAGAGCGAAGAGACAGGACTTGTAGATGGTTTAGGAAGCGAAGAAGAAGTATTAAATCAGATTCGTGACCTGATTTGTATGATTCCTGCAAATAACGAAGATGATATGTCCTATGAAGAATGTGAAGATGATTTAAACCGTGTCTGCAAAGATCTTGAAAATGCAATCGGAGATACTTCTATTTTACTTTCTTCTATTTCAGATGATCATGTTTTCTTTGAGACAAAGAAAGAGTATGCAAAAGAAATGGTGACAGGTTTCATCCGTTTAAATGGAATGACAGTAGGAGCTGTAGCAAACCGTACAGAAATCTATGATGAAGAAGGAAATGTAGCAGAAAAATTTGATGCCGTTCTTACAACAAAAGGTGCAAAAAAAGCGGCTAAATTCGTGAAATTCTGTGATGCGTTCAATGTTCCAGTCTTATCTGTGACAAATGTGACAGGATTTAAAGCAAATATTCATTCTGAGAGAAATATTGCAAAAGCAGTTGCTGAACTTACCTATGCTTTTGCAGATGCAACAGTTCCAAAAGTAAATCTGATCACAGGAGCTGCTTTTGGAAGCGCTTATGTGGCAATGAACAGTAAAGCAATCGGTGCAGATCTGACTTTTGCATGGAGTGACGCACAGATTGGTATGATGGACGCAAAGCTTGCAGCAAAAATTATGTATGCAGATGCAGATGTCTCAGTAATCAATGAAAAAGCAGCAGAATATGCAGCACTTCAGTCAAGCGTTGCAGCAGCAGCAAAGAGAGGATATGTTGACACTATTATTGAGGCAGAAGATACAAGAAAATATATGATTGGTGCCTTTGAAATGTTATTTACTAAGAGAGAAGATCGTCCGAACAAAAAACATGGCACGGTTTAAGTGAGGTGGATCAAATGACAGGAAAACTTAGAAAAATATTTTTGGGATTAGGTCTTGCCAGCTGCCTGACTGCGATGTCTGCAGGTTGTGTATTTGCAGAAGAAATGACGGAGACGGTTTCTGTATCAGAGACAGAGAAACAGACACAGGGAGCAGAGTTAGATCTGGCTATGATAAAATGTGAAGATGAAGATCTCTCAGAACAGTTAAAAAATACACTTGCTTACAGCTCAGAAGGTTTTTTAAATACCGTTATGGGCTACAGCGAAGAAGTATTAAATGATACGATTGAGAATGGTTCTGATTTTGAATCCGCAATCGCTAGCGCATGGGCAGACCAGAAGGAAAATCTGAGCGAATTTGTAGGAATAAAGCAGCACAGTATTTCTGAAAATAATCATATTTATACGGTAGTTACATCAGTACAGTTTAAAAACAAATCTGCTGATATGAGTGTAACATATGATGCAGATCTTCAGCCGATTGATGCAGTAATTGATGTAGAGAAGTCTCTAGGAGAGAACATGAAGGAAGCTGGAATGAACTTTATTCTCGGAATCGGTACTGTATTTGTCATGTTGATTTTCCTTAGCTTTGTGATTGGGTTATTGAAACCTGTATCAGAAATGATTGAAGGAAAAAATAAAAAACAGCCTGTTCCGGCACAACCACCTGTTCCTGTTATTCCGGCAGTAGAAGAAGAGGAAGAAGAACTGGTAGATGATTTGGAACTGGTAGCAGTAATCACAGCGGCAATCGCAGCATCTGAAAACACTTCCAGCGATGGATTTGTTGTTCGTTCTATCAAGAGAGCAAATCACAGAAAATGGCAGAAAGCCTGAATCAAGGAGGATAACAAAATGAAAAATTATACAATTACAGTTAACGGCAACGTTTATGAAGTAACGGTAGAAGAAGGAATCGGTACAGGAGCACCAGCAGCGCCAAAGGCAGCTCCAAAAGCAGCGCCAAAGGCAGCTCCAGCTCCAAAGAAAGCAGCGCCAGCAGGCGGAGCAGGATCTATTCAGGTAACAGCAGGAGCAGCAGGAAAAGTATTTAAGATTGCAGCAAATGTAGGACAGAGCGTAAAAGCAGGAGATCCAGTTGTGATCATCGAGGCAATGAAAATGGAAATCCCAGTTGTTGCACCTCAGGATGGAACAGTAGCAAGCATCGACGTTGCAGTGGGAGATGCAATTGACGCAGGTGCTACCTTAGCAACGATGAACTAATTGAAAAATCGGAGGTAGAAAAATGTCATATATAACAGATACGTTGTCTAACCTGCTTCAACAGACAGCATTCTTCAATCTGACATGGGGAAACTACGTAATGATTCTGGTTGCCTGCATTTTCTTATATCTGGCGATCAAAAAAGACTATGAACCATTGCTGTTAGTTCCGATTGCATTTGGTATGCTCTTGGTAAATATTTATCCAGACATTATGGTGCGCCCTGAAGATGCGTCAAATGGAGTAGGAGGACTTCTTCATTACTTTTATTTATTAGATGAGTGGAGTATTTTGCCTTCGCTGATCTTTATGGGAGTCGGAGCCATGACAGACTTTGGACCGCTGATTGCCAATCCTAAGAGTTTCCTTTTAGGAGCTGCAGCACAGCTTGGTATTTATTGTGCATACTTCCTTGCAATTCTGATGGGATTCAATGGAAAAGCAGCGGCAGCAATCTCTATTATTGGTGGAGCAGATGGTCCTACATCTATTTTCCTTGCTGGTAAATTAGGTCAGGGAGCTTTAATGGGACCAATCGCCGTTGCGGCATATTCTTATATGTCTCTTGTGCCGATTATTCAGCCGCCAATTATGAAAGCGCTGACAACAGAAAAAGAAAGAAAAATTAAAATGGAACAGCTTCGTCCAGTTTCCAAACTGGAAAAAATTCTGTTCCCAATTATCATCACCGTTGTAGTATGTCTGATTCTGCCTACAACAGCTCCTCTTGTAGGTATGCTGATGTTAGGTAACCTGTTCAGAGAGAGCGGTGTTGTAAAACAGCTGACAGAGACAGCTTCCAATGCTTTAATGTATATCGTTGTTATTCTGCTTGGTACTTCTGTAGGAGCATCTACAAGCGCAGAGGCATTCTTAAATCTGGATACTCTGAAAATCGTTGCTTTAGGACTTGTTGCCTTCGCATTTGGTACAGCAGGCGGTGTATTGTTTGGTAAACTCATGTGTAAATTGTCAGGCGGAAAGATCAATCCTCTGATTGGTTCTGCCGGTGTATCCGCTGTTCCTATGGCGGCGCGTGTATCGCAGAAGGTTGGAGCGGAAGCAGACCCTACGAACTTCCTGTTAATGCACGCAATGGGACCGAACGTAGCAGGTGTTATCGGTACTGCGGTGGCAGCCGGAACATTCATGGCGATCTTCGGCGTATAATTCTTTTTGAATATTAATGGAGGTAAAGTAATGTCTGAACAAGTAAAAAAACCTATTAAGATTACTGAGACAATCTTACGTGACGCACATCAGTCCCTGATTGCAACAAGAATGACAACAGAGCAAATGCTGCCAATCGTGGAGAAAATGGATAAAGTCGGATACCATTCGGTAGAATGTTGGGGCGGAGCTACATTTGATGCGTCTCTGCGTTTCTTACATGAAGATCCATGGGAGAGACTTCGTAAATTCCGTGATGGATTTAAAAACACAAAATTACAGATGCTGTTCCGTGGACAGAATATCTTGGGATATCGTCCATATGCAGATGATGTGGTAGAATATTTTGTACAGAAATCTGCTGCAAACGGAATCGATATTATTCGTATTTTCGACTGTCTGAACGATTTAAGAAACTTACAGACAGCTGTAAATGCAGCAAATAAAGAAAAAGCACATGCTCAGGTAGCTCTTTCCTATACATTAGGAGATGCTTACACACTGGATTACTGGACAAAGATTGCAAAACAGATCGAAGAGATGGGAGCAAGCTCTATCTGTATCAAAGATATGGCAGGTCTTCTTCTTCCATATAAAGCAACAGAACTTGTGACAGCTCTGAAAAAAGCAGTTAAAATTCCAATCCAGCTTCATACACATTATACATCTGGAGTTGCTTCCATGACATACTTAAAAGCAGTAGAAGCAGGTGTGGATGTGATTGATACTGCAATGTCTCCATTTGCACTTGGAACATCACAGCCGGCAACAGAAGTTATGGTTGAGACATTTAAAGATACACCATATGATACAGGATACGATCAGAAATTACTTTCTGAGATTGCAGATTACTTCCGTCCAATCAGAGATGAGGCATTGGAATCTGGTCTGTTAAATCCAAAGAACTTGGGTGTTAATATCAAGACTCTTCTGTATCAGGTACCAGGCGGTATGCTTTCAAACCTGACTTCTCAGTTAAAAGAACAGCACGCAGAAGAAAAATTCTACGATGTTCTGGAAGAAGTTCCAAGAGTAAGAAAAGATCTTGGAGAGCCACCGTTAGTTACACCATCTTCTCAGATTGTTGGTACACAGGCCGTATTCAACGTTCTGATGGGTGAACGTTATAAGATGGTAACAAAAGAGACAAAAGATGTTCTCTCTGGAAAATATGGCGCAACAGTAAAACCATTTAATCCAGAAGTACAGAAAAAATGTATTGGGGATGTTGAACCAATCACATGTCGTCCAGCTGATTTACTGGACAACGAGCTGGATAAACTGGAAAGCGAAATGGCACAGTGGAAAGAGCAGGATGAAGATGTATTGACATACGCTTTATTCCCACAGGTTGCAGTTGATTTCTTCAAATACAGACAGGCACAGCAGACAAAAGTAGATCCTGCTGTTGCAGATGAAAAAAATAAAGCATATCCAGTTTAAAAATGAAATAAAAAAGATAAACAGGCTGCTGCGCATCTCTTTTTGATCTGACGAGAAGAGAAGGCGGGCAGCCTTTTCTAAAATAGAAGAATAGGAGAACTGAATGGGAAAAGTAATTGTAATCGGCGGCGGAGCGGCAGGGATGTTTGCGGCGGCAATCGCGGCCGATCAGGGACATGAAGTAGAATTATTTGAAAAAAATGAAAAGTTAGGAAAAAAATTGTTTATCACAGGAAAAGGGAGATGCAATCTCACAAATGCGTGTGATATGGAAGAACTTTTCGAGAGTGTCTGCACAAATGCAAAATTTTTATACAGTGCATTTTATGGATTTACCAACCAAGATGCCATCCATTTTTTTGAGGAGGCAGGTCTTCGGATGAAGACAGAACGCGGAAACCGTGTATTTCCGCTTAGTGATCATTCCTCTGATGTGATTGGAGTTCTGGAAAGAAAAATGCGGCAGAATGGGGTGAAGATTCATCTCAACACAAAAGTGGAAAATCTTTTGATTCAGGATGGACAGTGCAAAGGAATTTTTATAGAAAAAGAGAAAAAAGTTCTGGCAGACCGTGTGATTGTCGCTACAGGAGGTCTTTCTTATCCTTCTACAGGCTCTACAGGAGACGGTTACCGATTTGCACAATCATGTGGACATAAGGTGACAGAATTGATGCCATCTCTCGTTCCGTTTAACGTAAAAGAAAGCTGGGCAAAAGAACTTCAAGGACTTTCCTTGAAGAATATAGCAATCGAGATCCGTGACGGAAAAAAGAAACTGTACGACGATTTTGGTGAGATGATGTTTACGCATTTTGGAGTGACAGGTCCTGTGATTTTAAGTGCAAGTGGAAGAATTGGAAAAAAATTGCGTCAAAAAGAGCTGACCATGATCCTCGATCTGAAACCAGCCTTAAATGAAGAACAACTTGACAGACGATTACTAAGAGAATTTGAAGAAGGACAGAAAAAACAATTTAAAAATATATTAGGAAATTTATTTCCAGCGAAATTAATTCCAGTTATGATTAAATTATCAGAAATTTCACCGGAAAAACGAGTAAATGAGATTTCAAGAGAAGAAAGACAGTATTTTTTACACAAAATAAAATATTTAGAGTTGACCTTGACAGGGCTTAGAGATTATAATGAAGCTATTATTACAAAAGGAGGAATTCAGGTAAAAGAAATAAATCCGGCTACGATGGAATCAAAGCTAGTAAAAGGTTTATATTTTATCGGAGAAGTGCTGGATTTAGATGCAGTCACAGGAGGATTCAATCTTCAGATTGCATGGTCCACGGCATATGCTGCCGCAATGAATCTTGACCTGTAATCCTTAGAACGGGAGGAAGATCTATGGGGTTTAATATTGCGATTGACGGACCGGCAGGAGCTGGAAAAAGTACAATCGCGAAAAAAGTATCACAGAAAATATCTTTTATTTATGTCGACACGGGAGCAATGTACCGTGCGATAGCTCTTTACTTTTTAAGAAATCATGTGTGTGTAGAGCAGCCAGAAGAGGTAAAAAAGGCATGTGATGAGATTCAAATTGAAATCCGATATGAAAATCAAGAACAACAGGTTTTCTTAAATGGAGAAAATGTGACGGCTTTTTTAAGAACAGAAGAAGTTGGCAATATGGCATCCATTTCCTCAGCAAAACGTGTTGTGCGTGAAAAACTTTTGGATTTACAAAGAGAAATAGCAAAGAAAGAAGATGTCTTGATGGATGGAAGAGACATCGCAAGTAATGTTTTGCCAGACGCAGAACTTAAGATCTATCTGACAGCAAGCGTACAGACAAGAGCGAAGAGAAGATATCAGGAGTTACAAGAAAAAGGAATATCTTGTGACTTTGAGGAGATCAAGAAAGATATCGAGGAGAGAGATGATCGAGATATGCACAGAGATACGTCTCCTCTTATTCAGACAGACGATGCAGTGTTGATTGATTCATCGGATCTGACGATTGATGAGGTTGTTGATCGAATTTTAAATTTGTATCAGGAACGCAGATCTAGTTTATAATTGGAGGAAACGATGAGAGAAGTGAGGGTTGCCAAAACGGCAGGATTTTGTTTTGGTGTTCGGCGGGCAGTTGAAAAAGTGTATGAACAGGTAAAAGAAGGAAAAGACCCGATTTACACATACGGTCCGATTATCCACAATGAAATAGTAGTGAAAGATCTTGAAGAGAAAGGTGTTCACGTCATACAGACAAGACAGGAATTAGAAGAACTGACGGAGGGAACGGTTGTGATTCGATCTCATGGGGTAGAAAAAGAGATTTATGACAGAATCATTCAGAAAAATCTAAATCTTATTGATGCCACATGTCCATACGTCAAGAAAATTCATAAAATTGTAGAACGTGAGAGCCAAAAGGGATCAAAAATAATTATCATAGGAAATTCAAATCATCCGGAAGTTCAGGGGATTAAAGGATGGTCAAAAACACCTGTGACTGTGATCGAATCAGAGGAAGAAGCAGAAAAATTTCAGCATTTAGAGAAAAATCAGATTTGTATTGTCAGTCAGACGACATTTAATTACAATAAATTTAATAAACTTGTTGAAATTATTTCTAAAAAGCGTTATGATATAATTGTTTTAAATACGATCTGCAGTGCAACAGAGGAACGGCAGACAGAAGCAGGGAAGATTGCTGCACTGGCTGACTGCATGATTGTGATTGGCGGGAAGCACAGTTCTAACACGCAGAAGTTATTTGAAATTTGTAAAAAGGAATGTGAAAATACTTACTATATACAGACACTCGATGATTTGGATGCTACATCTTTGCCGTCCATGGGTTGCGTAGGTATTACCGCAGGGGCTTCCACCCCAAATAATATAATTGAGGAGGTTCAAAAGAAATGTCAGATTTAAGCTTTGAACAAATGCTTGAGGAATCATTAAAAACAATTCATAATGGAGAGGTTGTAGAGGGTACAGTTATCGATGTAAAAGATGATGAAATTATCTTAAATATAGGATACAAAGCAGACGGTATCATTACAAAAAGTGAATATACAAATGATTCAAATGTAAAACTTTCCGATCTTGTAAAAGTAAATGACAAGATGGAAGC
>CBCTVZ010000044.1:0-17145 GCA_965150505.1 uncultured Robinsoniella sp. | reverse complement strand
CATTTTGAACGAAAAGTCCTCTTTTTTCATAGAGACTGTTATTTCACAGCCCCCTTTCGCTTCTTTATTTCAGTTTTTTATTCCATCATTTCTCCGTACTATTTTAGTGGAGACTTTTGATCTTCTCTTTTAAAACATCAACTTTATCCAGTTTCTCCCATGGAAGATCCAGATCATTTCTTCCAAAATGACCATATGCTGCAGTCTGTTTGTAAATCGGACGGCGCAGATCCAACATTTTAATAATTCCTGCTGGTCTTAAATCAAATGTCTCTCTGACAATCTTTGTCAGTTCTGCATCTGGAAGACTTCCTGTTCCAAAAGTATTTACCGATACGGATGTAGGCTGTGCAACACCAATCGCATAGGAAAGCTGAATTTCACATTTATCAGCAAGACCTGCTGCGACAAGATTTTTTGCCACATAACGTGATGCGTATGCTGCGGAACGGTCTACTTTTGTACAGTCTTTTCCGGAGAAAGCTCCGCCGCCGTGACGAGCATATCCGCCGTAGCTGTCTACAATAATTTTTCTTCCTGTCAGACCACTGTCTCCGTGAGGTCCTCCAATGACGAAACGTCCTGTAGGATTGATAAAGAATTTTGTATTCTCGTCAATCATCTCGCTTGGGATGATCTCATCAAATACATATTTCTTAATATCGCTGTGAATCTGTTCCTGTGTCACTTCTGGATTATGCTGTGTGGACAATACAACCGCATCCAGACGCGCTGGTCTTCCAGCTTCATCATATTCTACGGTCACCTGTGTCTTTCCATCTGGTCTTAAATAAGGCAGTGTACCGTCTTTTCTCACTTTTGTAAGCTGACGCGCCAGTTTATGTGCCAATGCGATTGGATATGGCATATATTCTTCTGTCTCATTGGAAGCATATCCAAACATCATTCCCTGATCTCCAGCGCCAATCGCTTCGATCTCATCGTCTGTCATATTATTTTCTTTTGCTTCTAACGCCTTGTCAACACCAAGCGCGATATCTTCAGACTGTTTGTCAATCGCAAGTAAAACGCCGCAAGTATCTGCATCAAAACCATATTTTCCTCTTGTATAACCAATTTCACGAACGGTATCACGCACAATTTTCTGATAATCAATAGAAGCCTTGCTTGTGATCTCTCCCATTACCATAACTAATCCTGTTGTCGTACAAGTCTCACATGCCACACGGCTCATTGGATCCTGCTCTAATAATGCGTCTAAGATCGCATCGGATACGGCATCACAAACTTTGTCTGGATGACCTTCTGTTACTGATTCTGATGTAAATAATAATCTTTCCATGCAAATTCTCCTTTTCTTTTGCGCTCTGTATCTTCGTCACCCTTGTGCATACTTCAAATCTGTTTTTAAATTCCAGATCTTTTTCCATAAAATAAGAAAAAGTCCGCAATAAGCGGACTTCTTATCTTTGATAAGTAAATCCCTTATTGTTCGATTGACTCGCTCAGGTTGGCACCTTCCTATGTAGGGGTTGCCGTGACTTCACAGATCCTATGTATCTCCATCACTCTGAATAAGGTTATTCATATACTATTTTCTATCTGTTTGCTTCTATAAGATAACGCTTTTTCCTCTGTTCGTCAAGGAATTTTTCTAATATCTTTTTAAATCTGTCAAATACCAATCATTGCCGCAAGGCGTGACATACCATTTCCCTGCTCAAATCCCTGATTCAATTCACCGATCTGAATTTGATTGCTGACGATATCATATTCCCAGCTCTTTACTTTTCCGCCGGACTCCTTTAAAAATACGGCTCTGTGTCTGTCGGTGCTTCTAAACGCATAGTTGTTTCCATTTAACAGTCCTGTGTAAACAAATCCGGACTGTTTGATCTTCCACACTGCATCTCGAATCGGTTCTCCTACATAAGCTCCGTATAAAACAAGATTATCATATCCTGTATTATAGATTGAAATATTGTAGATTCCTTTTGCGGTCACAGCATTTTTCGCTGTCGCAAAGATCATCTCTTTACCGCCTCTCACATAATCATATCCATTCTGATTATAGTAAGTGCTCATACCGCCAATCTTTCCTGCCAAAGAATCAATCATCGCTTTTGCTGTCGTATAATCGGTATAGTTTCTAAAAGTATCCGTAATCTCCAAAAGTTCAATCTGAATCGATTTTACATTTGAGAATGCTCCGTATGTAAATCCGCTGCTTTGCTGTTTAAACGCCCGAATACGGTAATAATACGTTCCTGCCGAAGGAAGCGTATCGGTCCAGCTTACTGTAGAACCGCTCTGAATAGTCTTAACCTTTTTAAACGGACCAGACGCGCTTGTGCTGCGCTGAATCACATATCCTTGTGTTCCTGCTACTTTTTTCCAGGACAGCTGTACCTGACGACCATTTATCGCAGTGATCTTCTCAATCGATGTTCCGCCCAGCGCTGTCTTGACCGGAAGTCCTTTGATATGACAGGAACTTAAAACCGTCTGATTTTCCCATGTACAGCTTGCTTTTACCGTGTAATAATAAGTGATTCCAGGCTGTGCCGTCGTATCTTTATACTTTGTGACATCTCCTGAGACACGCGCGATTTCTCGAAAAATCGTATTTCCCGTTCTTCTGTAGACGCGATAATTCATTGCATTTACAACAGGATTCCACACAACCTGAACTTGATTGTAAGATAAGGCTGTGACCGAACGCATCTGCGGTATACTTAATCCTGTAATCGCAATCTCTACATCAGATTTTGTGCCTTCTATCCTGCGGCCATTCACTTCCTGATATGCCCGCACAATATATTCATATCGTGTTCCCGGTTCCAGATAAATATTGGAATAATGTTCTTTTTCTCCTCCGGAAAGTGTTTTTAACACACTCCACTGCCCTATGTTTCCCGGTTTTGAATAGACAATATAGCCATCTGCTCCACTGACTGGCTCCCACATAACACGGATGCCTCGCGTTCCACTCACTTTCAATGATACTTCAGGAGCTGGCAGTACCTGTGCGGCTTCCGTCTGATTTCCTCCAATCACAATAGACAGAAACAGACACCAGATTGCTGTCAAAAGTACCATCTTCAAATTTTTGATCCGTTTCTTCATTTGTTTTCACCCTTTTCTCTCTGAGATTTAAAAAAAGCACCTCGCATCAAACAATCTTTATAATGTTGCTCAATACGCCAGTGCTAATTCAAATCATCCAACTCTCAATTTAAATCTCTGAATCTCTTTTTCACTGCTGACACGTTCAATTTCTGCTCCCAGAGATCTGAGCTTTTCTTCAAAGTTTTCATATCCCCGCTGAATATATACAATATCATCCACAATCGTGTATCCTTCAGCCGCAAGCCCTGCAATCACAAGCGCCGCTCCCGCTCTCAAATCAGGCGCGCTGACACGCGCTCCTGTAAATTTCTCTACACCGGTAATGATTGCGCTGTTTCCTTCTACTTTCACGGTAGCGCCCATTCTTGCCAGCTCATCCATATATTTAAAACGGTTCTCGAAGATACTCTCCGTCACAATACTTGTTCCTGATGCAAGCGCCAAAGTAACGCCGATCTGAGGCTGCATATCGGTCGGATATCCCGGATATGGCAACGTCTTCACGTTTGTACATCCCAGACGTTTTGAAGCAACGACACGCACCGCATCGTCAAACTCCTCCACCTCGCATCCGATCTCTACCAGTTTTGCAGTTGTCGCTTCCAGATGCTTCGGAATTACATTTTTTACCATCACATCACCTTTTGTTGCAGCTGCTGCAAACATGAAAGTACCTGCTTCAATCTGGTCAGGAATAATCGAATATTCCGTCTTATGTAATTTTTCCACGCCACGAATACGGATCACATCTGTTCCCGCGCCTTTGATGTTTGCTCCCATACTATTCAGGAAGTTTGCTACATCCACCACATGAGGCTCACGGGCAGAGTTCTCAATAATCGTATATCCATTTGCCATAGAAGCAGCCATCATGATATTGATTGTCGCGCCTACTGACACGGTATCCAAAAAGATATGTTTTCCTACTAATTGATCTGCCTGAGCAATAATAGAACCATGAGAAATTTTCACTTTTGCTCCCAGAGCTTTAAATCCTTTCAGATGTAAGTCAATCGGTCTGCTTCCTATATTACATCCTCCTGGGAGAGGCACTTCTGCTCTTTTATATTTTCCAAGCAAAGCTCCCAGCAAATAATAGGAGGCACGAATTTTCTTGATATATTCATAATCAACGCTGACGCTTCCTATTCCTGATCCATTAATAAGAACCGTTGTTCTGTTGACTCGCTCCACTTTTGCGCCAATCTCGTTAATTGCTTCTAATAAAACATTGATATCCTGAACGTCAGGAAGGTTCTCAATTTTAACCGTTTCATCTGTCATAATTGCTGCGGCAAGGATACCAAGTGCTGCATTTTTTGCGCCACCGATTTCGACTTCTCCAACAAGTGGATTTCCGCCTTTTATAATGTATTGTTCCATAGGACACCTCATCACATTTTTATTTATACCCAAGATTTCTTCTGTTTTCTCCTTTAATATAACGGTCTGAAAACATTTTTCCTTCACACCGCTCAGATCTTCTCATCTACTGTCAACTGATCTGGCAAAATCCTTTTGTTTTTCGTTTTTTTATTTTGCCATGATTAAGATATATTATATCACAAACAGGGAATTTGTAAATAACAATAAAAATTTCAGCCAATTCTCTCCTTAATTTTGCAAAAAAAATTTAATATTTATTTAAAAACTCTGTATTCTTATTTTATTATTCCGCTATTATAAGGTATTTTCTTTCTTTTCTTTTAGAAAACTTTGATATATTTTCAGAATATTCTGTAATGTCTCTTCCACACTTAAGCCATCTTCTTCCACTGTCAAGTGCGCATATTTTTCATAAAGAGGGATTCTTTCTTCATACAAAGTCCTTAAATTTTGCCCTTCTCTCAAAACAACGCCTCTTCCATGAAGATCTCCCAATCTCTTTTCCAATGCCTCATATCCCAATTTCAGATAAATAATCGTTCCCGTCTGTGAAAAATGTTCCATTGCTTCTTTTCCATATACGACACTTCCGCCAGTCGAAATCACTGCTTTTTCTTCTTCAATCTGACTGTTGACACGATTTTCCACTGCAAGAAATCCATCCACGCCCTCTTGCTCAATAATCTCATGCAATAATCTTTTTTCCTGTTCCTGAATTACAATATCAGCATCTACAAAATGATATCCCAGCACCTTTGCAAGGATAACTCCGATTGTACTCTTTCCAGCGCCCGGCATTCCAATCAGAATAATATTTTCCTTCCTTTTCATAAATAAATCCCTTTCGTTTTCGATCTAGCTTCTGTCTGTGTCTTTCGTTTTGTTATCCTATCATAGTTTTTTTTGGCTGTAAAGAATTTATCTGCGTTGGTTTTTTCTTTTCTTTGACGCTTTCTTTTTCACACTGTATCCAAACGTTCCAAGTTTTTTTCCAAGTCCATAATATTCCCCATGAGAATATACCATCGGCATAGAACGATTCAGCTCTAATTTTTGATCTTTATTCATCAAAGTCTTATCCACATTTACGCCTAAAACGTCTGCAATAAACATATGATGCGATCCCAGCTCCACAATCTGTTTTACTTTACACTCAATGTTGACAGGGCTTTCCTCTATTCCCGGCGCGCTCACAAATTTTGACGGCAATGGAGTCAGTTTCATTTCCTTAAACTTGTCCACATCTTTTCCCGATCTGACGCCACAGTAATCTGTCGCATATGCCAATTTTTCAGTTGTCAGATTGATTACAAATTCTCCCGTTTCTTTTATAATCTGATAGGAATAGCGATTCGGGCGAACAGAAATCGAAACCATAGCCGGTGAACTGCACACCGTTCCTGCCCATGCCACTGTGATAATATTTGGTTTCTCTCCCGCGCGCTGACAACTGACCATCACAGCTGGCAACGGATATAACATATTTCCAGGTCTCCACATTTCTCGTTCCATTTTTTACTCCTTTTTTTCTTTTCTATTTTCTTTGTCAATTTTGAATTGCCCCCATAAAAGCCGGTATCAACTGTTTTTTTCTTGAGACAATCCCTTTTAAGATCACGGACTCTCCCTCGCAAGCGATATGAAAAGCCTCTTCGATCAGATTTTCTGCTCCTCTTCCATAATAGATTAATTCCGTTGATTCATCGATAATATCCGTCAGCATAAAAAACATCATCTCCAGATTTTGACTTTCATACGCCTTTGTAATATATGGAATCAGTCGCTCTTTAATATTTTTTAATTCCTTTTTATTCATAGAGTTGATCTGCCCTACTCCGAACGTTTTATTGTCAAACTCAAATTTTTTAAAATCCTGATAAAAAATTTCTTCCGGTGATTTGTTTTTCAGATCGCTTCCGGCCTCAAACATCTCGGATGCAAAACTTTCATATTCAATCTCTGCAATCTCCGATAATCTTTTTACTGCCTCTCTGTCTTTATCGGTACACGTCGGCGATCGAAACATCAACGTGTCGGACAAAATAGCGGCGCATAAAAGACCCGCAATCTGTTTTGAAATTTCAACATTTCTTTCCTGATAAATCTGATAGATAATCGTTGCCGTACATCCGACTGGCTGATTTCTAAAAAATACAGGAGCCATCGTCTCAAGCGAGCCAAGACGGTGATGATCGATAATCTCCAAAATTTCAGCGCTTTCGATATTGTCCACCGCCTGAGAAGTCTCATTGTGATCGACTAAAATTACCTGTCTTCTCTTTACACTCAGCAGATTTCTTCGTGATATCATTCCCACATACGCTCCACGGCAGTCCAATACTGGGAAATAGCGATATCGTTTGCTTGCCATGATATCTTTAATCGAATCCGTATAGTCATCCAATTCAAATGTCAATAATTTTTTCTTTGTCATAAAATGTTTTACCGGCATACTCTGATTGATCAGGCGCGCCACGGTAAACGTATCATGCGGTGTGCTGATTACCACACAGTTTTTTTCTGCCGCAAGATGCTGAATCGTTCTTGATACAGGCGCTCCCTCGCAGACTACAATACAGCTGGCATTCATCTCTATCGCGCAAAGCTGTGACTCATATCGGTTTCCTAAAATGACGAGATCATCCTGCTCAATATAATTTTCCATCAAATCTGGATTTGCAGCAGCCACAAGCACCTTTCCTTTTACAAAATATGCGTGCGGATTTCCAATGATCATCTTACCGTCCAAAGTCTCTACTATATTTTTATACTGTGTTCTGGCCTCGGAAAGAATTGCGCTGTCATAAACATCCATGTACGATTTTGTGATATCATTGCTTGTGATCAGCCCTTCTAACACTTTATTTTCCTTTGTGATCGGCATGGTATTCACATGTTCCTCACGCATTCTTGTCCAAGCATTTTTTAAAGAGATATTATTCTTTGCTCCTTCCACAAAACGAATATCCATATCGCGCACTCGTGTTCCGACATTGTCAATATATCCCGGTGCTTCCATTTGGAAATAATTTAGCACAAACTGTGTCTCTGAACTAACCTGTCCTGCTCTTTTCGGAACAAAAATACGATTTTCATCTCCGATTTTATTTTTCAGCTCCGCATAGGCAATCGCTGAACAGATCGAGTCGGTATCTGGATTCTTATGCCCGATAATATATACTTTTCTTTTTCCGCTTTTTTCATCCATATCCAATCCCTCATCCTTTCCTCTATATCAAAAATAATCAAAGAAGTTCACTGCCAAATCCAAATGGCAGCAAATCTTTCAGATAACAACTGTAATACTCCTCCCCTGAACGCCCCAGAATAATCCGAAACTGATCAGGATTGCAAAATTCTGCCATGACCTGCCGACACACACCGCATGGCGGACAGAAATCTCCTTTCTCCCCTTCTTTATTTCCCACAATAGCAATCGCTTCAAATTCCCTGCATCCTTCCGATATCGCGCGAAAAAATGCCGTACGCTCCGCACAGTTGCTCGGAGAATACGCTGCATTTTCAATATTACAGCCCAAATAAATTTTTCCATTTTTTCCTAAAAGCGCCGCTCCCACCTGAAATTTAGAATATGGCGAATATGAATATTTCTGCGCCTCATATGCCGCTTTCACTAATTCTTTTTCTGTATACATTTTCGCATCCTCCTTCTTCATACCTTCTTTTTATCAGTCTTCTTCTCCATGTTATACGATTTTTCACAAAAAGTATAGATATTGCTTTCAAAATAAGATATAATAAATCATTATGTAAACAGGGGAGCGTCACTCCCCAGAAATCGAGGTGTATTATATGATGTCAGAACATTTAAACGAATCATCTGCTCCTGTTGAAACAATGGAAGATTACGCAGCCGAATTGGAAGCTTCTTTCCGCCAGATCCGTGAAGGGGATATCCTGACAGGAACAGTAATTGACATCTCTGAAAATGGTATTCTTCTTGATCTTAAATATTACACAGATGGTCTGATCCATCTGGATGATTTTACAGATGATCCATCTTTTAATTTCAGAGAAAATATTCATGTAGGAGACGAAATTTCCGCAACAGTAATCAAGAAAGATGACGGCGAAGGTCACATTCTTTTATCCAGCAAAGAAGCAAACGAAGTCCTTGCGTGGGATAAATTAAAAAAAGATATGGAAGAAGGCACAAACCTGACTGTCAAAGTTTCTGATGTTGTCAATGCCGGTGTCATTGCCTATGCAGAAGGCATCCGCGGTTTCATTCCAGCTTCTAAACTGGCTCTTGAATATGCAGAAAATTTAGAAGAATGGCTTGGAAAAGAAATTCAGGTCCGCGTGATCACTGCCGATGAAGCAAATCACCGTCTCGTTCTCTCCGCAAAAGAAATTCTGCGTGAACAGCTGGCACAGGAGAAAAAAAATCTTGTCTCTACGGTTGAAATCGGACTTGTGACAGAAGGAACGGTAGAATCCATTCAGCCATACGGTGCATTCGTCAAACTCAGCAACGGCCTTTCCGGTTTAGTTCATATTTCACAGATCTGTGAGAAACGCATCAAATCCCCATCCGCTGTCGTAAATGTAGGGGATACCGTCAAAGTAAAAGTCATTGATATCAAAGACGGCAAACTGAGCATGAGCATGAAAGCAATCAATGATGTTGCCGCTGAAGAAATTCACGAAGAGACAATCGAACTTCCTGAGACAGAAGGTCTTTCCACAACACTTAGCTCTTTGTTCAAAAACCTGAAATTTGATTAATTTTTTGGCACTTCTCTGTGGAGAAGTGCCTTTTTGTTTCCAATCATTAGAGTTACTTTATGGGTAAAATTTTATAAATTATCTCAATGTTATAAATATTTTTTGTGTATTTTCACATTATTTTAATGTATGGTTCACATTTTATTCATATTTAAATAGTATAATACCTGTATCTCTAAAAAAGAGGTTCTATGGCTTATGGGGTAATGTTTTTCATTACACATATAGATAAATTTTTTCATAATAGCCCCGGTGACCAGACGCCGGGGCACTCCTCATTTTATATTATGTTAAAATTTTTCTACCATTTTTCATGGATCTTATAATTAACGCTATTCACCTAAAAAAGAAGATGTCCTAAAAGGTATTGTTATATCTTTGGGACATCTTCTTTTTGATCATACTATTTTGTCGTAAAAAGAGAGGATGTCCCTCTCTGATTATCAGTTGGAGACATCCTCTCATTTTTTATTTTCTCTCTTTTCTCTATTCCCTGTGAATCTCTTCTACTTATTCTAATCCTGTCTGGCTTGTTGTCTGATTTCCTGTCAGAACGTTCTGATACAGCAGATAGAATGCAGCTGCTGACCAGCTGAAGTTCTTTGTATGGAGTCCTTCACCTGTCAGAGGATTGTAGTTTTCTCTGATTGGTCCATCGCTTAACAGACCTTCTGCGTTCACGAACATTTTCAGTACCATATCTTTTGCTTCTTCATGGTATCCATAGTTCTGCATTGCTTCAGCGCCAAACATTGCCTGATCCATCCAAACTGGTCCTCTCCAGTATTTAGCTGGCATGAACATATCATTGTCTTTTGATGTTACGCCAAGCGGAACAACCAAGTTGAATTTTTCTTCATCCATCATGTTTGCAACTACTTTATCAGCCTGTTCCTGACTTGCCAGTTTTGCCCACAGTGGCAGCCATCCTTCAGAACCTTTTCCTCTGTTTACAAGCAGTTTCTTTTCGCTGCCATCTTCGTTGATCTGTAAATCATAGTAGAATCCTGTTTCTTCATCATACATATTTGTATTGATGTATTCTTTCAGAGCTGCAGCTTCTTCTTCATATTTTGCTGCGTCTTCTGTAAGGCCAAGTTCTTCAGCCATATCTTTTAAGAATCCTTTTTCTGCATACAGATAAGCGTTCAGGTCAACAGATTCCTGATTGATTGTATATCCTACAATTTCTCCGTCATCGTTTTTCACTTCATATACGAGTGTTCCAACGTCTTCTGGACCATTTCCGGAGATATCAAAACGAGGAGCATTGTCCATACCGCTCTCCCAAGCTGCAGCTTCGATTACTGCTTCTGGACTTACAACTGCTTTTCCGTTTTCATCTTTTACAATATTTCCTTCTTCATCATACTCGTAGTGAGCATCATGAACCATTGCGCCATATTCTGCAACACCGTTTCCATCGATATCACGGTTTGTGTACCACCAGTTATGGTATGCAACTAACTTCGGATACATTTCCTCTAAGAACTCTTTATCCTGACTTGCATTGTAAGCATTGTAAACAGCCCATGCTGCCAGAGGTGGTTTGGAGTTTCTTTCGTTCCAGTTTCCGCCGTCTCCGCCTCTTTCAGGTCCTTTGTTAAAGAAGATACAGTCAATGATTGCTCCTGCATCCTGTGGACGAACTTCGTCATCTGCCTGAATCTGGTAATCAAAGATAGAGCGAGCGTTTTCCATTGCGATTTCTGCATCGTATGGAGCCATACCAACGATCTGTTTCCAAGAATCCCATGCCCACAGTCCGATAAACCATTTATAGGACATAGATGGAACTACTCCACCGTGAATCAGATCACCTGCTGCACTCTTGTAGTTTGTCATCATTGTTTCGATAGATTTTACTGCTGCTTTCTTATACTGATATCCGATCTGAACATCATCTTTTTCGATTGTCTCAAGATATCCGTTCCAGCGATCTGCGTTTGCTGTAAAGTAAGAATCAGCGTCAGCCAGCATAGCTGCTGCAATTTCTTTTTCCTCTGTTGCTTCTTCTGCTGTGAATGTATAGCTTTCTGTTGATAATGTCTGGAAGCTCTCTCCTGCTTTGATTGTCACAGCATCGTTTGCTTCTGTCACATAGCTATCTCCCTCTACTGTTGTAGTTACAGGGATATCACGTCTTACGTTGAATTTTACTTCATCTGTCATCAAATAATTCCATGTCTCACGGATTTCTGTAAAGTTGACCTGAACACCATCTTCTGTTGCTTCAAGGCTGTTGCCCATCACTCTGTCTTCACGGCCATAGTTTGTGTACATGTCGCCATGCCATTTCAGTTTTAATTCAACATCTTCTTCTGTTTTATTTACGATCTCTGTTTTGATCAGCGCTGTTCTGTCGCTTCCAAAGATCAGTTCCATGTTTACTGTAATGTCTTCAAAGTCATATGTCTGTACCAGTTTTCCTGGATAATACACACCTGACGCATCAGCATCTTCATAAGAATATACAGTGCCGTCAGCCTTTGTGATCTCTAATTTACTAAAAGCTCCTGATAAGTTGACTGGATATTCTTCTGCGACAATTACAGGTCCTGCGAATCCACCCTGAATTGCAATCTCATCTTCTTTTGGAAGATAATATCCATGCCATGCTCCCATATCAGCGAAGTTGTTATATTTGTTTGTGGAATAATCTCCATACAAACTTTCTGTCGGATTTGCATAGACATTTAAAGCATTCCCATACTGCATTCTCAATTCCTGATCAACATCTTCTGCTGCAAATGCTACGCTTGTAGCTGAAACTGCCATTGCTGCAGTACATACTGCTGCACACGTTTTTTTCCAGACTTTCTTCATTTTGTTCCTCCTTCATAGCTCCAAAAAATTAGATTATCAAAATTTTCCAAAAAATATTTTGCGTATCTTCGTTATTTTTTACATTTTGCAAACATATTTTTATCCTTTTTCGACATTTCCTATTCAAAATAATAACACACTTTTGGGGATTCGTCAATTATTTTTTGTGCATTTTTAATATTTTATTTCTTACTGTTTTATATTAATATGTGCATTTTTAATACTTTAACGCTATAGGAGGATTATCTTATTACATCTGATATTCAATCACAACTGCTTCATATCCTGCGCTTACAATACTGTCTTTTAATCGGTCTGCATTGTCTTTGTTTTTAAATGTTCCGCAAAATACCATATAATATCCATTTTCCATCAGCGTCGCATACGCATTGATTCCTGCGCGGTTCAATTCCGCCGCATAATTCTGTGCATTTTCACTGCTGCTAAATGCCCCTGCCTGAACAACAAAGTAAGTCTGCAGCGTCTCATGACCAAACTCATCTTCCCTGATATACACTTCATATCCATAAGATTCCAGAATACCTTTTAAATACTCTGCATCTTCTTTTTTTTCATAAGAACCGCAATATACACGATACAGCCCGTCGCTTTCCAGTCTTGAATATCCGCCAAATCCCTGCGTCATCAGCTTCTTCACATAATTATCCGCATTGTCTTTCTGTGCAAAAGCTCCAACCTGAACAAAGTATTCCACTCCACTTATCGGAATAAGAACATTTTTCTTTTCTTCTCGAATCCAGCAGTCGTATCCGCAGCTCTTTAACAACGCCTCTTTATTTTGAGCATCCGTATACAATTCATATTCTCCTGAATTGACCCGATACAAATTGTCTGTCTTCCACTCAATATCCGTATAGAATCCGTCATTCTCCAGCTGACCTGCAAATCTCTCCGCATCCTGATACAGGGAGAACGTTCCCACCTGTACAATAAATACCGTTCTCTCCTCTTCCTGATATTCGATCTGCGCTCTCGGATGAATCATCATATTACTGTCTGATTCTTCCGCCAAAACAGTTCCGCCTGCCAAAAATACTGCAATGATCCCTGCAATCAAAAAATTCATTCTATTTTTTCTCATAAGTCTTCCCTCCTTCTCATCTGCCATTTTTTCTATTCCTTATTTTTCTATATCGTTCTCTGATTTTTCTGTAGTTTTCTTGAAAAAATTTTTATCTTTTCTCTGCCCAACTCATTTCTTACAGTTGGTTTACATGACCCATAAATAAAATCATATCATTTTCTTTATCCTGAATTGTAAACATAAATGGATGATCTGCCACAAATTCCGGTTTTTCTTCCTCTTCTATGATCGCTGTCATTTTTGATATGATTCCAGTTGCCGCTGAAGCCTTTGTATACTGTTCACTCACTTCCAATTTTGCCTTATGCAGCATACTGTCTACCTGAATATTTTCTGCTAAACGGCTAAAATCCGCTTCCTCGGAATACGCATCTGTCATGCCAAGTTCTTTCATAATATTATCTAAATCTGGAATACTGCATTCCAGAGCAAATTTTGGAATCTTTACAACTTTCATATCTGCAGTTTCCGCTTCATTTAATTCCTGCCATATTTCTGTCTGATCTTTTCCCAAGTCTTTATACCACTGTTCGATTGGTTTATCTGTATCTTTCGGCAAAACAATATTCATCACGACGCTTCCGTCTCCATATGGAAGCTGTATTGCCTGATACTCTTCATTTTCCAGATAGAAAAACGTTCCTTCCTGCGCCATCATATCAATCTCAGCTTCTTTTTCTGATCCATAAAACGTACTCTTCTCTGTCCGTTCTTCATCAAATGGCATACTCCATTTTCCATCAAAGTAAACTGCATTAATCAGCATTGATGCCGTACCATTTGGCAGTTCCTCCAAAAATGGATCAATCATTCCATCTGTGTGCTCACTCACCCATCCATTGATCTCTTCTAAAATCTTTTCTCTATCTTTTTTCATATCTGCCTGAGTGACCTCGCCTTCAAAAAATTCTTTCAAAGGATCTAGGACTTCTTTTTGAGCATCTTTTGAAAGTTCGAGTTCTTCTGAGATCCACATTCCATTTGCAGTCTCCACAACAGCGCCTTCTCTGTCATTTTTCTTTATATACTCAGATACTTGTTTATTCCATTCATCCATATCTTCAATTCCAAGCATATCTTCTATCTGTGCTTTCGTCTCCCCGTCCGCCTCTAAATTCAACATAGACAATGCCACGCTTATGCTGTATGGCGAAAAAAATACATTCTCTTCTGTCTCCATCTCTCCATAAATATCAGATGCTAACTGATTCACGCCTTCTGAAAACATGGTTTCTTTTTTATATTCCTCTGCAAAAACGTTCATATTTGATATCAATAATGTTCCGGCAAGCGCCGCAAATGCAATTTTTCTTTTCATAATTTTATCCTCCTTATCATACGATTAAACGGTTCTGTTTTTGTATTTTTACTTTATCATATTCTTTCATTATATACCAATTATTATCTTTAAATTTTCTCTTAATTTTTCCTGAATACCGTAATTTTCCGTCAAAAAGGATATATTTTTCCAAAATCAAACGAAATAAAAAAAGCTTTCCAATGAAGGATTTTTCCATCTTTTCCTTCATCAAAAAGCTTTTTCATATCAAAACTTACTTTTCAATTCCTCCTCTTGCCGGCTGTCCTTTCTGATATGGATGCTTGACCATCCGTATCTCCGATACATAATCGGCAAGTTCTATCATTTTTTCACTCGGTGTGTTTCCAGTCAAAATTACTTCCAGATTTTCGCTCTTTTCTCTGAGAAATTTTAAGACCATCTCTTCATCCAGCAGTCCAGCGCTGATGGTATAGATCGTTTCATCCATAAATAAAACGTCATACCCTTCCGTTTCTGCTTTCTGTGTAATTCTCTTAAATTCCTCTTCATAAAACTTTTTTGCCTCAGCTTTTTCTTCTTCTGTCATCTGAAAGCTAAATTTTACCTGCTCTCTTCCATCCTCAATCGTAATATTCGGCGCTTGCATCAGGATATTTCTCTCACTCGTCTTATTGTTTTTCATAAACTGATACAACAGCACTTTATATCCATATCCAGCGGCCCGTGTAATCAGACCCATTCCTGTTGTCGTCTTTCCTTTGCCATTTCCATAATATATATGAACTAGGCCTGTTCCCTTTTTCATTTTTTCCCTCCTTTTTTATGGGCATCTCATTTTTATTTTCTTTTGTTATTTTATTTTCTTTTGTTATTTTATTTTCTTCTATTGATTTCTTTTTTTATTTTTTCTTCTGTTGTTTTTTCTGTTTTTATCTGCCTTAAATTATAATTCTAATTTCATATCGCCTTTTTTGATCCAGCCATGTTTTCTCATAAACTCAGAAATTCCCAATGTGACTACTGCCGGAAGTAAAAAGTGAATCAATACTATTTTAATCAATACAACAACTGCGCCTTCCGACGGAGCCATCGTCTCATATGTCATAATCTGACCTACCAGCCCCGCTGTTCCCATTCCAGAACCTGTCGCATTGCTTGTCATACGAAATACCATTGTTCCGATTGGTCCTAAAATAGCGCTTGATAAAATCACAGGCAGCCAAATGATCGGTTTTCTTACAATGTTCGGCACTTGAAGCATGGAAGTTCCAATTCCCTGAGCAAGAAGTCCTGCCATCTTATTTTCACGATAACTTGCAACGGCAAACCCAACCATGTTGCAACAACATCCAACGGTTGCAGCACCTGCCGCCAGTCCTGACAGATTTAAAATAATTCCAAGTGCAGCAGAACTGATCGGCAATGTCAAAATCATTCCCATTAAGACCGATACAATAATTCCCATTAAGAATGGCTGCTGTTCTGTTCCCCAGTTAATCATCACGCCTAAACTTGTCATAAATTTAGAGATTGGAGGTCCAATCAAAATTCCAACCGCTGCGCCAGATAAGATGGTGCAAAGTGGTGTCACTAAAATATCAAGTTTGGTCTTTCCAGCCACAAGATGACCGATTTCTATTCCTACATAGGCGGCAATAAATGCTCCTAACGGTTCTCCTGGTCCTGACAATACGACTGCTCCCGTCTCACTCAATATCGTCTGCGCCGTGATACTGCCCGCAAATCCTCCAATCATACCAGCGGTAGCAGCCGACAGCACAACAAGCGTACTTTCTTTAAAACGACAGGCAACTCCCACACCGATTCCAGCGCCTGTCAAGGCAGCAGCCGCCTTTCCAAACAGAAACAAATAATTTCCTATGTCTCCTCCTATCAGCTTTCCAATCTGCTGAATGATTGTCCCTACAATCAACGTGCAGAACAATCCCTGCGCCATACCGCTCAACCCATCAATAAAAATATGGTTTAGATATTTTTTCATTTTCTCCATCTTTCTTTTTTCGTTTCCTTTCATCTATCCTTGTTTTTTTAGGATATAATTCCTTTTTTTCTCAACTCCTCTTCAATCTCGTCTAAAATCGCTTCGCTGTCTGCCTCAATCAAATGGTAATGAACGCCATCTGTCAGACAGTTTAAAGGCCGCATATCTGACTGCTCCACTTTATGAATAAATTCATCTACATCTTTTCTTGAAAAAATCAATAGATCTGCTGAAATTTGACCGTAGATATCATGATTGACAAAAACCTTTCTAACTTTTCCACCCAAATCAACGATGGTATACAGTTCATCTTTGATCTGTTCTTTTGTATGGTAAGAACAGATCACACGCTGTATTTTATTGGTTTCATCTGAAACATTTGAGATCAGATATCCTTTGTTTGTTGATAAAATATTTTTATTTTCTGCTCTGAGCAAAGCAATATCCTGCACAATGATCTGTCTGCTTACTGACAGTTTTTTTGCAAGAACAGTACCAGAAATAGGTTCTTTACTCTCTTCTAAAATTTTTACGATCTGCTTTCTTCTTTCCACTTCTTTGTTTATATGCCAAGGCTCTTTCCCCTGACAAAACCTCCTTTTTCTGTGTGTTACTGCTTATTATATCATCTTCTCACACCGTTTTCCATATTTACAACAAACATAGGCGGGAAAGCCCACGATTTTAATCGTGGGAGGATAGCCT
>CBCTVZ010000043.1:0-17171 GCA_965150505.1 uncultured Robinsoniella sp. | reverse complement strand
AAGAGTTGACAGATGAACAGTATTACGAAATGATTGTGCCATATGAAGATGCGAAAAAATTGCTGATGGCACGCTTAGAAGTTTTAAATCATACGTTATATCAAAATGCCGTACTGCCTCCAATTCATCATATAGAAAGCAGAATAAAAAGAAAACAGAGCATCGAAGAGAAACTGAAAAGAAAGCAGTTAGAAGACAGCATAATGAGTGTAAAAGAAAATTTAAGAGATATTGCAGGAATCCGTGTAATCTGCTATACGAGACAGGATATAGATTTTTTGTCTGACGTACTGAAAAAACAGAAAGATTTAATTGTAATTCGGGAGAGAGATTATATTCACAATCCGAAACCGAACGGATACAGAAGTTATCACTTAATTTTAGGAGTTCCTGTTTATTATATCGATCAAAAAGAATGGAACAGTACTTTATCAGGGCAGAGACATTCCTCCTTTCATTTTCAGGAAAAGAAAATGTTCGTGACGAGTATGGAATATTATCCGGTAGAGGTGCAGCTTCGCACAGTGGGGATGGATTTTTGGGCGAGTATGGAACATCGGCTTTGTTATAAACAAAAAAGAAATGATGAAAAAGAAGTGAGAAAGAAACTTTCTTCTTATGCCAAAGTGATGGAAAAGATGGAGGAAGAGTTAGAAAAACTGTTGTAGTCGGAAAAGGAAAACTATGATACAATAACAGAAAAAGAAGAAAAAGGGGGTAGAAATATGCACAAGTATTCAACAGAAGCAGGGGTTCAATATCATTTACAGATCAAAGAAGGCGATGTGGGAAAATATGTAATTCTTCCAGGAGATCCAAAACGATGCAAAAAGATTGCCGCATATTTTGAGGATGGACATTTGGTGGCAGACAGCAGGGAATTTGTCACATATACGGGATACTTGGATGGAGAAAAAGTCAGCGTGACCTCGACAGGAATCGGAGGAGCGTCCGCTGCTATTGCGATCGAAGAATTAGTTCAGTGCAAAGCGCATACTTTTATCCGAGTTGGAACGTGCGGAGGCATGGAATTGTCTGTCAAAGGGGGAGACCTTGTCATTGCTACAGGCGCAGTGCGTATGGAAGGGACAAGCAAAGAGTATGCGCCGATTGAATATCCAGCAGTCGCTGATTTTGAAGTGGTTGCTGCACTGAGAGAAGCCGTACAGAAATTAGGATATCGCTGTCATACAGGAGTGGTGCAGTCGAAAGACTCCTTTTTTGGTCAGCATGATCCTTTATCAAAACCGGTAGGATATGAGTTGGAACAAAAATGGAATGCTTGGATGAAAATGGGATGCAAAGCATCTGAGATGGAAAGCGCAGCATTGTTTATCGTGGGAATGTCGCTTGGAGTTCGCGTTGGCGCTGATTTTCTTGTGATGGGAAATCAGGAAAGAGAAAAGGCTGGTATGGAAAATATAATTCAGCATGAGACCGATGCTGCAATTAAAGCGGCAGTGGAAGCAATTCGTATTTTGATTCATCAAGATCGAGCAGAATAGGAGAATATATGACATATAAAAGAATTTTTACGATTGTACTTGATTCACTTGGAATAGGCGCTATGCCAGATGCCAGACTGTATGGCGATGAAAATACAGATACATTTGGCCATATTGCAAAGAATGTAAAAGAATTAAAGATTCCTAATTTGCAAAAGTTGGGAATGGCGAACCTGCATCCTCTTAAAAATATTATGCCAGTCGAAAATCCGATGGGAAAATATGCTGTTTTAAAAGAGGCGAGCAACGGCAAGGATACGATGACAGGACACTGGGAGATGATGGGTCTAAAAACAGAAAAGCCGTTTCAGACTTTTACAGACACAGGATTTCCAAAAGAATTGATAGAAGAACTGGAGAAAAGAACGGGAAGAACAATTATTGGAAACAAAAGCGCCAGTGGGACAGAAATTTTGGAGGAGCTTGGAGAAGAAGAGATTCGCACAGGAGCGTTGATTGTCTATACATCGGCAGATTCTGTTTTGCAGATCTGCGGAAATGAAGAGACAATGGGATTAGATACGTTATATCGCTATTGTGAGATGGCACGAGAACTGACGATGAAAGAAGAATGGAAAGTTGGACGTGTGATTGCCAGACCATATATTGGCAGAAAAAAAGGCGAATTTAAGAGAACGTCAAATCGTCATGATTACGCGCTGAAACCGTGGGGAAAAACTGTTTTAAATGCACTGAAAGAGAAAGATTTGGATGTCATATCCGTCGGAAAAATACAGGATATTTTTGTGGGAGAAGGAATCACAGAGGCTTACCATTCAGAAAGTTCTGTCCATGGAATGGAGCAGACGATTGAGCTTGCAAAAAAAGACTTTACAGGGCTTTGTTTTACAAATTTAGTAGATTTTGACGCACTTTGGGGTCATAGAAGAAATGTAGAAGGATATGCAAAAGAAATCGAAAAATTTGATCAGAAATTAGGAGAACTTCTGGCTGTAATGCAGGAAGGAGATCTGGTTCTTTTAACTGCAGATCACGGAAATGACCCGACTCATACAGGGACAGATCATACAAGAGAAAAAGTATTTTTACTGGCATATTCTCCTTCTATGAAAAAAGGAGGACTGTTGCCGGAGCAGAATACATTTGCTGTAATTGGAGCGACGATTGCGGATAATTTTGAAGTGGAGATGCCAGAGGGAACAATCGGCTCTTCTATTTTAAAAGATATTGCAGAATAAAGATTGTTTTTAAAGAAAGGGACAAAAATGGAAAAACAGGAAATTTTAAAATATGTCGATCATACATTGTTAAAACAGACTGCAACTTGGGAAGAGATCAAAAAGATTTGCGATGAAGGAATCAAATATCACACGGCATCTGTATGTATTCCACCATGTTTTGTAAAAAGAGCAAAAGAGTATGTAAAAGATCAGCTTTGCATCTGCACCGTTATTGGATTTCCGAATGGATATATGACAACAAAGGCGAAAGTAGAGGAGACAAAAGATGCAGTTTCCAACGGAGCAGATGAAATCGATATGGTAATTCATATTGGAATGGTAAAAGAAAAACAGTATGATGAAGTGTTGAAAGAAATAAAGGAAATTAAAGCTGCATGTCAGGGAAGATTGCTGAAAGTAATCATTGAGACGTGTCTTTTGACAGAAGAAGAAAAGATCAAAATGTGTGAGGTTGTGACAAAATCAGGAGCAGAATATATAAAAACCTCCACTGGATTTGCAGGAGGAGGCGCAACATTTGAAGATGTGGCGCTGATGAGAGCAAATGTTGGAAAAGATGTCAAAGTAAAAGCAGCGGGCGGTATTTCTTCTCTTGAGGATGCAGAAAAATTTTTAGAATTAGGAGCAGAGCGTCTAGGCACAAGCCGATTGATCTCTTTATAAGGTGACAAGATGATAGATCTAAAATACGCAAAGAAAAAATTTGAACGTTATTTACAAGATTATGATATGCAGGACGAGAAAATTCTTCTGAAAAAGACACATACATTTGCTGTTTTAGATGCTGCCGATTATATTTGTAAAAAAGAAAAAATGAGCCAGGAGGATACGCAACTGGCTCTTTTGATTGCACTTCTTCATGATATCGGCAGATTTGAACAGTTAAAAACATTCCAAAGTTTTGATGATCGAAAATTCGATCACGCTGAATTTGGTGTAAAAGTTTTATTTGAAGAAGGAAAAATCAAAGATTTTTTAGAAGATAGAAAGTATGATGAAATTATAAAGAAAGCAATCGCGTATCACTCTGCATACAGGCTGCCCGAAGGGTTGAGCGAAAGAGAAGAATTACAGTGCAAAATTATACGAGATGCAGATAAACTAGATAATTTTAGAGTAAAAGAGACAGAAAAAATAGAGACTTTGTTTGATACATCGGCCGAAGAGGTGGGAAAAGAAGAAATATCTGACCATGTTTTGAATGATATTCGAGAGGGACGAACGATTCTCTCGAATACAAGAAAGACAAATATGGATAAATGGGTGTCTTATCTTGCTTTTGTGTTTGATTTGAATTTTCGGGCAAGTTTTCAGTTTCTGGAAGAAAATCACTGGATTGATCGAAATATAAGGCGTATAAATTATACCAATACAGAGACAAAAAAGAAAATGGAAGAGATTCAGAACTTATGTAATGCGTACGTGAAAAAACAGTTGAAAGAAAAAATAGTATTTTTCGATATTGACGGTACGATTGTAGACAATGATACGCATAAGATTCCTGAAAGTACAAAAGAAGCAATTAAAAAGATGAGAGAAAAAGGTCATATTGCAGTTGTCAATACGGGAAGAACATGGGTCAGTATAGACGAAGAATTAAAAGAATTGGAATTTGACGGATATATCTGTGGATGTGGAACGTATCTGTGGTATCAGGGAGAATGGTTGTTAAAAAAGAGTCTTCCCAAAAAACTTTGTCTGGAGATCGTACAAAATTTTCGCACATGGAAAGTTCCAGCATTTTATGAGGGATACAATGGCGTATATTTTGATGTCCATGCAGGATTTACGGATCAAAGAGTGGAACAGATCAAAAAAGAGATGGGAAAAAGAGCAAAAGAACTTCCGGAGATTCTGACTGCAGAATCCATGAACTTTGATAAATTTTGTCTTTATTTTATGAAAGAAAGTAAAAAGGAAGAAGCTGTTTCTTGGCTGAAAAAGAATTTTTTCTGTATTCAGAGAGAACATGAAATGATGGAAATTGTTCCAAAAGGATATTCAAAAGCAACAGGAATGGAATATCTAAGAAAAATGCTAGATATTCCGCTTGAAAATTGTTATGCAATCGGAGACAGCACAAATGATTTGACAATGCTTTGTGCTGTACCGAACAGTATTGCAATGGGAGGAGCGCCGCAGGAAGTAGCTTCTGTCTGCCGCTATCAGACAAAGAGTGTGATGGAAGATGGGATTGCATGGATTTTAAAACGGTGCGGATGTATTTAGAAGCTGAATTTGTCTGTGAAGGAACAGCTCAAATTTAAAAATTCTTTTACCGCAAAAGAAAGATAGCGGTTTCGTTTTCGATAAAAGCAGATATCGCGGACACTTTCATCAAAATCTAATTTGTAATAAATGACATTTGGATGAGGCGTTGTAGAGCGAATTAAAGTATCGCTGACAAAACAGATTCCCATACCAGAACATGTAATATTATATGCGGTGATCTGCTGATCCAGATGGAGCAGGATATGGGGTTGGAAGCCATATTTTTTACAAATTTTCATACCTCGCTGCATGGTATCGTTGTCTGGTTTCAGAAATAAAAAAGGTTCTTCTTTGAACATCTGAAAGGGTACACATGGAATAGAAGAATCAAGATACTGTCCAGAGAGAATAGAAAGCGGATCAAGAGCAAAAGCGGACAGCTTTTGATTGACCGGAAAACTAAACGGAACGGCAGCTAAAAGATGTTCAGACTGATAAAAATATTTTTTTAGCGATTCATTTTCAAATTGAAAATTATCAATGATTAAATCAAGTGTTCCTTCTAGAAGAAGATGTTCTAAATTAGAGGTTGTCTCTTCTAAAAGATTGATGGTAATAAGCGGATATTTTTTTGTAAATTCTGCAATCAAAGGCGGCAGAACGTAAGAAGCAAATAAAGAACTGCCTCCTATTGAGAGTGTGCCAGTTTGCAGATTCTGCAGATTGTCAAGATAATCCTGAAAACTGCGTTCAATTTCCATAATTTTCTGGGCAGCTTTGATATAGGTCTGACCACATTCGGTCAGTTGAATCGGCGAGGAGCTTCGATCAAAAATCGGAGCTCCTAATTTTTGTTCAATACGTCGCACAGACGCACTTAAAGAAGGCTGAGAAATGTATAAATTTTTTGCAGCCTTTGAAAAACTTTTTTCTTTGAAAACTTCATAGATATATTCTTTTCCTTCAAACAATGGGAGAACCTCCATATAATATAAAAATTATAATTCTTATATAGTTATTTGTATTTGATTATACTATACGAATTTTATATAATAGAGTCAACAGAAAAGCACCGATTTTTTACGGATAAAAGAGAAAAAATAAAAGAGAAGAAAAAGTAAAAAACAATATGGGAAGAGAATGTATTTTGGGAGGAAAGAAACATGATTGAAAAGAGAAATCAGGATGGAAAAGAATACCGTTTAGAGAATGACTCAATAGGATCGAAAAGTGTGCCGTCTGACGTATATTATGGCGTGCAGTCTATGAGAGCAGCCGAAAATTTTCGTATTACAGGTTTATATATGCACCCTGAAATTATCAACAGCCTTGCCTATATAAAAAAGGCATGTGCTGTGACAAACTGCGAAGTTGGATTGTTAGAAAGAAAAATTGCAAATGCGATTGTGCAGGCGTGCGATGAGATCATCGAGGGAAAATTGCATGAGTTTTTCATTGTTGATCCGATTCAGGGAGGCGCTGGAACATCTCTGAATATGAATGCAAATGAGGTTATCGCAAATCGTGCAATCGAAATTTTAGGAGGAGAAAAAGGAGATTATTCGATTGTAAATCCAAATGACCATGTCAATTATGGTCAATCCACAAACGATGTAATTCCGACAGCAGGAAAGATGACATCTCTTCGCCTCTTACATAATGCGCAGAAAGAACTGAGAAGACTTCATGCGGCTCTTTGCAAAAAAGCAGAAGAATTTAATCATGTAATTAAAATGGCCAGAACACAGATGCAGGATGCTGTTCCGATCCGTCTTGGACAGGAATTTCAGGCATATTCCGTTGCAATTATGAGAGATATCAATCGTATGGATAAAGCAATGGATGAAATGAGAATGGTCAATTTAGGAGGAACAGCCGTAGGAACAGGAATGAATGCAGATGAACAGTATGTCAGAAGAATTGTTCCGAATCTGTCTCAGATTTCAGGTATGGATTTTGTACAGGCATATGATCTGATTGATGCGACACAAAATCTGGATTCCTTTGTGGCAGTATCTGGAGCAGTAAAAGCATGTGCCGTTACACTTTCTAAGATTGCAAACGATTTGCGTTTGATGTCTTCTGGACCAAGAGCAGGTCTTGGGGAAATCAATCTGCCAGCAAAACAGAATGGTTCTTCCATTATGCCAGGAAAAGTAAACCCTGTTATTCCAGAAGTAGTCAACCAAGTTTCATTTAATATCATAGGAAATGATATGACCATCACAATGGCTGCTGAGGCAGGACAGCTGGAATTGAACGCATTTGAACCAATTATTTTCTATTGTCTGTTCCAGTCTATTGACACCTTAGCATATGCCGTACAGACATTCGTAGATAATTGCGTATTAGGAATTACAGCAAACGAGGCAAGATGTCGTGAATTGGTAGAAAACAGCGTTGGAATTATCACAGCAATCTGCCCTCATGTTGGATATCAAACAGCTGCGGAAGTGGCAAAAGAGGCAATTAAGACAGGAAAATCCATTCGTTCTTTGATTATAGAAAAACAGTTGCTTACATCAGAACAATTAGATGAAATTTTAGATCCGATGGAGATGACAGAACCTGGAATTTCAGGAAAAGATTTGATCTTGAAAAAAACAAGAATCTAAAATGCGTGAAAAAAGAAAAAAATTGACAGAATAAAAGAACTGTGATATCCTTAGCAGAAAGAAAAAATGAGATGCTTCAACAAAAACAAATCTGTGGGGGAGTAGCTTGCAGTAAATAGCTGTGGATCTGTCAACAAAATGATGAAAAATCTGGTAGATTCTGAAAAAGCGAGACTCACAGGACAAGTATGAAAATACTGTCCTGTGAGTCTCTTTTTTTGGATAAAATAGAAAATTTGATGACAACTGCTGCCTAGAAAATAGAAAGGAAGGGAAATTTAAAATTTTGCTGAAGAGATCGCATGAATTTTTGTAAAACAAAAGAAAAAGGAGATAAAAAAGATGAAATTATGGGAATTATTTTTGCTCGCAGTAGGGCTTTCTATGGATGCTTTTGCGGTTTCTATTTGTAAAGGATTATCTGTAAAAAAAGCAACCGTAAAAGAAGCGGCAACAGCAGGAATTTATTTTGGAGGATTTCAGGCTCTTATGCCAATTTTAGGATACTTTTTAGGTATAAGTTTTCAAAGTCTGATTGCCGATATTGATCATTGGATTGCCTTTGTATTGTTAAGTCTGATTGGCATTCAGATGATTCGGGAATCAAAAGGAGAGGAAAATGTAAATAGTTCTTTTGGAGTGAAAGAGATGATTCCGCTTGCTGTGGCTACAAGCATTGATGCGCTTGCTGTCGGCGTGACCTTTGCATTTCTTCAGGTTGAGATGATACCGGCTGTCTGTATGATTGGCTGTGTAACGTTTTTGTTTTCTGCGGTCGGAATATGGATTGGAAATTTATTTGGGAAACGATATAAAACGCGAGCTGAGATTATGGGAGGTCTGATTTTGATTCTGATTGGGCTGAAAATTTTAATAGAACATTTAGGAATTTTAGGATAAAACAGAGACATTTTATGAGAATGAAAACGACAAAAAGGAGAGAAAAGCGAAATATTTTTTCATATTTTTGATTGAAATAAACGAGAAAAAGAGAAAAAACGAAAAGATTTTTATCAGAAAAATGAATTGAGGGGTGGAGAAATTAAAAACACTATGATATAATGGGTACATCGAAAAAAAGAATCGATTTTGCAAAGGAGATAAAGCGATCTAAGGTTAGAAAAATTTATGAACATTCGTTTTTGAAACTATGCAAAAAAAGCATACAAAAATTTTAAGAAAGTGAACGAGGAATTATGAAAAAAGAACGATTAGAAGAACTGAATCAGTTATTGCTGAGCAGCAAAGTAGATAAGGAGGCTTATGATCAGCTGTCTATGGAAGATGCCTATGCACTGTTTCGTCTAGCAGCGATGCACCATAAAAAAGTATCAGAGAAAATAGAAGAATTAAAAAAAGAACATCCGACACAGGAGAAAAACGATCAGGAAGAGAAAAATCTGCATATTACAGATTTTAATGAAGCAAAAATTAAATCACAGGAAAATGTAGCACAGATATTGCTGAAAAAAGCAACGTTCTTCTATTCTCTCTCAATCGAGCGTATGAAAAAACTGGAAGCATTTTATGTTGCATATTCAAAATATACAAATTCTCCATTTGCTTTCTGTGATCCAAATACATTTGATGATATGACATGGATCTTTACATCCGAAGAAAAATTGAGACAGGTGATGGAAAAACAGAGAGAAAATAACATTGAATTACGAGGAGTAAAGGTCGAAAACGAAAAGTTTTTACAGTTCTTTACCAGTCTGTTTTATATGGGCATTGACAATGTACTTTTTGATTATGGAACAGAAGGTATGATGTTTAAACTGACACGTATCTGCAAAAAACCAAATTTTGCAGAGATGGAAAATAAAGCAGCGGCAGTGGAAAACTCAGCTCTTCAGCTGACAAGTATGTATTTCTTGCAGGAGGCAAGAAAAGAAGAAGAGAAACGCGAGAACGAAAGTCTGCCTCAGTTAGAAGAAGAAATGAGTAAAAACTTAGTGGCAGGAAGATTTCTTGTTCCATTTATCAAAGTAGATCCAGAAGCTGGAAATGACCAAAAAAATATTCAGATTCCATACTTAAAAGGCAAGGATGAGAGTATGATTTTACCGGTATTTACCGATTTGATGGAGTTTACAAAGTATAATAGAGAAAAGAAATTCAGCGCAGTCATTCTGACATTTGATAAACTGTCAGGATTTATTGGAAATGGTGTGGGAATGGTCTTAAATCCGCTGGGATGCAACCTGTTTTTGAAAAAAGAGCAGTTGCCTTTCTTAGTAAAACGGTTTGAAAAATAAAGAGTAAAGAAAAAGAGTCGTTATAATCTATCACAGGACTGTAACGATTCTTTTTTCAGAAAGGAACAATAAAGATGGAAACTCCAAAAAAAATAAAAATAGCTCTGCTTGGTGTTGGAACAGTAGGAACAGGAGTTTATAAGATACTGTCGAGACAGAAAGATGAGATGATAAATAAGATTGGCGCTCAGATTGAGATTGTCAAGATTTTGGTCAGAGATGTAAAAAAAGAACGGCCAGGAATACCAAAGGAATTATTAACGGATTCTTTTCAGGAAATTATGGATGATCCTAACATACAGATTGTCATTGAAGTGATGGGTGGGTTAGAACCGGCGAGTACGTATATTTTAGGAGCGTTTCGCCCTGGAAAACACGTAGTTTCAGCGAACAAAGATTTGATTGCAGAGGATGGAAAAGAACTGTTTGAGACAGCACAGAAGTATGGAAGAGATTTCTTATTTGAAGCAGCAGTAGCCGGAGGAATTCCAATCATTCGTCCTTTAAAACAATGTCTGGCTGGAAATAACCTGACAGAAGTAATGGGAATCGTAAACGGAACGACAAATTTTATCCTGACAAAGATGACAGAAAATGGTATGGAGTTTGCAGATGCACTGAAAATGGCGCAAGATTTAGGATATGCTGAGGCAGATCCAACGGCAGATATTGAAGGATTAGATGCCGGAAGAAAAATGGCAATCATGGCATCAAGCGCTTTTAACACACGAGTTACATTTAAAGATGTGTATACAGAAGGAATTACAAAAATTTCAGCAGATGATATCCGATATGCAAAAGAGTTAGGATGCGATATCAAATTGCTGGGAGTAGCGAAAAATACACCGCAAGGAATCGAAGTTCGCGTGCATCCGATGCTGATACCAAGCAATCATGCCCTTGCTTCTGTCAGAGACTCTTTTAATGCTGTATTTGTACGGGGAGACGCGGTAGGAGATGCCATGTTTTATGGAAGAGGAGCTGGCGAAATGCCTACGGGCAGCGCGGTAGCCGGAGATGTGCTTGATGTGGCGCGCAATATTTTGCATTCCTGCAATGGAAGAATTGGATGCACCTGCTATAAAAACATTCCGATCAAAAAAATGGAGGATATCTATAACAGTTATTTCCTGAGAATACAGGTGAAAAATCGTCCAGGTGTCCTTGCAAATATAGCGGCTGTATTTGGAAATAATCAGGTCAGCATTGCACAGATTATACAGAAAAAAGCGATAAAAGATCGCGCAGAATTAGTCGTGATCACAGATGAAGTGTGTGAAAAAAATATTCGTGATTCTGTGACCGTTTTGGAAGGAATGTCCATTATCAAAGAGATTTCCAGTATAATTCGTGTCTATAATCCAGAAGAATAGAAGAAAAGGAAACATTTTATGACAAGAGAAGAATGGAAAGAACGAGTAAAAAGGAAACCTGTTTTGCTGGATGGAGCAACAGGTTCGAACTTGCTTGCCAGCGGAATGCCAAGAGGAATCTGCACGGAATCTTGGATTTTAGAGCATAAAGAAGTATTGATTCATCTTCAGAGAGAATATCAAAAAGCAGGAAGTGAGATTTTATATGCACCTACATTTTCTGCAAACAGAATCGGTCTTCAAGGATATGGATTAGAAAAAAGAGTAGAAGAATATAATGAGAGATTAGTAAAGATTTCTAAGGAAGCCGCACAGGGAAAGGCATGGATTGCGGGAGATTTGACAACAACGGGAAAAACCGTTGGAGAAAATGGAACAATTACATATGAAGAATTGTTTGATGTCTATAAAGAACAGATTACAAGTCTAGCAAATGCTGGAGTAGATCTTCTTGTCGCTGAGACGATGATCAGTATTGAGGAGACGATGGCGGCGCTCGACGCAGCAAGGGCAGTTTGTGATTTGCCGATGATGTGCAGCATGACAGTCAGCGCAGATGGAACAGGTTTTTTTGGAGGCAATGCGGTAGAAGCGATGGAGTCGCTTCAGGCAATGGGAGCAGATGCAGTTGGATTAAATTGTTCTGTAGGACCGGATCAATTAGAAGCGGTTGTGCGCAGTATGAAGAAAGTGGCAGAAGTTCCAGTACTTGTAAAGCCAAATGCTGGTATGCCAACGATTGATGAAAAAGGAAGAGCAATTTATACAATGGGGGAAGAAGCATTTGCAGAAGCGATGATGCGTCTGATCAAAGAGGGAGCGTGGATTGTAGGAGGATGCTGTGGAACGACACCGGCATATATTCATGCTCTGTCAGAAAAAATGAAGATGTTATAAAAATGCCCCCATGAATGATTTTTTATTATAAAAATTTGAAACAGGGTATACTTTTGAGGGAAAGAGAGCGGGACAGTAACAGCAAAATATTTTCTGAGAAAGGAGCCAAAAATGAAAAAAGAGATCACCTATTTATTGACAGGCGGAGCAATTTTGTTGGCAGTATTTGCGTTTCCTTTTTGCAGTAAAAGTGAAACGGTCTGTGCGGAAGAACAAGAAATTCCATTAGAAGAAACGCATGATCCATTATGGGAACATGAAATTCCATTAGAAGAAGAGACGTATGATCCGTTATGGGAGGATGAAATTCCACTAGAAGAGGAAACGTTCGATCCATTATGGGAGGAAGAATATGAACCATTAGAAGAAGAGGAATGGATCGTACATGAGGAATATTATAATTATGAAGAAGAGGAGTATGCGCAAGAAACAGAGGAAACGTATGAGGAACTAGAATCTCTGGAATATCTCTGGAACTTTGATGAGCAAATGATGGAAGGCGCAGATCCTAAGAGAATAGATCTGTTGAAAGAAAATGAAGGAAAGAATGTAAAGCCTAAAAGAAATGATGCAGATGAGATCTGGATAGGCGTATATCCGCTTGCTCAGTATCCTGATTTTCCAACGGGATGCGAAGTGACTTCTATGACTATGGTATTAAATTATGAAGGATTTGACGTGACAATCGGAGAATTGGCTGATAAGTATTTAAAAAAGGGAATTCCGGCTTCTGCAAGTTATCGCGAAATTTTTTGGGGAGATCCCAGATCCTCTGAAGCATTTGGATGTTTTGCACCGGTTCTTGTTGATGCTGCGAATAAATATTTAAAAGAACAAAAGTCTGATAAAAGGGCGATTGATCTGACAGGAACAAAATTTGAAGATTTATATGAAGAACTGCGATATGGATATCCTGTCATCGTATGGGGAAGTATGTACATTGATCAGGATATTATAGAAATTGGATCTTGGGAGATTGACGGTGAAGAAGTAACTTGGCCAGGAAATGAGCATTGTATGGTTTTGACAGGATTCAATTTGCAAGAGGATACCGTAAGAGTTTGCGATCCGCTTAGAGGAATTATGATTTATGACAGATCATCCTTTGAGGATCATTATAATAAAATGGAGTGTCAGGCGATTGTAATACGCCAAGAGGAAGAAGATGAAAAAGAACTTCCAGTTATTTTGCCTGTGGAATAAAATGAAAAAATAAAAAAGGAGATGGATACAACCATGTATAGAGAACAGATTGATCACTATATTGATACGCATAAAGAGGAAATGATTGAAGATTTAAAAACGCTGGTGCGCATTGACAGCCAGAGAACGCCGGCAAAGGAAGGAATGCCATATGGAGAAGGTCCGGCAAAAGCAATCGCAGTAGCAAAAGAGATGTTAGATAAAGCAGGATTTATCACAAGAAATTATGAAAATCATGTGGTGACAGCAGATTTCTCTGAAGAAGAAAAACAGCTTGATATTTTAGCACATTTGGATGTTGTGCCAGTTACGGACGACTGGACTGTAACAAAACCGTTTGTTCCGCTTGTTGTGGGAGAGCGCATTTATGGACGAGGAACAGCGGATGATAAAGGACCGGCTATTGCGGCATTTTATGCGATGAAAGCAATCAAAGAGCTGAATATTCCATTAAAGAAAAATGTGCGTTTGATTTTAGGAGCAGATGAAGAATGCGGATCAGAAGATTTAGAGTATTATTATAGCATAGAAGAAGAAGCGCCGATGTCCTTTACACCAGATGCAGATTTTCCAGTTATCAATATTGAAAAAGGACGACTTTCAAAGGAATTTACAGCTTCTTTTGAAAAATCAGCAGATCTGCCAAAAATAGTATCCGTAGATGGCGGAGATAAGTCGAATGTAGTTCCAGGCAGAGCAAAAGCGGTACTGGAAGGATTTTCATTAGAAGTTGTTGAGGAAAAAGTAAAAGAAGCGCAAAACAGTACAAAAGCAAACTTTACAGTGACACAGGAAGATGGAAAAATCGTAGTTTCCTGTAAAGGACAGTCTGCCCATGCTTCTGCACCGGAAGGAGGAGTCAATGCAGTGACTGCACTGATGACACTGCTTGTGTCACTTCCGGCAGCTCCAAGCGCAGGATTTAAAAAATTGTGTGCCGTAGCAAAATTATTTCCACATCATGATCATCAAGGAGATGCACTTGGAATCCATATGGAAGATGAGATTTCAGGAAAGATTACCGTATGTTTCAGCGTATTTCATTACGATGAGACTTCTCTTAGAGGAGAATTTGACAGCAGAGCGCCGATCTGCGCAAATGATGAAAATTTGACAGGGGTTGTTTACAGAAAGCTAGAAGCAGAGGGAATTGCAATGGAGGAAGGGGATATGACTCCTCCACATCATGTGCCGGCGGATTCTCCATTAGTAAAGACATTGCTAGAGAGCTACGAACGCTATACAGGAATCAAAGGAAAACCGCTTGCAATAGGAGGCGGTACTTATGTACATCATTTAAAGCGAGGAGTTGCTTTTGGCTGTGAAGATCCAGCAGTAGACAATCATATGCACGGAGATGACGAATTTATGCTGCTCGATGTGTTGTTTATGAGCGCTAAAATTTTTGCAGATGCCATTATAAAATTATGTAATTTATAAATAATAGAAAACAATGATATGCGGGATAAAATTATTTTATCCCGCAGCTTTTTAGAGGAGAAAATAGATGAATCTGATTGTAGCAGTAGACAAAAACTGGGCGATTGGCAATAAGAATGAATTATTAGTGAATATTCCAAGAGATAAAAAATTTTTTCGTGAGATTACAACGGGAAAAGTTGTTGTGATGGGAAGAAAAACATTGGAAAGTTTTCCAAATGGGATGCCTCTTCCAAACAGAATAAATATTGTTTTGACAGAAAATAGAAACTACAAAGCAAAAGGAGCAATCTTAGTTCATTCCCTTGATGAACTTTGGGAAGAGTTGAAAAAGTATGACAGGGAAGATATTTATGTAATTGGAGGAGGCAAGGTATATGAGCAACTCCTTCCATATTGTAAGACAGCGCATATCACAAAGATAGACCATGCTTTTGAGGCAGATACCTACTTTCCGAATCTGGATGAGCGTTCTGAATGGGAAATTACAGCAGAGAGTGATGAGCAGACGTATTTTGATTTAGAATATTATTTTCTGCAATATGAGAGAAAAAAGAAATAAAAGGGAAAAAGAAAAACAGATATAGTTTATCGTTTTACCTTGACAAAGTGAAAGGAAAGTATAATAATTAGAGAAAATCAATAAATTATTCGGGAGGATGAAAGAAATGCTTGAGATTAAAATTGAAAAAACAACAAATCCAAAACCGATCCCAGGACCGGAAAATCCATTAGTATTCGGAACAATTTTTACAGATCATATGTATGTGATGGACTATACAAAAGGAAAAGGATGGCATGATCCTCGGATTATTCCATATCAACCGCTTGTATTAGAGCCTTCAGCAATGGTATTTCACTATGGTCAGGAGATGTTTGAAGGATTAAAAGCATATAAGACAGATGATGGAAAAACTTTGTTATTCCGTCCGGACAAAAATATTGAAAGAGCAAACAACTCAAATCGTCGTTTGATGATTCCGGAGATTGATCCAGAAGATTTTTTAAATGCAATTAAGACGTTAGTTAAGGTAGATGAGGCTTGGATTCCTTCTAAACCAGGAACTTCTTTATATATCAGACCGTTTGTGATTGCAACCGATCCATTTTTAGGAGTTCGCCCATCAGATACATATAAATTTATTATTATTCTCTCTCCGGTTGGCGCTTATTATCCAGAAGGACTCAATCCAGTAAAGATCTGGATTGAAGATGAGTATGTGCGTGCAGTCAAAGGCGGAATTGGAGAGGCAAAGACAGGAGGAAATTACGTTGCTTCTCTTGCGGCACAGGTAAAGGCACACGATGAGGGATATTCTCAAGTATTATGGTTAGATGGCGTAGAGAGAAAATATATTGAAGAAGTAGGAGCAATGAATATTTTCTTTAAAATCAATGGCACGGTTGTCACTCCTATGCTGAATGGAAGCATTCTTCCAGGAGTTACCAGAAATACTTGTATTGCTCTTTGCAAAGAATGGGGAATGCCAGTAGAAGAAAGAAAAATTTCTGTTGAAGAATTAGTGGAAGCTGCAAGAACAGGCGCATTGGAAGAAGTATGGGGAAGCGGAACAGCGGCAGTTATTTCTCCTGTCGGACATCTGCGTTATGAAGAAGAAGTTTTTGAGATTGGAGATGGCGGAATTGGACCAGTCAGCCAGAAATTGTATGATACAGTGACTGGAATACAACTGGGACATCTGGAAGATACACATAACTGGACTGTTGAAGTGAAATAAGAAAATCCGAGAAATTAGAAAAAGGCTGGGATAATTTGAAAGAAAAGATTCTCAGCCTTTTCTGACGCAAAAAAAAGTATAAAAAAAAACAAAGCCATGATATAATAAAAAAACAGGTGGTTTTGATGTCAGAATGGAGGGGAAGATGATGTATAGAGACTATACAAAAAAAATTTCGATTGGAGATCGGATCATTGGAGGAGGAAATCCAATCTTAATTCAGTCTATGACAAATACAAAAACAGAAGATGTAGAGTCAACCGTTGCTCAGATTAAACGTCTGGAGGCAGCAGGATGCGAGATTATCCGCTGCGCAGTTCCGACAATGGAGGCGGCGGCAGCACTGGCAGAGATAAAAAAACAGATTGCAATTCCTTTAGTTGCAGATATTCATTTTGATTATCGTCTGGCAATCGCAGCGATCGAGCATGGGGCTGATAAAATTCGGATCAATCCAGGAAATATTGGGAGCAAAGAACGATTAAAAGCAGTTGTAGATGCAGCAAAAGAACGAAAAATACCGATTCGTGTCGGTGTCAACAGCGGTTCTCTTGAAAAAGAAATTGTAGAGCGCGACCATGGTGTGACTGCCGAGGGAATTGTTGAGAGTGCATTGGATAAGGTACATATGATAGAGGAAGCAGGATATGATCAGATTGTAATTAGTATCAAATCATCCGATGTGCTGATGTGTGCAAAAGCGCATGAATTAATAGCAAAACAGACAG
>CBCTVZ010000042.1:0-18364 GCA_965150505.1 uncultured Robinsoniella sp. | reverse complement strand
AGGTCTGACATTGGATAGAAAAGGAGAACACAATGTCAGTAACAAGAGACAAAAACACAGGCAAGTGGATGTCCCAAATCCGAGTAAAGGATTGGACAGGAAAGGAGATCCACAAAAAGAAAAGAGGCTTCAATACCAAGAAAGAAGCCTTACAATGGGAACGTGATTTTATTAGTCAGGCAGATGGCAGCCTGGGCATGAAGTTCAAAGATTTCGTTGAAACCTACATGAAGGATGCAGTTCCTCGTACCAGAGAAACTACTTATGCCAACAAGCGCTATCTGTTCGACAAGAAAGTCCTCCCATACTTCGGTGAGATGCCGCTCAGTGCCATCAAACCGACCGATATTCGCAACTGGCAAAATGAACTGATTAACTTCCGCCAGCCCAACGGCAGAGGTTATGCACCAACTTATCTGCGAACCATCAACAACCAGCTTACCGCAGCCTTCAATTTTGCGGTAAAGTTCTACGGACTGAGGGAGAACCCCTGTCACAAGGCAGGTTCCATGGGTAAGAAGAACGCCGATGAAATGCTGTTCTGGACAAACGAAGAATTCAAGGTGTTCATTAAAGCCATGGAGGACAGACCTATCGGTTACACCGTTTTCATGGTCATGTACTACACGGGTCTGCGTGTTGGTGAACTGCTGGCTCTGACACCAGAGGACATTGACTTCGACAGACATATCATCTCTGTCAACAAGAACTACCAGCGTCTGAACGGAAAGGACTATATCTATCCGCCTAAGACGGAAGCTGGCTACCGTGAAGTGGTTATGCCGAAGGTACTGGAAAGCTGTTTGACAGATTATCTGGCCAAGCTCTACGATGTACAGCCTACAGACCGCATCTTTCCTTATGACAGAGGATGGGTCGGCAGACAGATGAAGTATGGTTGCGATCACTCCGGAACGCAGAAGATCAGGGTGCACGATGTACGTCATACCCACGCCAGCTTGCTGATTGATATGGGCTGTACACCGCTTCTGGTTGCGGAACGCTTGGGACATGAAAGGGTACAAACTACCATGGAAACCTACAGCCATCTGTACCCGAATAAGCAGACCGAAGTAGCCGATCAGCTTGACATGATAGCCACAAAAGACGATGGCTACGAAAAAAACGTCTGATGTAGCCATTTTGTAGCCAGTAAAAAACAAGAATCCCGAAAACCCCTGTATTTTCAAGGGTTTTCGGGACTCGAAAGACTATTTTAACTTATTCCCACTCGATTGTAGCGTTTGGCTTTGGACTCAAGTCATAGCATACTCTGTTTACATTTTTTACTTCTTTCATAATACGATCTGTGATTTTCAGCAGTACTGACCAGTCAAGCTGTTCAATCGTTGCGCTCATTGCATCTACTGTATTGACAGCGCGGATAATTACTGGATACTCAAAGCTTCTTGCATTGTCTCTAACTCCTACTGATTTGAAATCCGGAACAACAGTAAAGTACTGCCATACTTTTTTATCCAGTCCTGCATTTTTAAATTCTTCTCTAAGGATAGCGTCGGATTCTCTGACTGCTTCCAGTCTATCTTTTGTGATTGCTCCAAGGCAGCGCACACCAAGTCCTGGACCTGGGAATGGCTGACGATATACCATATCATTTGGCAGACCCAATTCCACACCGCACTGACGCACTTCATCTTTGAAAAGCTGTTTTAATGGCTCTACAAGCTGGAACTGCAGATCTTCTGGCAATCCGCCTACATTGTGATGAGATTTTACCATTTTTGCTGTCTTTGTTCCACTCTCTACAATATCTGGATAAATTGTTCCCTGTCCAAGGAAATCAATTCCTTCCAGTTTTCTTGCTTCCTCTTCAAACACACGAATAAATTCTGCGCCGATGATTTTTCTCTTCTGTTCTGGATCTTCAACACCTTCCAATTTTGTCAGGAAACGTTCGGAAGCATCAACATAGACCAGATTTGCGTCTAACTGATTGCGGAATACTTCTACAACACTTTCTGATTCCCCTTTTCTCATAAGGCCATGGTTTACATGAACGCATGTCAGCTGTTTGCCGATTGCTTTAATTAAAAGTGCTGCAACAACAGAACTGTCAACTCCGCCAGAAAGTGCAAGCAGTACTTTTTTGTCTCCAACCTGTTTTCTGACTAATTCTACCTGATCTTCAATGAAATTTTTCATATTCCAGTTTGCTTCAGCTTTACAGTCTTCAAAGACAAACTTTCTCAGAATCTCCATTACTTTTTCTTCATCTTCTGGAAATGCTTCTAATTTCTGACTGCACAAAGCCAATTCATGAGCAACTGACATCACAGGATATCCACATTCATAAATCTCGTGATTTACGTCAATACGCTCTCCGTCTACAATATGGTTTGGTCCGCCATAAATAATGACACCCTTTACATTTGGCAATGCTTTTAATTCTTCAGCTGTGATATCATGTGGATAGATTTCACTGTATACGCCAAGCGCTCTGATCTGTCTTGCCAACACTGTATTCTCTGTGCTTCCCAGGTCTAAAATTACAATCATGTCCTGTTTCATTTTATTTCGTCCTCCATTTTACTGTTCCACTTACTATACAGTCTGCCAGTAAGTACTTTCCTTTACAGAATATTTTTTTCCAGAAACATTCTGCCTCTTTTTACAAAGTGTTTTATCATAGAAATTTCTTTTTTATTTCTATAAATATAAGAATACCATTAATCCTATAAATAAAGCAAACATTTTCAAAATATTTTTTCAAATATTTTTTATTTTTCTCCAATAATTTGTATTTTTACTATCTATCTTCCCTCTTTATTTAAATGTAATCAGACTGCGATCACTTTATCTTAAAAAACAACCATTTTTCCAAAAAAAATCACTTCTTTTACTTTACTAACTTTCTTTAATCTGCTATAGTAGCAATGCAAAACAGTTTTTTGCATATTTTTTTAAAAAATAGTATAAATAAAAGGAAGTTTTTTGTTATGAAACGTGCAAATGATCTGGGACGAGATCCGATTCCTTCCCTCGTCCTTAAACTCGCCATCCCAACTATGATTGCACAATTCGTCAATGTTCTTTACAGTATCATTGACCGTATGTACATTGGCAATATAAAAGGAATTGGAAATCTTGCGCTTGCCGGTGTCGGTGTCTGTGGTCCGATTGTCTCTCTTTTGAGTTCTTTCGGAACTTTAATCGGTTTAGGCGGTTCTATCTTAATGGCTATGAAACTTGGAGAAGGCAATAAAAAGCGTGCCTCTCAAATTTTATCAAATTGTTTTTTGATGCTGACGGTATTCTCCCTTTTCCTGACCATTCTTTTTTTGATTCTGAAAGATCATCTTTTAATGTGGTTTGGTGCAAGTGATATTACTTTCCCCTATGCAAATACATATTTGACGATTTATACTGCCGGCACTTTCTTTGCTCTAATGGCAATGGGACTAAACTACTTTATTACCTGTCAGGGCTTTTCTAATGTCGGAATGGCAACGGTTATAGTTGGCGCGTGTACAAATATTATATTAGATCCTATTTTTATTTTTGGTTTTCATATGGATGTTGCTGGCGCTGCTCTTGCCACTGTGATTGCCCAATTTGCTTCTTGTGCTTTTGCAATCGGTTTTCTGTTCAGCAAGCGTGTACCTATCCGTATTTCTTTCGGAAACTATTCAAAAGCAATCATGAAACGTGTTTTGACACTTGGTCTGTCTCCCTTTTTAATTCTTGCGACAGACAGTATCATTATCATTGTTTTAAATACTGTTCTTCAAAAGTATGGTGGAGCAACAGAAGGTGATATGCTGATCTCATGCGCTACGATTGTGCAAAGTTATCTCATGCTGATCACTGGACCAATGCTTGGAATCAGTGGTGGAACACAAGCCATCATCAGTTATAATTATGGAGCGCGTGCCTCTGCAAGAGTAAAAAGTGCTGAATGGCATATCTTAAAACTCTGCCTTGTTTTTACCACCATCATGTTTTTATTTTCTCGAATTTTTCCGCAGTATTTCGTTTCTATCTTTACAAGTGATCCTGCCTACCAACAGCTGTCTATCTGGGGAATCAAAGTATTTACACTTGCGATCATTCCTCTCAGTTTTCAGTATGTATTTGTGGATGGTCTGACAGCGCTTGGATGTACAAAGATTTCTCTTTATCTTTCTCTATTTCGGAAAATTTCGTATGTATTATTTACCATTTTTATTCCGATGTTTTTTGCAGCCAAAGACGCATTCTATGCGCAGCCACTTGCAGACCTTCTCAGCTCTGTTCAATCAGTAATCGTATTTTTGCTTGTTTTAAATCCATATCTGAAGAAAAGAGAAGAAGAAGTTCCTATTTCTGAGGCAAAGAATATCACATCTTCTACTTAATATTTTTTATGAAACAGGAGGGGAATTTACATGAGCCAATCTATTTCTTCTACTTCTATGACAGAGGGATCAATATGGAAAAAAATTACTTTTTTTGCTTTACCCCTCTTCATGAGTTCTTTGTTTCAGCAACTATATAATGTAGCCGATTCCTTGATTGTAGGAAACTTTTTAGGAAGCGATGCTTTAGCTGCTGTCAGTTCCTCCGGCAGTGTCATCTTTTTGATGATTGGATTTTTTAATGGTCTCTCTGCTGGAGCTGGTGTCGTCGCCGCTCGTTATTATGGCAGTCAAAATACGGAAAAACTGCAAAAAGCAATCCATACTACCTTGGCGCTTGGCAGTATCTGCGCATTATTTTTGACCATAATCGGAATGCTTTTGACACCGCAAATTTTAGTTTGGATGGATACGCCAAAAGACATTTTGCCAAGTTCCATCACATATCTTCGGATTTATTTTCTCGGTTCTCTAGGTTTTGTACTGTACAATAACTGTGTCAGTATTTTTCAGGCAGTTGGGGATAGCTATCATCCTCTGATTTATCTGATCGTTTCTTCTGTCACGAATGTTCTTCTTGACATTCTTTTTATTGCAGTATTGAAATTAGGAGTTGGCTCTGCTGCCTGCGCCACAGTGATTTCCGAATATATAAGTTGTTTTCTCTGTATTCACAAGCTTTCCAAAAGTCCTGCTGAATACCGTGTTTCACTGAAAAAAATTCGCTTCCATAAATCTGTTTTAAAACTGATTGTTTCAAATGGACTGCCGGCTGGATTTCAAAATTCCATCATCTCATTTGCCAATGTCATTGTACAGTCTACGATCAACAGTTTTGGAAAAATGGCTGTTGCCGGATGTGGTTCTTATTCCAAAATTGAAGGCTTTGGTTTTTTGCCGATCACCTGTTTTTCACTTGCTCTGACTACATTCATCAGTCAAAATCTAGGAGCTAAAAAATATGATCGTGTAAAAAAAGGAGCTATGTTTGCACTCCCTTGCGCCGTACTCCTTGCAGAGTTTGTTGGAATCTGTATCTATATTCTTGCGCCCGTTCTGATTTCTGCATTTAACAGCGATCCTAACGTGGTTGCTTACGGTGTCGCACAGGCAAGAACCGTCACACTTTTTTATTTCCTTCTCTCTCTTTCCCACTGCCTTGCGGGAATTTTAAGAGGAGCGGGCCGTTCCACAGTTCCGATGCTTGTCATGATGATCTGTTGGTGTGTCATTCGTGTCACCTATATCGTTGTGGCAGTTCGTATAAAACCTGTTATTGAGACGGTATTCTGGGCATATCCTTTGACTTGGGGACTAAGCTCTATCGTCTTTCTCATCTATTTCTTAAAAGTAGACTGGATGCACGGAAAAGATTTTTAGTTTTTCCTTATCCTCTCAAAAAAAAGGATGCTACAGACATCTTCTCTTTTCAAAGATTTTTGTCTGCGGCATCCTCTTCTACTTTTTTGCCGTTGTACACATATCCACCATCATCATTTCCTGACTGTCCTGCATCATCGCATTCTGTACAGGATGATCAAGCAATACATTTGTTGTGCCAAATATTTGCTCCTCACACTCCGATGCTTCTGATTTTTTTGCTTCCCTTCTTTTTTCCAAATACATAAAAATAATCAGCGATATTACGATAATCGCAAGTGAGATATTTTTTAAGTCTATCATATCTTATCCCCCATTCGCATTTTTACAGCAAAACCCCCGTTTTTACTGCATACTCCTTATGTCTCCACCGTATGCTTTTTTCCCTCTTTATCTGCATCTTTATGGTTAACATAATAATTTTGCAAATCTTCTTTTATAATATATATATTATCGCAATAATTTTTCTATAAATCAATATAGTTCTGTGAAATTTAAGAAAGCTAAAGGATTTCCTAAAAAAAATATATAAATTTTTAAGAAACATCTTTGTGGCTATAACGTATCAAAATACTCTTTCATCTCTCCCACTGTCATTCCCGTATTCTTTTTAAATACTTTATAAAAATAGGTAGGATTGAGATATCCGACTCTCTTTCCAATCTCTTTGATTCTCACATCTTTCTGCCGCAGCATTAAAATCGCTTCTCTGATTCGGATATCCGTCAGCATCTCTACAAATGTGCTGTTATTTTTCTGTTTTAAGAGACGACTCAGATAAAAAGAGCTGATTCCAGCATATTCTGCAACTTCATCAAGGGAGATATCCTTCATATAATTCTGTTCCATATACAAAATCGCTTTTTCTTCATAAGAAGTATGTTTTTTTTCTTTTTTTATCTTTTTTTGAAACTGACAAATGATCTGCGCTGCCTGCTCCATTATTTCTTCTTCATTTCTGCATTCCTGCATTTTTTTCCAGATATCTTGATAGGAAAATTGACAAAATAGATCTAGTTCATTTTTATCATGAAGTTTTTTGTATACATCCATCAAAAAAGAAATCGTTTCCATCTGTATACTTTCCCTGCTCCAACTGCTTCTTGAAATCTGTTCCAATTTTTTATTTAATTTTTCATTGACCTCTTCCAACTCATTATTCTGAATATGTAAGACGATTTCTTCCACAAATTTTTCCTGAAACATTACCTGTCTGCTGACAAGATCTCCCTTTTCATAAAAAATGATCGGTTTTGCTGACTGCATCACCGCAATTCTGCTCTCATGCAATGCTTCTCCCAATTTTTCAAATTCATATTTCCATCGGCTCACACCAAAACGAAGCTGCGTCTCTTCCTGTTCAAAAATTTTTCTGTTTAATACCTGCAGAAGATTTTCCACCCACTCTTTATAATTTTCCTCCGTAATCTGATTTCCTCCAATCAAATGAAGATATAAGAGATTCTGATATTGTTTTATCTGAAAACGGCAAAATTTTTTCAGTTCTGTTCTGATGATCTGTTCTAACTTTTCCAGATGGATCTGGTGTCTCTTTTCTGTTGTCACTGCCGTCACAAATATACTGCCTCTGTAAAAAATCTTTTCATTTTTCAAATAGAGAGAAAAACTTTTTTCACTGGGCATCCCTAAAATAATAGACGACATCATCTCCTGTTCTATGATCTCTTTCATCTCATCTAACATTTGACGAGAAATTTTCGTTTTATGATCCGCCTCTTTTTCCTGATCCACCATCTGACATACACGTTTTATCGTCTGACAAAACTTTTCCTGATCTGTCGGTTTTAAAATATAATCGCACGCTCCTAAAACAATCGCTTTTTGTATCAAAGCAAAATCACTGTATGCTGTATTAATAATTATTTTCACAGGAAGAGACTTCAATTTTAAAATTTCCAATGCTTCTAATCCATTGATTCCCGGCATATTGATATCAACAATCGCAATATCCGGTTTATGCTCTGTAACACTCCGAATCAAATCCACTCCATTGTATACACTCGGCAAAATTTCAATCTCTTCAAAATAATTTTTCATCATCATTTCCAAACCCTGACATTCAATCGGCTCATCATCTGCTATCAAAACCCGATACATTTTCTCCACTCTCCTTTCTTGATGCAGATTTTATCTGCTTTCCCATGGCATTCTGATCAAAATTTTTGTTTTGACCATTGGAATGCTTTCTATTTCAAACGACGCTTCCTCCCCATAAAATAGTTTAATCCTCATATATACATTTGCAAGACCTATTTTTTCCCTCTGTATCTGAGGACAGTCGAGATCTTTTTTTATCTTTTCTAATTGTTCTTTCGTCATCCCATATCCATTGTCTTCTACCGAAACTTCCCCCATTTTACTTTCTGAATGATATTTTGTCCGTATTTTAATCTGACCATCTTTTAGATATCCACCCACGCCATGCGTGATGGCATTTTCCACTAAAGGCTGAAGAATCAGACACGGTACTTGTATCTGATGAAAACTTTCATCTAAATCAAACTCAAAAGAAATACGTTCTCCAAATCGCTGTTCTTGAAGATATACATAGTTTCCCAACATTTCCATTTCGCGTGCCAGCGTCACAGATTTTCCCATATAGTCCAAACTGTATCTTAACAACTGCGCCGTCTTTTGAAGCAAGAATACGGTCTTATCGGAATCTCCCATATATGCCGTCTTTGCAATCATATTTAATGTATTAAACAAAAAATGAGGATTCATTTGCATCTGAAGCGCTTTTAACTCGCTTGTCCGCAGTAGATTTGTAATCTGAAGATTTTCCAGCTCCTTTTCATGAAGCGCAACCTTGGCGCTTGCATTTTCTTCGATCTCTTTCATCTGCTGTTTAATTTTTATAATCATCGTATTAAACGCATGAACCATTAACTGCATTTCTGCATCTATTTTCTCCCCCGCAATTTCCACACATTGAAACTGTAACAAATTTCCTGATAAAATCTCACCAGACGCTTTTGTCAACGCATAAATAGCAATATTGATCTTATTTGCAAGTTTTCTGGCATATGCCATTCCTATTCCAAGAAGTAATACAAGCATCGCTGTCAATTCTATATAATAAATAGATTCCTTCTGGTTCATCAGTTTTCTCTCTGCATCAATGTCTTCCATCATCTCCATCTCAAGTGTCTTAAACTGGTCATAAATGATACGATATACTTTCTGCATTTTTTCATATTCCTGATTGATGCTTGATGCAAGATCGGGCTGCATTTTTTCTCTCTTCACTTGTTCCATATATTGATAGATCTGATCTAACGACTTTTCATATGTTTGAATTAATCCTTTCACATCCATCACATCTCTGCGGAACACCTCATTTTCTTTGGGACTGCTCATTCTGTTTAAAAAATCATTCATCTTTATCCGACATGATTCCATCATTTCTTTTTCTTCCTTGCTGCCTTTTTGTGTATATCCACCCACATATCCGTTCAGTTCATCCAGTTGAAAATAAAACTGATTCAAAGTTAAAAGCTGTTCCATACTTGTATCATAATTCTTTTTTATCACCACATGAATCATAATGGTGACAACATTTAATAAAATTGCTATACCTAATGTAATTGCAAAAAACTGCATAAGTCTTTGCTTTGTTGTAGTTGTGTCTGTTTTTTTCAATAAATGTGCCATTTTGCTCCCTTACCTCTATTTATCTCCATCTCATCGATATTCTCTTTCTTTATACTTTTTATTTCTGTATAATGAATCGGAGAAATCATCTCTCCTTCTACTGATTTTTTTATAGATTCTACCGCCCGATATCCCATTTCATATGAGTTTTGGTAAATGGTAGAATATAAAATTTCACTCTCTATATGCTCTTTTTTTATCTCACTGACTCCAAAACCTACTACTTTAAGATTGTCATATTCTCCCTTCGCATCTTTTATGATCTGTGCGATGCTTGTCGAGGCATACCCTTCTGCGCAGAAAACAGCCGTTAAATCCTCTTCTTCCTCCAACATTCTCGATATACCTTCATTCAAAACCCGTACATCTGAATTTCCTTCTAAGATTTTTACAATCTTTAATTCTGGATATGCTTCTATCATCTCCTGAAATCCATCCATTCGTTCTTTCTGATTTTGCGTCTCCATCTTTGAGACAATCACAGCGATATTTCCTTTTCCTCCTGTGACTTCTATAATATCTTTTCCTGCCAGTCTTCCTGCTTCATAATTGTCCGTTCCAATATAGCAAATCTTTTTTGTATCTTTTACATCACTGTCCACAAGTACAACTCGGATTCCCTCCTCATCTGCTTTCTCAAGAAGCTGTCTGACTTCCTCTGATTCTCCCATTCCGGCAGTTACAATTCCATCTACCCCCGCATAGATTGCACTCTCAATCGCTTCAATCTGTTTTTCTATGTCCATCTTAGTAAATCCTATACATTTTGTGCTGATTCCCAGATCTTTTCCTGCTTTTGCAAGCCCGTTTGCCACGCTTCCCCAATATGCTTCGTTCGCAAAGGGAGCAATCAAAGTTACTCTTATTTTTTCTTCTTCTACTTTTACAGCTTCTTCCATATTTCCAAATATTGCTATATTAATCAGTAAAAAAGCTGTCAATAAAATTAAAATTATTTTTTTCATTTAATCTCTCCCATTTTTGTTTTATTTTATAATTTTACGATAAAAAATATAAATACAGAGATATCAAATCAAATAAAATTATATCATATTGCTTTTTTAATAGCTCTTTTTTTAATCTGCTTCAAAAAACTTCCATTGTCTTTTCGTCATCGATAGCTTACTATATTACATTTTTTCAACATAAAAATAAAAAGAAGCAAAGTTCTACTCTGATACGGCAACTTTGCTTCTTTTTTTATCAATCAGACCTATCTGTCTTTTTTCTCATTTTACACCATCTAATTCCATACTTTTTTATTCTGGTGTGTAAGGTGTTTCCTGCTGCTGTGAAAACAGCCAATCACGAATCGCATCGTTTGCAAAAGATGGTCTCCATGACCAATGTGGATTTGGAACGGTTGTGCCAGCAATATATTCTGTGTATAAAACATTTGCTCCCGATTCCTCTGCTGCTGCAATCTGTTCTTTCGCTTCTTCTTCTGAAGCCTCTCCTCTTGCATAGCCATTCCATCCTTGTTCATCCATTCTGCGTTCTACGACTGCTCCTTGTGCTTCCAGATCCGCAATATTATCTCTGAATCCTGCCACACGTTCCTCTGAATCATCGCTTGATACAAGCGCCCAAATTGGCTTATCCGAAATCGCAGCCAGTCCTTCCTCACTATATACATCAGCTGATGCAATATTAATCTGTGCAGCATATAATTCTGGATATGCCGTACTCAATGCCCATGTTCCTCGCGATCCCATAGAAAGACCTGTTCCATAGATTCTGCTTGTATCAATATTATAGTCTTCAATCAGCTCATCAATCACATTCTTTACATTTTCTCCATCCTGATTTGGTCCATATTCTGGATTTTCTTCTGTTCCATTATTTTGCGACCAACTGTGACTCGGTGACTGTGGCGCTAATACAAAGCAAGGATGTTCTTCCTGAGCATCTTCCCTTGCAAACTCAAGAGCGCTTGGATTTCCCATAATCTGGGTATCATTGTTGATTCCATTGCTTCCAGATTCTCCTGCTCCATGCAAAAATACAACGAGAGGAAGCGCTTCCCCATCTCCTTTTTCTTCGTATCCTTCTGGAATATAGAGACGATATGGAAGTTCACTGTTATCTTCTGGATTTGTATAAGTCAGTTTTAAAAATTCATCTACAAGTAAGTTCTGTTCTGCTGTATTTACAAAAGAACCTGCTTCCACGACATCTCCAGATGATAAAGTCACATTTGCTGTTTGCTGAACTGTCAAATTGATCGGCAATCTCATATTCTCACCATTTGCATATAAAATAGTTCCGCCTTCTCCTGCTCCCGGTGTCAAATCCACACTCATTTCAACAAAAACAAATTTTCACTGTGCTTCTGCCTCTCCTTTTACTCCGCTATTATTCACATATACCTTACTGATCTTGCGTCCTGGCACTTTGTAAGAAGAAAGACCAATCGTTCCTGACACAACTTCTCCAGGATATTCGATCATCACAGAAGTTACTGCCTGTCCGTCTTCCAATGTCTCTGCGATTGCTGTCACCCCGATCAATTCCACAACATTTCCTGTCTCTTCTGCACTAGCAGAAAGTCCCATCACCATCATACCTGCCAGTAAACCTGCTGCTGCCTTATTCCATTTCATGATAAAACCCTCCTTTTGTTCAAAAACCGTACTATTTTTATAGTTTTATCATATCATTCTTTTTTTCTTTTGTATGTTCTATATATTTGCTTTTCCATGCGAATGTTTGAACAAACAAATATACTATTTTGCTGTGTTTCCACTTTTTTGCACACATTGCTTTCGATATTCTCTCGGAGACATACCAACTTTTTGACGAAAAACATTGGAAAAATATGAGAGTGTTTCATATCCGCTTCACTATAAATTATTGAATTTGATTTTTCTTTTTGCACTTTTTTACATATAAAACTAACATTTTCATAAATTTTTTTAACATTATTGATAGAATTTTCTCAATAAAGCTGTTATAGTATTCTTATCTGAAATGTACCTGTACAGAGCGGAAATGTACTGCACACAAATTTTTTAAGAAAGGAAGGTATCACTATGAAATCAAAACTTTTAAGAGCAATTCTCGTATCAGGACTGACCATTTCCTGTATCGCTCCTTCTCTGAGCGTTGGAGCAACAGAATCAGATGCGGCTGATCTGTCTATTTTTGAATCTGGAGAAACCACTGTGAATGACAAAACGATGGAATATCGCCTTTATGATCCATCCGACAACGGATATGAGGCAGAGTCCTATCCACTCGTTTTATTCCTGCACGGTGAAGATGCCGTGGGTGATGACAATGAAGCACAGTTGACTGCAAACCATGGCGCTACTCTTTGGACAGAGGAGGGATTAGCGGACCAAAATCCAGCCTATGTTTTAGCTCCTCAGTGTCAGGATGGCGATTGGACAACACAAGAAAATGTTGCCCTTGTAAAACAGGCTCTTGATGATGTGATCGCTGAAAACAAAGTCGATCCAGATCGCATCTATGTACAGGGAATGTCAATCGGCGGAACTGGCACATGGAAAATGCTTTTGGAATATCCTGATGTATTTGCAGCCGGAATGCCGATCTGCGGAGAAGTTCCTGAAGAATACTATGAAAATCCAGATGTCTTCAAATCACTCGTAAATATGCCGATCTGGGCATTCCACACAGCTGATGATGATGTGATTCCTGCCGAAGAGACAGCAAAAGCTGTGCAAGCTTTAAAGGATGCTGGAAGTAAATGTATCAAATACGAAGAATACTCCGCTGGTTCTATTACACCGGCACACGAAATCTGGAACCGTGTCTATGAAATCGGAACACCTTACAACTGGCTGATGGTTCAATCTCGTGAGAGAACACAGGACAACACATTAGATCCTTCTTTACTGTTCAGCAAAAAAGAAATCAGTGAAACGATCACCCGTGTATGTGATTATGAATTAGGACAAATTTATGTAATTGAAAACGAAGGCGGCGTTCTTCTGATTGACAGTGGAATGGGCGGCATGGGTGAAGCTGATCTGTACGCTTATATCCGTGATGAAGTGCTGAAAAATAAAGACGCTGAGTTTGATCTTTTATTGACACATAATCATGTGGATCATGTGCTTGGCATTCCTTCTCTTGTAAATTCCGGCAAACTTAAAAACGTCTATATTCACGAAGCAGATAAAGAGGGGCTTGATGAATGGATGACAAATTTAAAGGTGGATCTGGGCGACTCCTTAAAATTCCTCAAAGAAGGTGATACGGTAACGGTAGGAGATGAAACACTGGATGTTCTGGAAGTTCCTGGCCATACGCCTGGCTCTATTGTGTTCTTCTATAATGATTATATCTTCACAGGTGATGCAATCGGCTCTGGAGATTTATGGCTGAATGGGGAATATGTAGAAAACTATCTGCCATCTATTCATCATTTTCTGGATGAAATCAAAGCAAGAGGAAACGCATTTGAAATCCTTCCAGGTCATGCAGAAAACAAAGTTCCATTTTATGTTCAGTATGTAGAAGATATCGGTTCTTGTGCAGAAGGAATTGTGGACGGAAGTCTTCCTGTCGGTGTGTATACAAGAAGAGTAGGCGCTTATGCAACTTTTAACTCTGGAAATATTTACTTTGATTCTTCTAAAATAAAAGCAGAATAAGGTTCTTATTATCCAAGCTCTAACCGTGAGAGAAAATATCTTTCACGGTTAGAGTTTTTTCTGAATTTTTAATTCAATCCTTGTCCCTTTTCCATTCTCACTATATATCTTCATTGAAAATCTTTCTTGAAATACCATTTTCATTCTTGTGGCAACATTATATAATCCTATTCCTTGTTGTCTTAATCCTACAAAACTTTTTAAATCTTTTTCTAATTGTTCTATTTTTTCTTTTTTGATTCCTTTTCCATTATCTGAAACCGTAATATATAATTCTTCTTTTGTTTTTTTAGCACAAATTTTAATATATCCACCTTGTGCTACTGTTTTTAAGCCATGTGAGATAGAATTTTCTACTAAAGGCTGTAAAATCATTCCCGGTACAATTACGTCTTTACATTCTGTACTACACTCTGTCAAAAATTGTATTCTCTCTCCAAATCTTAGTTTTTGAATTTCTATATATTGCTGAGTATGTTCAAACTCCTCCATAAGTGAAATTTTTCTACCTACAAATGAAAGAGAATTCCGTAAGTATCCAGCAATCATTCCAGCCGCATCCCTAGTTCTTTGAGCACGTTCTAAATATGCAAGACTAGATAGCATATTCAAACAATTAAATAAAAAATGGGGATTCACCATAGACTGCATCAGTTGCATCTTTGTCTCTGTAAGTTGCATTTGAAACTGTATATTTTGAACTTCAAGCATATGGAGCTTTTGAGTAAGCAAAATCTTCTCTTTCAGCTCTTCCATCTGCTTTTGAATCGTTGCTATCATATCAGAAAAGGCATTTGTCAAAACAAATGTTTCTTGATTTTCAATTTCCTCTGTCTCTAATGAAATTATTTGCAAATCTCCATTTTGAATTCTTTTTACTTGTTCTGTCAGGCTTAGAATAGGAAGTAAAATCTTTTTCACAACATGTTTTCCTTTGTTCCATATAAAAAAACTACTAACTCCTGCTGCAATAAAAAAAACGATTAATTGTGTTTTCCATCTATCAAAAATCTTCTGACTGCCTTGTGTAATAACTTGACTACGTATTGTATTTAATGCTTCTAAATTATACTGCAAATAACTGCGAATTCGTTCCGCTTCTGTATAAACTTTCATCTGTTCTTCTGAAAGTGTTTCCTCCCCCATCTCCAAAAATTTCTCTACACATTCTCGATAAGCCATTGATAAATAATAATGATCTTCTACTTTTGGATGCATAAATTCTGTTCTAAGTTCTTCTGAAAAATACGTAAATTCTTCTATTGCATACATACATTTTTCTCTGCTCTCTTCCCTATGATTACTCATATATTCCAACATAGTTTGATGAGTCTGTTCACAACTATTATAATAAGATGCATAGATACTAGCCTTTCCTATCATTTCTTTCATGTCATATAATGCCATATATTCTACTAAAATTAATATAACGCAGAAACAAAACATAGCATATATACTAAATGTTGTTACCTTCAATATGTCAGACCGAATTGAATGCTGTCTTTTTTCTTCTTTTTTCATTTTTTATCTTTCCTTTTTCTTTTGATATTGTAATACAGTCACTCCAAAACGCTGTTTAAAACTATCGTAAAAATATTTTTTATTTAAATAACCACATTCCACTGCTGTTTCTTCTGGAGACTTTCCTGCATCTAATAACTCCTGTGCATGGCACATTCGTATTTCTGTTATTGCACTTACAAAATTTTTTCCAGTTTCTTTTTTAAATAAACGACAAAAATAAGCCTGACTTAGCCCTAGGCGTTCGGAAAGCTCTAATTGAGACAAATTTGCTGACCCATATTCTTCTCTCATGATTTGAAGAGCAGTTTGAATAACTGGAGATTTTTTTTCTTGTAAAACTTCTAAATTATTTTGTTGAAATTGGTCTAAAAACCATGTTTCAAGCGATTTTTCTATTTCATTAGGATTTATCGTCATTACAAGATCTGAAAGATCTATTTCTTCATTATAAATTAAAACAGCTCTCATTAATAAATATACCGCCTCATATGGTGATTCATTGTTTTCAAAATAGGATTTATAAATTCTTACTATTCTAGATCCATTTTTTTCTCTCATACGCTGGACTGCTTTTTGACGTTTCATTTTTTTCTCATGTGCTGTAAAAAGTGTACTCTGTATAACAGGACAATATTCTATAAATTCATGAAAAGTATATCCATATAATAATTCTTTTGTTTTTTTATTTTTCTGATGAATCCATCTTTCTATTTCTTTTTGGAGTTCTTCATAAGAATTGCATAATCCAGTAAGTGATATTAATGTATCAGGAAATTGTTTATAAATTTGTTTCATCGCACTAATTCCAAGCGCCCATGTACTCACATTTAAATATTCCTTTTGTTGTTTTTCTATCGGTTGAATTAAAAAATAATTTTCTTTTTTTTCTACCAAGCTAAGCATACGAAATATAGGACAAAATAATTCTTCCATCATCCTAAGTAATTCATTTTGATATTCTACATCTAAATTTTGAAAAAATTGTATTTTTATCATTCTCATTTGAAGTTCTCCATTTTCTGGATAACCATACGCATAACTTAATGCATCTTCAGGAATATTTCCTTGCAATAAATCACACAGCAGATAGCTTTGTGCATAGGAACAAAGTGAATCTATGCCTTGTGATAACTGTTCTTCCAAACGAATTTGCTTACGTTTTTTTTCAATTTTTCTTATACATTGATCTATATATTCATGTAATTCTTGATCCGAAATAGGTTTTAAAAGATATCCTGATGCCCCATATTTCATAGCTTCTTTTGCATATTGAAAAGAGTCATATGCTGTAACCATCAAAATTTCTCCTCCAAACTGGTGCCTGTACAATTCCTTGATTAATTCTAATCCTGAAATCACTGGTATATTAATATCTACAAGTAACAAATCTGGATCATATTCCTGTGCCATCTTTAAAGCATCTATCCCATTTTGTGCAATATCAATTCTTTTTATCTGTGAATAATTTTCTCTTAAAATCTTCTCTAACACAATACATTCTAATGGTTCATCCTCCACAATCAACACATGATAATTTTTTTCTTCCTTCATCTATTTTCCTCTATCTCTTCTTTTGTAATTGCAACAATATTAATATATGTATTATCTCTATCTTGTATTTTATCGTCTTTTAAAATTTGGATTGCACATTCTACTGCCTTGTATCCCATCTTATAATTTTCTTGCGCAAATAATAAATCTATTTCTCCACTTTTTACATATTCTATCGCTTCTTCTGACTCACCAAATCCCATCAAAAAAATAGTATCCTGCATACCTAAACGTTCAATTGTTTTTGCTGCTATTAAAGTCGTATTAGCTCCAAAGCAAACAATCGCATCTCCTTTTTCTGTTTCCATTAAAAACTTTTGTGCTGTTTGGTATCGTACTTGTTCAGCGCCACTTAAAACAATAGATGAAATCATATTCTCTTTATTTATTGACTGCATCCATTCATAAAATGCTTGTTCTCTCATCACAACTGATGTAGGATTTCCATCATTACGAATTTCTAAGATCCGTTTAGGCTGATAGTGCTCTATTAATGTATATGCCGCCTTTTTTCCTGCTTCAATATTATTCACTCCAACAAAAATATCTCTCAGTTCTTGTTGTGTATCACTGTCTATTAAAATAATAGCTATTTCTTCCTCTTTCGCATTTTTTAAAAGGTTTTTCATACGATCTGATGTATAGTCAGAGGCTCTTAAAATAACAGCATCTGTCTTAGATAGAATCGTCATTTCTAACAAGTTTTCTACATTATCATCTGAAAAACTATCATACTGATATTCTGAAAGCCATATTTCTTTTTCTTCTGAGCAGTCTCGTACACCATCCCATACGGTTTTCCAAAATGGATTTGTCTCTTCTTTCGGCAAAATTACTGCAATTCTCTCGATAGTTTTACTTTCTTTTTTATTTGCACTATTCATAAAAATAAAAAATATGCTACAAATAAAAATAACTATTTCTACTATTCCAATCCATATTGATGTTTTTTTCTTTCTCTGATTCTTTAGCATTTTCTCTTTTTCCCTCCATCAGTTTCAGACATCTTTATATTATCTTCATCTGATTTTTTTTGATTATATCACTTTTCAAAATATTTATTCTATGTTTACCTTTAAAAAATATGCTAAATTTTTGCTTTTTTTATTTTTATCTTTATATTTCAGATCATTTTTATATTATTTTTAATTAATCTCATAAAAATGTCAAAAACTCATAGTTATAAAAAATTTTTCTTTTTTTATTCTTTTGATATACTTAATAATATAAAAGATAGATATTGTTTTTCAGCAATCA
>CBCTVZ010000041.1:0-19140 GCA_965150505.1 uncultured Robinsoniella sp. | reverse complement strand
ACGGTCTGGTTTCCATAACTTTTACGGTATCACCGATATTGCACTCATTGTTTTCATCATGCGCTTTTAATTTATATGTTCTCTTTACGATTTTGTTGTAAAGAGGATGTTTTACATGGTTCTCTACAGCTACAACGATTGTCTTATCCATTTTATCGCTGACTACTTTACCTGTACGAGTTTTTCTAAGATTTCTTTCCACAGTGGTAATCTCCTTTCTATGAAATAACTAAGAAATACGGACTTATGCGGTCTTCCGCGTCTGCCTGATTAGTTAGCAGCGTTAGTCTTCTCAGCGATAACTGTCTGAATTCTTGCGATGTTCTTGCGAACTTCTTTGATTCTGCTTGTATTATCTAACTGATTTGTTGCGTTCTGGAATCTTAAATTGAAAAGTTCCTTTTTAGCAGCTACTAATTCTTCGGATAATTCTGCAGCTGATTTGTTTCTTAAATCTTTATTAAAATCCTTATTAATTTTCACTGTTATCACCGCCTTCTAAGTCTGCACGAGAAACAATTTTACATTTGCATGGAAGTTTGTGCATAGCAAGACGCAGAGCTTCTTTTGCTACTTCTTCAGGAACACCTGCGATTTCAAACATTACTCTGCCTGGTTTTACAACTGCTACCCAGTATTCTAATGTTCCTTTTCCGGAACCCATACGTGTTTCTGCTGGTTTTGCTGTTACTGGCTTATCTGGGAAAATTTTGATCCAAACTTTACCACCACGTTTAATATAACGCGTCATAGCAACACGGGCTGCCTCGATCTGGTTGGATTTGATCCAACATGGCTCTGTAGCCACTAAACCGTATTCACCGTTGCTTACTACATTTCCTCTCAGTGCCTTTCCGGCCATGGAACCACGGAACTGTTTACGACGCTTAACTCTCTTTGGCATTAACATTATTTATCGCTCCCTTCCTTGTTTCCTTTAGTTGGAAGTACTTCGCCTTCATAGATCCAAACTTTTACGCCTAATTTTCCGTAAGTTGTATCTGCTTCAGCGAATCCATACTGAATATCTGCTCTTAATGTCTGCAGCGGAATTGTTCCTTCGCTGTAGAACTCTGTACGTGCCATATCTGCTCCGCCAAGACGACCGGAAACAGCTGCTTTGATACCCAGAGCGCCTGCCTTCATGGTTCTGCCCATGCAGGATTTCATGGCACGTCTGAAAGAAACACGGTTTTCCAGCTGTAAAGCGATATTTTCAGCTACTAACTGAGCATCTCTGTCAGGTCTTTTTACTTCTTTGATATCTACGATTAATTTTTTATCTGTAAATTTAGCTAATTCAGCTTTTACTTTCTCGATCTCAGCGCCGCCTCTACCGATTACAACACCTGGTTTTGCTGTGTAGATGATCACTTTTACACGGTCAGATGCTCTCTCGATTTCGATCTTAGAAACACCAGCGCTATATAATTTCTTTTTCAGATATGTTCTGATATTGTAATCTTCCACTAAGCAGTCTGCAAAGTCAGCTTCAGCATACCATTTTGAGTCCCAGTCTTTAATAACACCGACTCTCAAGCCGTGTGGATTAACTTTCTGTCCCATGATTGCCCTCCTTATCTTTCATTCAGCACAACAGTAATATGGCTTATTCTCTTTTCGATTCTGTAAGCTCTTCCCTGTGCTCTCGGTCTGATTCTCTTCATTGTAGGTCCTTTGTTTGCGTAGCACTCCTCTACGTAAAGGTTTTCTACATTCATCTGATTGTTGTGTTCAGCGTTTGCAATCGCTGATTTCAGTAATTTCTCTATTAAAGAAGACGCATATCTTGGGTTGTATGTCACAATACCAAGTGCTGTCTGCACATCTTTGCCTCTAATGGCATCTAAAACGAAACATGCTTTCTGAACAGACACTCTTGCATAAGACAGTGTTGCTGATGGTCTTGTGTCTTTCTGAGCATTTCTCTCTCTTTTGATCTGTGATCTATGTCCTTTAGCCATGAATGAAACCTCCTTTCAATTCCGATATCTTAGCGAACGCCAGATTTCTTTTCGTCTTTTCCATGTCCTCTGTAAGTTCTTGTTGCAACAAATTCTCCGAGTTTATGTCCAACCATATCCTCTGTTACGTATACCGGAACATGTTTTCTTCCATCATGAACTGCGATTGTATGTCCAACCATCTGAGGGAAAATTGTAGAACGACGGGACCAGGTTTTGATTGCCTGTTTTTCCCCTGATGCGTTCTGAGCTTCGATTTTTTTCATTAAGCTTTCATCCACAAATGGTCCTTTTTTAAGTGAGCGAGCCATAGGTTCTAACCTCCTTATAAACTTTGTTAATTAATTAGTTGTTGATTGCTTTACCGTCTCTTCTTCTTACGATCAGCTTGTTAGAATGTTTGTTTTTCTTTCTTGTCTTCAATCCAAGAGCAGGTTTGCCCCAAGGTGTAGATGGACCTGGACGACCGATACCAGTCTTTCCTTCTCCACCACCGTGTGGATGATCGTTAGGGTTCATTACAGAACCACGAACGGTAGGTCTGATACCCATATGGCGTTTTCTACCAGCTTTACCAACGTTGATCAGGTTATGCTCTGCATTTCCTACAACACCAACTGTTGCACGGCAGATAATTGGAACCATTCTCATTTCACCTGATGGAAGACGAAGTGTAGCATATTTTCCTTCTTTTGCCATCAGCTGTGCTGCGTTTCCAGCAGAACGAACGAGCTGTCCACCTTTTCCTGGATATAATTCAACGTTGTGTACCATTGTACCAACTGGGATTAATTCTAATGGAAGGCAGTTTCCGACTCTTACTTCGGCTTCTGCACCATTCATAACTTTCATTCCTACTTTTAAGCCCTGTGGAGCTAAGATGTAGGATTTTTCACCGTCTGCATAGCAGATCAGAGCGATGTTTGCTGTTCTGTTTGGATCGTATTCTACTCCAATTACTCTAGCCGGAATTCCGTCTTTCTTTCTCTTGAAGTCTACGATTCTATATTTTCTGCGGCTTCCGCCTCCACGATGTCTTACTGTAATTTTACCCTGGTTGTTACGTCCAGAGTTTTTGTTAAGAGATACCACTAAGGATTTCTCTGGGAAACTTTTTGTGATTTCTGCGAAATCAGATCCAGTCATATGTCTTCTGGAAGGTGTATATGGATTATAAACTTTAATTCCCATTGTTGTCTCTCCTTTCGAATATTTATTATCACGCCTTCGTTGCGTATAGCTGCGGTCAACTGCCTATTTGCCTGACCGCTCATTCATGGACTGTCCCGTTTTGGTCAGGAATTAAAGTCCTTCAAAAATTTCGATATCAGCGCTATCTTCTGTTAAAGCTACGATAGCTTTTTTAGATTTTGCTGTTTTTCCAACTGTTGGTCCGCGTCTTTTAGACTTTCCGTCTAAGTTCATTGTGTTTACGCTTTTTACTTTTGTTCCGTTGAACATTTTTTCAACAGCTTCTTTGATCTGTCCTTTTGTTGCGTCTGTATGAACTAAGAAAGTGTATTTTTTCTCGCCCATAGCATTCATACTTTTTTCTGTAATCACTGGTTTCTGGATTACATCATAATATTTGATATCTGCCATTATGCGTACACCTCCTCGATTGTTGCTACAGCAGCTTTTGTTACTACAACTGTATTATATTTTAAGATGTCATAAACATTGATTGTGCTTGTCTGAGCAGTTGCAACGTTTGCAATGTTTCTTGCGGATAATACAACATTCTTGTCATTGTCGTTCAGAACAACAAGTGCTTTTGTTACGTTTAAGTTATCCAGAACTGCTTTCATGTTCTTTGTCTTGATTTCATCAAATTTTAATTCGTCAAGAACAATCAGTTTGTTTTCCTGAACTCTGGATGTTAATACAGATTTCAGTGCCATTCTCTTTTCTTTCTTATTCATTTTGAAAGAATATTCTCTTGGTGTTGGAGCAAATACAACTCCGCCGCCTGTCCACTGTGGAGCTCTTGTTGAACCCTGTCTTGCATGACCAGTTCCTTTCTGTCTCCAAGGTTTTCTTCCGCCACCGGAAACTTCGGAACGAGTTTTTGCTTTCTGTGTTCCCTGACGTTTATTTGCAAGCTGGCTTACTACTGCCATGTGTACCAGATGTTCGTTTACTTCCACACCGAATACAGCATCGTTCAGCTCCATTGTGCCAACTTCTTTGCCTTCCATATTGTAAACAGATACGTTTGCCATCTGTGAGTTCCTCCTTTCCTATAAAAAGCCTTATTTGCCGGATTTAACTGTTTCTTTGATTGTTACTAAGGATTTCTTTGGTCCTGGTACAGCACCTTTTACTAAGATCAGATTGTTCTCTGCATCTACTTTCACAACTTCCAGATTCTGGATTGTGATCTGTTTTGCACCCATCTGTCCTGGCATTTTTTTGCCTTTGAATACGCGGCTTGGATCGGATGCAGCACCGTTTGAACCTGCATGACGATGGAATTTAGAACCGTGTGCCATAGGTCCGCGGCTCTGGCCGTGTCTCTTAATTGCACCCTGGAATCCTTTTCCTTTGGAAATTGCTGTTGCGTCGATCTTGTCGCCTGCTGCGAAGATGTCTGCTTTGATTTCCTGTGCTAATGTGTACTCTTCTGCATTTTCAAACTTGAACTCTCTGACGTATCTCTTGTAAGAAACACCAGCTTTTCCAAAATGGCCTTTCATAGGTTTGTTTACTAATTTTTCTCTCTTATCAACAAAACCTACCTGAACTGCACTGTAACCGTCGTTCTCTACTGTTTTAACCTGTGTTACTACACATGGTCCAGCCTGAAGAACTGTTACTGGAGTTAATACTCCGTTTTCGTTGAAGATTTGAGTCATTCCGACTTTTGTAGCTAAAATCGCTTTCTTCATTTTTTTACCTCCTGTTAATCTACAGCGGATTACACTGTGTTGTGCAATCATCCTAGACAGACAGTCAATATAAGTGGAACGATTTCGTTGCTTCTATATCAACCTGTAAGGATAATTTACTTCATTCAAACTTTGATCACTTTTTAATTATTTCATTTTGATATCGATGTGAACACCTGCTGGCATTTCCAGTCTTCCCAGAGCATCTACTGTTTTCTGGTTTGGTGTGATGATATCGATCAGTCTTTTGTGTGTTCTCTGCTCGAACTGTTCTCTGGAGTCTTTATATTTGTGAACAGCTCTTAAGATTGTTACAACCTCTTTCTTTGTTGGTAACGGAACTGGTCCACTCACCTGACATCCATTTTTCTTTACGGTTTCGATAATTTTCTTTGCAGATGCATCTACTAACTGATGATCATATGCTTTTAAAGTGATTCTCATTACTTGACTTGCCATAAAAAAAGTCGCCTCCTTTTCGCACTATTAAGCAGTACGACAAGCGGTGACTGTACACTCTCCCGTGTGTATCCTAAAAATACTCACATTGTTTCTCACGAATATTCGTGATCAGTTTCTATTGTACAGTGACTTGTCGCCAGTTTTCTTTAACTTGACATTCGCTCCACGGAAAACCTGCGGTCTTTTTCTCTTTCCCATCCCGCAGCAACCTCACGCTTCTACGCTATCAAGGTCACAACAGTGATGATTATATCCGATATTTTTTCAAAATGCAATACCTTTTTTAAAATTTTTTTTGTTTTTTTTTCTGTACAGAGGCGACTGTTAAATTTCTTCTATTTACCCTGCTTTTTCCTGCTATCTTCCTAATTTTTCCCTGATCTTTCTGATCTGGTTTTCCCCTAATCCTCGCTCAATCACAAGATACATAAACGTATAGATCCCGATAATCGCAGCGCACTTCCATAAATGTTTGAATAGCTTCTTCATATTCTCTCCCCCTGAGACGCTTTCTTCTATATTATAGTACGTTTCTTCTCAGATTCCAAGAAAAATGATATCATTTCTCTTCCTATTTTATAAGATTTTTGACAAAAAAGCTTTTCCACTGCCTCAAAGCAGAAGAAAAGCTTTTCTTATCCGTTTCATTCTATTTTATTAACAAAAGGATTCTATTTATGAACTGCCTGTCCATCGAATGACTATACATTTCTAATAGTACTCTTGCGTCATTTTATTTTACATCTTTCAGGAATGCGCAGTATCCAAGATATGCTTCATAGATATCTACTTTGCTTGCCACTTCCCAAGGAGCGTGCATATTCTGAACTGCCACACCGCTGTCGATGACATCCATACCATAGTTTGCCATAATATAAGCGATTGTTCCACCGCCGCCCTGATCTACTTTTCCAAGTTCGGCTGTCTGATATGCCACATCATTTTCGTCAAATACTTTACGCAGCTGTGCCATATACTCTGGATTTGCATCGTTTGATCCAGATTTTCCTCTTGATCCTGTATATTTGTTGATAGTCAGTCCTTTTCCGAAATATGCTGTATTTTTCTTGCACATAACAGATGGATAGTTTGGATCAAATGCAGCGCTTACATCGGAGGAAAGCATCTTGGAGTTTGCCAAAGCTCTTCTGACTTTCAGCTCGCTGTACTCTCCCATTGCATTTAAGATCTCTGCAACTGCATTTTCAAAAAATCTGGAGTGCATTCCTGTCGCTCCAACGCTTCCGATTTCTTCTTTATCTACAAGAAGGCAGACACACGTTTTTTCAGCATGGTCTAAGGACAGCATTGCCTGATAAGATGGATAAGCGCAGATTCTGTCATCGTGGCCATATCCCATAATCAGACTGCGATCTAAGCCATAATCTCTTGCTTTTCCTGCCGGAACTGCTTCCAATTCTGCAGAGCTGAAATCTTCTTCTGTGATACCATATTTTTCTTCAAGCAGTTTTACAATCTGCGCTTTCACAGGTTCTTTTTCTTCACCTTCAAGCGGGATACTGCCAACCAGAATATTTAAGTCTTCTCCTTCTACCACTTTGCTTCCTGTCTTTTCCATCTGGTTCTGAGACAGGTGGATCAGCAGATCTGAAATTCCAAGAACAGGATCGTTCTCATCTTCTCCGATTACAACATTCATGACCGTTCCGTCTTTTTTTACAACAACGCCATGAAGCGCCAGCGGAAGAGCTACCCACTGATATTTTTTGATTCCGCCATAGTAATGTGTATCTAACAGCGCTAAATCACTATCTTCATATAATGGGTCTTGTTTCAGGTCAAGTCTTGGAGAATCGACATGAGCGCCTAACAGATTCATTCCTTTTTCCATTGGCACATCGCCAATCTGGAACATTGCAAGCGCTTTTCCCATATAGTTTACATATACTTTATCCTGAGCTTTCAGCTCTTTTCCAGCAGCGATCACTTCATTCAGATCAACATATCCTGCTTTTTTGATTTCTTCCACTGCAAATGTAACACATTCTCTTTCTGTCTTGCATTCGCTGATAAAGTTTTTGTAGTTGTCACAAAAACTGTTCATTTTCTGAAGCTTTTCGCTGTCATATTTTTTCCATGCGTTTTCTCTTAACATCTCTTTAACATCCTTTCGCTTTTTCTGTACATGCTTTCATTGCCTCAATCACTGCGCTGCGCATTCCTTTTTCTTCTAGCACACGGACAGCTTCGATCGTCGTTCCTCCCGGTGAGCAGACCATGTCTTTTAATTCTCCCGGATGTTTTCCCGTCTCTAAAACCATCTTCGCGCTGCCTAAAACAGCCTGCGCCGCCATTCGATATGCCTGAGCGCGCGGCATTCCATCTGCAACAGCAGCATCTGCCATTGCTTCAATAAATAAGAAGACATATGCCGGAGAACTTCCGCTGACTGAGACAACCACATCCATCAGCCCTTCCTCCACCTGCTCAACCTTTCCACAGCCTTCCAAAATTCTGCTGATCTCCTTTTTCTCTTCTTCTGTCAGGCGTTCATTGGCGCACATACCTGTCATTCCCTCGCCTACAAGCGCCGGAGTATTTGGCATACAGCGCACTAATTTTACAGGTTTTTCAAACAGCTCTTCCAGCCATTTCAATGTTTTTCCCGGAGCAATGCTGACAACAATCTGATCTGCTCTGACCTGATCGCGAATCTGTGCAATCACTTCTTCATAAAATTTCGGCTTCACTGCCAAAATCAAGACATCACTGTTTTTAGCAACTTCATGGTTGTCCAGCGTTGTACGGATACCGTACGCATCAAAAAGACGCTGTCTGCTCTTTTCCGTCTTTGTCGATGCAATGATTTCATCTGTCTGAACAATCTTTTGTTTCAGCACTCCGCCAATCATAGCTGAAGCCATATTTCCGCCTCCGATGAATCCGATTCTCACTTTAAAAACCTCCTTCTGTCTTCTTTTTTATCAAAATACAGTGCCTTCTTTTCTGAGGCCTTATACCATATATAAGTATATCATATCCTGTTCATTTGCCAAGTTAATTCTTTTGTCTTCCCTTTGTAAACTGCCCATCGCCTAAAGGCAGTGGGTTTTCTGGCTATTGTTTTATAAATAAGACGAGAACCCTTGTGGTTTTCGTCATAAAAAGTTTAATTTGCTGTATTCTTAAGTTTTTGATTGATTCTCAAAATGCTTTCCCCTATAATAAAGGCTGACACTTTTAACTATTTATTTTTTTGACGGAGAAGATATTTTTTCTTTGTAACATATTAGATACGGACAATAGAATAAGGAGGATTTTTGAAATTTTATGCCCTCAAATAATACAATACGACTGTTGGAAGAAATTTCTTTAAACGCCTGGCCTTCCCATAAAATTGAATTATATGACGGCTGGCTGATCCGCTTTTCACACAACTATACCTACCGTACAAACAGTGTGGAACAAGTTGGAATTTCGACGCTTCCGACAGATGAGAAAATCGCTTACTGTGAATCGGTGTACAGAAACTATCGCACACCGGTCAATTTTAAAATTCAGCCGCTTCTCGATCCGTCTTTCGATCAGTGTCTGGCAGAGCGTGGCTATCAAATTCGCCATGTGACCGAAGTTATGACAATGCCGATGGCTCATTTTCATCCGTTTCCTTCACTCACAGAAGAATATGAGTTTTACGGACGCAATTCCAATCTGCCCTCCACTGTCTACTATCCTGAAAATGTGATAGTTCAGCTGAGAGATACGATCACCGATGACTGGATTCGATCTCTTTTTCGCTTAAATGGTACGACAAATCCTACTCTTGTGAGAATTGTTCCTTCCATGTTTAAGGCAATCCCAAAAGAGACCATCGTTGCCTGCATCGAGATTGACGGGCGTATGGTTGCCTCCGGTCTTGGGATCTTAGACCGTGGCTACGTCGGACTTTATGCCATCTATGTCGATGCAAGCTGCCGTCGAAAACAGTTTGCTCGCGCAATCTGCAGTTCCATCTTGTCAGAAGCGCAGAAAAAAGGCTGTTCCCGCGCTTATCTTCAGGTTGTACAGGGAAACACCGGCGCAAAAAACTTATATACCTCTCTTGGTTTTGAGGATCTTTATACTTACTGGTTCCGTTCACTGGAATCATAAATTGAATAACAGAAAGGAAAATTTGATATGTGGATAGCTGATTCTTGGAAAGATTATGAAGTGATTGATACCTCTGGAGGTGAAAAATTGGAGCGATGGGGAGATTATCTTCTCGTCCGCCCAGACCCTCAGGTAATCTGGAATACAAAAAAACAGCACAGTGGCTGGAAGAAAAAAAATGGTCATTATCACCGCAGTCAAAAAGGCGGCGGAGAATGGGAATTTTTTGATCTGCCACAGCAGTGGACCATTCATTACAAAGAACTGTCCTTCCATCTGAAACCATTTAGCTTTAAACACACAGGACTGTTCCCAGAGCAAGCTACAAACTGGGATTGGTTCTCTGAAAAAATTAGAAATGCCAACCGTCCTGTCAAAGTTTTAAATCTCTTTGCTTACACAGGAGGCGCTACACTTGCAGCGGCTGCCGCCGGAGCTTCTGTCACTCACGTTGATGCCTCAAAAGGTATGGTCGGATGGGCAAAAGAAAACGCAAAAGCTTCCAATCTGGAAAATGCTCCGATTCGCTGGCTTGTCGATGACTGTGTAAAATTTGTAGAGCGTGAAATTCGCCGTGGCAATCATTATGATGCCATCATCATGGACCCTCCTTCCTATGGTCGTGGTCCAAAAGGAGAAATATGGAAAATTGAAGATTCTATTTTCCCTTTTATCCAGCTCTGCACAAAACTTTTGAGTGATGATCCATTGTTCTTCCTCGTCAACTCTTATACGACAGGACTTGCGCCTGCTGTCCTGACTTATATGATTTCTCTTGCCTTAAAAGACTGGAAAGGTCATGTAGAAGCACAGGAAATCGGTCTTCCTGTCACAAACACAGGGCTGATCCTTCCATGCGGTGCTTCCGGAAGATGGAGTTCCGATAAATAAAAAAATTTTATCCTTAACCTAAAGAGACACCGGAATTAAATTCCGATGTCTCGTAAAAATAGTTGCCCAAACTCTTGAGAAAGAGCCTTTTGTTTTAGGGTGTTCTATTCAAAATTTTGAATTTTTTATTTTACAGCAATACCTTTTGTATTATATTTGCTCAGGTACAATTTTCCATCCCATGAGCAAGTTGCTCTTACAGTATAAGTATATGCTTTACCTTTTTCTGCTGTAGTATCGATGCAGAAGGATTTGTTTTCTCCAGCAATTCTGCGTACCAGTTTCCATCCTGATCCTGCTTCTTTACGGTAGATACGATATCCCTGTGCATTTTCTACTGGACTCCATACTACTTTTACACCATTAGAAACAGTTGTTGCAGATTTCAGAGCTGGTGTCTTTAAGTGTGTTACAGCAGAAACAGCATTGTTTCCTTTTTCGCTGTAGTATACAACTCCGTCTTTCTTAACGAAGGACTGTACGCAGTATGTATATTTTGTTCCTGGCTCAAGTTTAACGTTGGAGTAATGATCTGTTGTCTGGCCCATTACTTTCTTAATTCTTGTCCATTCTTTATCGTTTGCACCTTTGCGGTAGATGATATATCCGTCAGCATCTTCTACTGGATTCCATGTTACACGCAGAGCTGTTGTTACATTATCAGCTGCTCCTACAGATACGATTGTAGGTTCTGCCATAAGGATTGTCTGAACAGAAACGCCTGTCTCATCGTATGTACTCTGATAGAATTCACCGTCAACAGAGCATGTAGCTGTTACAGTATAAGTATATTCTTTTCCTGCTTCTACAGTTGAATCAACGCAGAAATATTTGTTTTCTCCAGCAATTCTGCGTACCATTACCCATTCAGAAGAACCAGCTTCTTTACGGTAAATACGATATCCCTGTGCATTTTCTACTGGACTCCATACTACTTTTACACCATTAGAAACAGCTGTTGCAGATTTCAGTGCTGGCTGAGCTAAGTTTGTTACTGCTGAAACAGCCTCGCTCTTTCCGCTGTAGTATTCTGTATCGCCTACTTTGCTGTATGCTTCTACGCTGTATGTATATTTTGTTCCTGTCTGTAAACCTTCTACTGAGTAAGCATATTCAGCCTGTTCTGCCACAGTGCCAACACGGCCAATTTCAACCCAGCCTTCTCCATTCTGCTGGTAAACGATATAAGCATCTGCTCCATCTACTGCATTCCATGTCAGATTTACTTCAGAAACATTTTCTTTTGATGCTTCTGCTTTAACAACTGGTTTATCAAGAACAACTTCACCTGCTACGGTAACTTCTACGCTTGCTTTTACAGTACTGAAGTTTGCTGTTGCAATAATTTCTGCTTTTCCTGATCCAACAGCTGTAACTTTTCCAGTCTCATCTACTGTGAGAACTTTCTCGTTGCTGCTGCTTAATGTGTATGCAGTCATATCTGCGTCTACGCCTTCTGCTTCTGTTGTAACGCTTACCTGCATTTCTTCGCCCAGTTCCAGAGCATCTTTTTCAGCTGTCACTTCGATTTTGCTGATTGTCTTTCTTGCTGTTCCTTTTGTCAGGTAGCAAGCTTCTGGATCAACTGGTTTCTGATCTTCTACGTGATACCAGTAGGAAGATCCAAAGTTCTGTTTCAGATCAATTGTCAGAGAAGATTTGTTTTCTACTTTGTTGATTCCTGTATTTAAGAATGCGTAGCTTTCTAATGCAGACAGTCCAGCTGGTAATTTTACAGCTGTCAGTCCTGTACAACCTGCAAATGCGCTGTTTCCAACAGATTTACAGCTTTCTGGCAGTACCAGTTCGCCTGTTAAGCCTGTGCATCCTGTGAATGCGCTTGCTTCAATTCCTGTCACGTTTCCAAGTGCTAATTCACCTGTTAAACCTGCACAGTCTGCAAATGCGCTTGCTTTAATCGTTTTTACAGATTTTGGAATTACCAGTTCGCCTGTAAATCCTGCGCCTGCAAATGCTCTTGCTGGAACTTCTGATGCTGTTGCATTCAGTGTAAGTTTTCCTGTCAGTCCTGTACAATTTTCAAATGTACCTTCTCCAACTGTTACTTTGCTTAAATCTAAATCGCCTGTAAATCCTGCACAGCCTTTAAACGCATTATTGCCAACAACAGCGTTATCAGCAAATACTAAAGCTCCTGTCAGTCCTGCACAGCCTTCAAATGCGCTTTCTCCAAATGTTGCTACTTTACCAAAGTTTACTTCGCCTGCTAATCCTGTGCAGCCTGCGAATGCGTTGTCTTTGATCTCTGTTACGCTGTCTAATTTCAGAGCTGTCAGTCCTGCACAGTTTTCAAATGCACTTACTCCAATAGATGTTATCTTATCTAATGCCAGTTCTGTCAGTCCTGTAGCGTTTTTAAAGAATCCGTCTGGAATAGCTGTTACGTTTGGATTTAATACAAAACTTGTCAATCCAGAGCATCCTGCAAATGTAGATTCATTTAATGCTGTTACTTGGCTTAAATCTACTTTACCTGTCAGTCCTGCACAATTTTCAAATGCGCTTGCTCCAAGTGTTGTTACCTTGCTTAAATCGATTTCGCCTGTTACGCCTGTACATCCTGCGAATGCACTTGCTCCAATGTTTGTTACGCCTTCTAATTTCAGTTCTGTTAAACCTGTACAGTTTTCAAATGCCTTATCTGCGATTGCAGAAACATTTTTCAGATCCAGACTCTTCAGTCCTGTACAATCTGCAAAGATACTTGGAATTGTAGAAAGGTTAGATAATTTTAATTCTGTGATGCCTGCGCATCCTTTAAATACATCTGTTCCAATGTCTGTTGTTACAGAACCATCCAGAGTCACTCCTGTTACGCCTGTACAACCTGCAAATGCGCTGTTTCCAAGTTTTGTCACTTTTTTGAAATCTAAGTTTCCTGTGATTCCTGTACATCCTGCGAATGCGCTTTCGTCAATAGTTGTCACTGCGCCTAAGTTTAAGCTTCCTGCGATTCCTGTACATCCTTCAAATGCTCTTGCCTCTATTGCAGTAATACCTGCCAGATCTAATCCTGTCAGTCCTGTACAACCTTTGAATGTCTCTTCTTTGATGGATGTCATAGATGTCATTCTTAAAGAATTGATTCCTGTACAACCCTCAAATGCACCTTTACCGTTCAGTTTTACATTGTTCAGATATAATGCACCTGTTACACCTGTACAATCTTTGAAAGAATGTTCATTTAATGTAACACCTGTTAAGTTTAATGCGCTAAGTCCTGCACAACCTGCAAATGCTCTTGCTCCGATTGTTGTGTTATTTAAATATAAATCACTTGTCAGGTTTGTACATCCTGCGAATGCTTCATCTCCAATGCTCTGTACATTCATTGGAAGTCTCAGTCCTGTCAATCCTGTACAACCTGCAAACGCATTATTTCCAATCGTTTCAACGCTGTTCAGATCCAGATTACCTGCTAAGCTAGCACATCCTTCAAACGCATTGTCTCCAATCGTTGTTGCTTTCTGAAGCTGTACCTCTGTCAGACTAGCGCAACCAGCAAATGCTTTCTCTCCAATCGTTGTTGCATTCTGGAGCTGTACGCCTGTTAAGTTCGCACATCCTTCAAACGCACTCTTTGCAACTTCTGTTACTTCGCTTAAATCTAATGTTCCTGTCAGTCCTGCACAACCTGAGAATACGCCTTCTGGAAGTGTAGCATTTGACAATACAAGATTTGTCAATCCTGCACAATCTTTAAACGCATTTGTTCCAAGAGAAGCAGCTTTACTTAAGTTCAGCTCACCTGCTAATCCTGCACATCCTTCAAATGCGTTATTTCCAACTGTAAAGGAAGCTCCTTCTGCTGTTGGAAGAACAACGCTTGTAAATCCAGCACAACCTTTAAATGCGTTTTCAGGAATAGCAGTTAAGTTTTCTAAATTTAAAACTCCTGTCAGTCCTGCACAACCCTCAAATGCGCTTGCTCCAAGTGTTGTTACTTTGCTTAAGTCTACTTTACCTGTTAAGCCTGTGCATCCTGCGAATGCGCTTGCTCCAATTTCTGTTGCACCTTCTAAGTTCATTGTTGCCAGCGCTGTACAACCTGCAAATGCGCTTGCTCCAATTTTTGCTACGCCTTCTAAGTTCAAATCTGTCAGTGCCGCGCAATTTGCAAACGCATTATCTGCAATTTCAGATACATTTGTCATGACAACACTTGTAAATTTGCTTCCATCGAAGACATTTGCATCAATTTTCTTTACATTATTTAATTCCAGTTTTCCTGTAAACTCTTTATAGTCAATACCCTGTAATGTACTAGCATTAACCGTATCGATATTGGAAATTTTCAGATTTGTAAAGCTATTGCAGTCTTTAAAGGCATCTACGCCGATTGTCACTGCATTTGCTCCGTCTAATTCTAAGCTTCCTGTTAATCCTTTACAGCCCTGGAATGCTCTTGCTCCAATATTTTTTACATTCTTTGGTAAAACAAGATCTCCTGTCAGTCCAACACATCCGTTAAATGCGTCATCTCCAATGCTTGTCAGACCTTCTGGAAGAATAATATTTCCTGTTAATCCTGTACAACCTGCAAATGTATTATTTTTAATTTCAGTAACTCCAGCCGGAATCATGATATTTCCTGTCAATCCTGCACAGTTCTCAAAAGCATTTGCTCCTAAGTCTAATAATGTACTTGGCAATGCAAGTGTTCCTGTCAGTGCGCATCCTGCAAATGCACTATCTCCAATTTTCAGAAGACCTTCTGCCAGATTTACGCTTGTAAATCCACAGTTTGCAAATGCTCTGTTTTCTACAGATGTCACACCTGCAAGATTTAATGTTCCTGTCAGTCCTGTACATCCTTCAAATGCGCTCTCTCCTACAGATGTCACACCTGCAAGATTTAATGTTCCTGTCAATCCTGTACATCCTTTAAATGCGCCTGCTCCGATTGTCAGAGAACTGCTCTGCATTACCAGATTTGTAAATGTTGTATTTTCAAATGCGTTAGCGCCGATAGAAGTTACTCCTGCTGGCAGTGTTAATGCACCGCTGAAATGAACGCCGCTAAATGCGTTAGCTCCAATAGAAGTTAAGCCGGATGGCAGTGTAAGAGTACCTGTAAAGCCTTTTCCAGAAAATGCACCGTCTGCGATTGCTACAACTGTTTTTCCTTTAATCGTATCTGGAATACGTAAGCTTCCTGTAGCTGTAGCGCTAGGATCTAAACCTGTAATTGTAACAGTGTCTCCATTGTCCTGTACAGTAAATGATGCTTCATCTATTACAGATCTCACAACATCTTCTGTTTCAGCTTCAGTTTCTGTAACTGGCTCTGTCACTGCTTCTGTGACTGGTTCTGTCTCAGCTTCTGTGACTGGCTCTGTCTCAACTTCTGTGACTGGTTCTGTCTCAGCTTCTGTGACTGGCTCTGTCTCAACTTCTGTGACTGGTTCTGTCTCAGCTTCTGTGACTGGCTCTGTCTCAGCTTCTGTAACTGGCTCTGTCTCAACTTCTGTAACTGGTTCTGTCTCAGCTTCTGTAACTGGTTCTGTCACTGCTTCTGTGACTGGTTCTGTTTCAGCTTCTGTGACTGGTTCTGTCTGCATCTCTGTCTCGGTCACCATTTCCGTTTCCTGTATCATTGCATCCTCAGCATAAATCACTGGTGTCGGAACAGCCGTAGATGCGACCGTAGCTGCTAAAATCACACTGGCTCCTTTGTTTGTCTTTCCTTTCATATGGTCCTCCTTCTACATAAAACGGATTTTTCTCAATCCGCACAAGCAGAATATCTTTTGATCTTTCTGCTTTTCTCGCGACGCAGACACTCTTAACTTATTATTTTTTCTGCGCTTCCACGATTCTTCAATCTTCAATGTCATTTCAAATCCATGCTCCCGCTGTCGTTATCTCCCCCTTTTTCAGTATGATATTCTTAAAATTTCCCGTGCTGCAAAACATATAATCAGGATATTCGCAGAATATCTAATTCTACGATAAAAGAAAGAGTTTGTTTATCTGCTGTTTTTTATATTCAAAGGAAGAATGAAAATAATAATCCATTGTAATTTTAAGGTCAGAATGTCCTAAAATTTCACTTAAAGTTTTGACATCACATCCGATTGTGACACAGCGTGTTGCAAATGTATGGCGCAGACAATGAAAATTCAAATATGGAATATCACATTTTTTCAAAATTCTCTGATAAGCATACTGTAACGCACGAGGATCACATGGCACACATTTTTTGCCAATAATAAAGTCTTCTTCCTTGCATGAATGATAAAATTCTTTCATATATTCGATGAGAAACTCAGGAAGAGGAATCATTCTGCATGAACAACCGCTTTTCGGAGCCGAAAAAAACAACTGTGTTTTTGTACAAGAATCGGAGTTTACTTTCAATCGCTGTACCGTTTTTGTAATTTTAATCGAATTATTTTGGAAATCTACATCTTTCCACTGTAAAGCGCATAATTCTCCAAGGCGGATTCCAGAATACAACGCCATCAAAATAGCCAGAGAATAAGACGTTTTATTTCTATATATATACTGTTCCAGAATTTTTTGATCTTCTAAAGAAAACACATGAACAATCGGTTTCGTTTTCGGCAGACATGATTTTACTCTCAGCCGTTCTTTCAGAAGATGATGCTCGTAAGCATAGTCCAGCGCATGATTTACAATCATAAAAATGGTACGCATATTGCTGGTTGACATTTTTAAGTGAGAAGGTCTTCTGCATAAGAAATCATAAAAGGATTCTAAAATTTCTTTGTTCAAATCCGTTCCTGTGATGGAATCAAAATATGGCTTTATATGGTTTTTTATCAGCTGCTCATATTTTACAAAAGTAGAATATGATATTTGACCATTATTGCTGTAAAGCCATTCAGAAACAATCTCCGAAAATACCATCTGTTGTTTTTCCATAAAATCTTTCGGCACAAAAATCCACTTTTTAATAATAGGAAATGTGCCTCCTCCTTTCTTTTTATATCATTTTCAAAAATAGCCTTATCATGATTGTATATGGGGAAATAATTGAATTTATATTTTATATTAAAAAATATATTAGGAGTACGAATTGTAAAAGAAGCCATATCTTTCGATGCGTTATCTTATGACTAAAACTTGTATCAGAAATTTTAACGGACTATCATATCATTATTTATCAGATTTTTAAAGATTTTTTTTGAGATATACAAAATAAATCCTTATTTTTATAAAAATAACTATTAATGTTCCTGTAAAATTCTTGTTTTCCATCTAATAATTTTCAACAAAAAAACATCTTGATTTTGTGTTTTGAAAGTGTTAGAATATGGTTCATAGAATTAGATATTCTGCGAATATTCTGATTATATATTTTATAGACAGATTTTTATAAGAGCAAAAAACCCCCTTTCATTAGACTTGTTTTTGTCTAATAAAAGGGGGTCTTCTTTTTTATCCTCGTTTTATAATTGATAATAGAAATTTATGATTTGATTTGCTCCGAATGCACTTAACAGAATTCCAAGCACCACACCAATCAGCGCCACAATCAAAGTTGCTCTCGCCCAGTTTGCTTTTGTTCTCTTTGTTCCGCTTCCGAAAGCCCATACAAAAATCATAATGATATTGACGCACGGGATTGCTGTAATCAACATGGTCAAAAGCCATTCTCCCACACTCATCGGTTCTTCCAGATTCTGTCTTCTAGGATCCTGATAATAACCCTTTCCATTCTGGTAATAATTCTGCTGCTGATTCTGATAATATCCCTGCTGTCTCCAATCATTTGTCTGATACCCATTTTGATATCCGTTTTGGTATCCATTCTGATCAGAATTTTGATAATCATCCATAACTTTTTCCTCCTGTCTTCTTTTCTCTCATTTTCCTCCGTTTTATCATACCATATTATGCACAAATTCTCAATGTTCCCCAAAAAATTTTGCCTATATCTTGTATCTATCTTTTCCATCCATTATACTACATTCCATAGGTTTGTTCTTATACGTCTGACTGACAGCAATAGCCTAAATTTATACAAATAGCCTGCAAATAAAAAGTCAAGGCTAAATTAAAAGAACATTGAAAATTTTATACAGGTTGAAAATTGGGTATCAAAATAAGACCACCACACCAGTGCTGGTCTGAAAATTGTAGTGGATAATTAGGATTCTGGAAGAGTTGCAAGATATTCTTTCACTCGACCATAGTAAATTCTTAGAAACTTGTTGGCACCCGCTGTCATGTAGACATAGTAAGGTTTACCTTGAGCACGTTTCTTATCTAAAAACCGATATACAGGGTCATCCTGTGGCTTGGTTTTAATCAAAGCATCCATTACTTGAAACAAGGTTTTCCTGAGATCAGAAGAACCACGCTTTGAAGTTGGCACACTTTTTTGTTCATAGGTACCGGATTCATTTACACCGGGATCTACACCAGCAAATGCAGTAATAGCACCTTTATGAGTAAATCGTGAAACATCTCCAATCTCAGCCATGAGCTGAGGACCAAGTGAAGGTCCAACCCCTTTCATATCCATAACAATAGGATACTCGGATAGTTTTGAGGCGGTTTCATTCATCAAGGTACGTAATGATTCAACGGTTGTAGAAGCACTAATAAGCTGGTCAACAGCCTGCTTGATAATAAGCTTTGTAAGGTTATCCTTTGGAAGTACAGGAACAAGCTCCTTTGCTTTTCCATAGATTTCCTCAGCCTTTGACTGGCTGAAGTTGTACTTCTTGCGTTTGCACCAGTTTTGATAATGGCAGGTAAAAGCATTTAGAGACATCTTACGGACACAGTCCACATGCCAGTATGTAGATGCAAAATCAACCCATTTCTGG